>JAFSLL010000289.1 GCA_017448455.1 Oscillospiraceae bacterium | reverse complement strand
TGGCCGCTCACGGCTGCAAGCTGTTTTATTACGATAATCGCAACAAAGGCGAGGTCGATTATCTGATCGACGATTACGACAGCCTGTCCGCCGTACCCATCGAGGTCAAGTCCGGCAAGGATTATACCATCCACAGCGCGCTGAGCGCTTTTGTGAAGAACGAGGATTATCAAGTAAAGAAGGCCTATGTCCTGTCCAACACCCGCGAGATCACAACAAACGGCAAGATCACGTATATTCCGATCTATGATGTGATGTTCTTGGGGATGGTGAATCATACCAGCAAAGAAACTCTCTGATAATCACCTTATGGATTTGTTCGAAGCTAAAGGACTCTAGCGTTATATTGATCGCTTAAACAATCAGATTGATGGTGTACCAGTCATGAAATACTACATCACCGCCGACGTGCACGGCTTTTATACGGAATTTCATAAGGCGCTGGATGAGGCGGGGTATTTCACCGATCCGAAGACGCACAAGCTGATCATTCTGGGCGATATCTTCGACCGCGGGCAGGAAGCGGTAAAGATGCAAGAGTTTATTCTCCAACTCATGGAGCAGGACGCCGTGATCCTGGTCCGCGGGAATCATGAAGATCTCTACGAAGAAATGATCACGATCGACAAAGGCCTGCCGGTCCGGCACCACAAGAGCAACAGTACATATGATACCGCCCTGCAGCTGACGGGCTATGACCCCGGGCTGGCCCTCATCCGTCATTTCGATTTCGCCGAGGCGGCGCAGAACACAGCCTATTATCGACAAATCATCCCGGCGATGGTAGACTATTATGAGACCGCGCATTACGTTTTCGTGCACGGCTGGATTCCCTGCATTCAGGAGCGTGACGGCAGCTACAGCCACCGCTCCGACTGGCGCGAGGCCACACCCGAGGAATGGCGCCGGGCGCGGTGGATAAACGGGATGGACGCGGCGCAGGCCTGCACGGAAGAGAAGACGATCCTTTGCGGTCACTGGCATTGTTCCTACGGCCACGCCACCTATGAACACAAAGGCTCGGAGTTCGGGCCGGACGCGGATTTCAGTCCGTACTATGGCCCCGGCGTGATCGCGCTGGACGCCTGCACGGCATTCAGCCGGAAGATAAATATCCTGACGCTTGAAGATTAACGTACCCATGAGTAATACGGAATGGGAGGAGTTGCTGATATGAGCATAGCTGTGAATCATGCCGTTCTGGCCAAGGGCTGGGAGCGGTTCACGATCATGCACAAGGATCGCAAGGTCGCGGCCATCCGTGAGGACGGCACCTGCACGATCTACGCGCCGTCCTTCATGCCCTACAATCTCTATCTGGAGACGGCGGATGATCTGGATACGCGGCTCAACAACCTGAACAATTTTTACTATTGGTGTTCCTCCCGCGTTCTGACCCTGGATCGCAGATTTGCCAAGGAGATCCTGAACAGCATCGGAGCCAAGCAGGCCGTGACGGATCGCGACCGCGCCGCCATCGCCATTTCTTATCACGGACTGAGCCTGACCGACGTGTACTGGATCAGGTTCAACCGGGAGAACGTCAGTTTCGCCGACCTCAGTCTGTTCCGGCACTCTCTGTCCGGGGCCTTCGCCGACGTCATTCTGAACGGCCGCTCTCTTACCGTTCAGAATGCGGAGCTGCTGAAACCCAACGACGCGGCCGGGGACATCGGCACGCAGGGCGTCGCGCCGAAGGCGTGGGTTCGGGAGGATGAGACGTTCTATCTCCTGAAGAACGGCGATGAGCGCGACGTAAAGGCCGAGCTGCTGGCCTCGAAGATCGCCCGCTGTTTCCGGGCTGTTGAAAAGTGCATTTGAAAAGAGAGACACCACCCCGTCATAAAAGAACGGGGCGGTGTCTTATTATCGGCAGAAGAGCCGGTTGTTCGGTAAGCTGTTTTGCGGAAAGTGCGCAGCACTTCCGCGGACAGGATTCCACGCCTTGTTTTCAGGAGCAGAACCGGATTTTCACCTGGCCGAACATGCCGGTGGGCTCAAGGATCGTGCGCTCCTTGCCGAAGATGCCCGGCTTGGTGTTAGCATCGCGCAACGCGGTGGTGACGACACGCACCGTGATCTCGTTCTCGCCCTTCCGGAGCGCTTCGGTGATCTCCTGCTCGTAAGGCGGGGTGTACACGAGCGGCAGGGCTTTGCCGTTGACGGTCAGCGCCATGCACTCAAAGACGTACTGTGCGGAGAAAACGGCGCAGGCGGGGACAGCGTCCAGCGTGAACTTCGCGGTGTAGACCAGCTCGCCGGAGAAATCGCGGCGGAAGTTGGAAATCGGCTGCAGCGCAAAGTCGGAGACCGTTTCCGTCTCCCCGCCGATGGCTTTGAGCGTCAGGTCGAAATGATCAAGCACAACGCTGCCTGTCCGGCAGTCGAAAGCAGCTTTCACGGGTACGGCGTTCTCGGGATGGGATACGAGGATGACGGACTGATACGGGGCGATGGTGAGCGCCGGACCGGTGAAGGTTTCCATCCGGTCGGACATGGCGTCGTAGCGGCCGTAGCTTTCGGTCAGGGCGAGTTTCAGATTCAGCGTTTCGACAGACGAGACATTCATCAGCATATAGATGTCCCTGCCGTCCTTGCGGTAGTGGTAGGTGTGCAGGGCGGGCGTCGCGCCTTCAATGCCGAGGCTGTCGGAAATGCCCATGCCGCGAAGAGTCTCGGAGAGCTGGTCCAGCGCGACAACGGCACGGTCTTTCACTGCGGCGGAGAGCAGTTCCGCCCCGTTCACCGGCATCTCGGCGATGCCGACGGGAAAGCTGTTTACGAACAGAACCGGGAATTCCGGGTTCGCCGCGATGAAGCGGGCGGCCTTCTCGGGGAGATACTCACACTCCGGTACGATCAGGGCGCTCATCCGGCGGCCGTTTACCACGAGCTCTTTGCCTTCCACCAGGCATCCACTGTGTTCGGCGGCCTCACCGGTAAGGATATCGGTGGGGAGGATCAGGAAGTCAAGCTGGTGGCTGAGAAGCTCTTTGCCGATGAGATAGCCCTTCATGGCTCTGCCGCTCCAGTCAGATTCCGCTTCGAACAGCAGACCCACCTGGGGCACGTTCTGCCCGTCGGAGAAGAGCCTGCACAGGCGGTCGACATACTTCATCAGCTCGCAGAACCAGGGGAACTGCGGGTTGTTGCCGCGGGCGTAGAAGTGCGGCGGGCAGTCGTTATCCGGATACTCGGCCATGGAGAAGGCGTGGGGAACAAAGTAATTCACGCCCTGGCTGATCCAGTAATCGGCCAGCCACTTCATGTCGCGCACACCCAGACGCCAGCCGTAGGCGCCGAAGTTCTCACACATGAGTCTGCCGCGTTTCTTCGGATCGATTGCCGCCGCGGAAGCGCCGAGCTTGCCGAGATAGTAGTGGTAGAAGGTCGGCTCAATATCGGAGAAGCCGGTGTGGCGGGAAGCCACGTCGTTGCAGGGCATCAGCTGGTAGCCGATGTTGTCGATGCCGGCCATGTGCTGGCCTTCCATCGCCCGGAAGTAATGGCCGACGCCCGCGCCGAGGCGCATGTAGCCGTGATAATCTTCCACGACATGGCCGATGTATTCCACACCGTGGGCCTGGCACCAGTCGCCGAGCTGTTTGGTGAAGTTTCTGCCGTACAGCGTGCTCACCGCATTCATGTAAGCCACGCGAAGTGCACGGTGGGAATCGTCGTCATGGTCGGCAAAGAGGAGCGCCAGGTCGCGGTAGAGGTTTTCGCCGTAGCTTTCGAGAAGGACTTCTTCAAGCTCGCGGCCCCAGGGCAGCGGCATACGCTGACCGATGTAGTTGTCGTAACCGTAGTTCTCCTGGTTGTAGAAGCCGGGCTCATCGGAGAAGAAGCCGGCAATCACCGTGCCGAAAAGATCGCCGTAACGCTCGTAGTGCTTTTCGTACACCTCGTCGATCAGCAGGCGCACAGAGTCGGCCTCGATGTAGTTGATGTACTCGGGCTTGTAGTTGAAGGCGGTGGTGACGATGTTCACATGGATGCGCCACACGCCCTCGGGGATATCCGCGGTCAGGTAGCCGTCCTTCACGCGGTCAGTGAGGTCCAGCGCTTCGCCTTCCTCATTGTCGCCGTGTGCCACGCGGCAGGCGGTGACGGAAACGAGGCGGGTCTCGTTCAGAAAAGGCGTATAATCGGGCTTGCCGAAGTCCATCCAGGTGAACTGCTTCGTTGTCAGCAGATCGATGTCCACCTGGGCGGCGGGCATGGGGCCGACCACGTCCACGAACTGGCTCACCAGGAAGCGCCGCACCTTTTCGGGATGATCTTTCATGGAGTTGTTGGCCATGCCGGTGGGGAAGTGGGCGTCGTCCAGGATCCAGATGGTCATGTCCCGCTTCTTCGCCTCGTCGATGACGATGTCCACGTTATGCCACCAGCCTTCGCCGGCATAATCCGGGTGCGGGCGGGCCTCCAGGCAGACGGAACGAATTCCGGCCTCATAAATCTTTGCGAGTTCCGTGCGGAGAACATCCTCGCTTTCCCCTCTCATCCACAGAAAGGGAAGAATGTGGTTATCTTTCATATCAGTCTCCTTTTTGTCAGATTATCCGATGATACTGTGTTCAGTATACCAGCCAACACGCAAAATGGGAAGCCGCGTGGAAGAAATGTTGCTTGCGGCGGCTTTGGCAGGCTGGGCGGCATTCTTCAACCGGTTGCCAGCAGATCAGACTTCCAGATTCAGCCACCTGACCTCTTCCGGTTTGAGCTTCATATTGGCAGCTTCCAGCGTCTGGGTGAAGCTGCGGGGAGACTTGCCGCCCTGAAGCGGAATGACCTGCAGATCCTGGTTGAAGAGCCAGGCCATGGCGATCTGGGCAACGGAAACGCCGTACTGCCCGGCAAGTATCTCGGCGCGGGCAAGGCGCTCGAAGTTCTCATCCGCCCAGTAGCCCTTCTTCGTGGGCTCGGACAGGAAGGCCGCGGCGGCGTCACGGTCGTCGCTTCTGAATTTGCCGGAAACGAAGCCGCCTGACATGGCGGAATAGGCGAACACAGGGATCTTCTGCTCCGCCAGCCACCGCCGGTCTTCCGCGTGCTCCGGGCCCGTGATGGACAGTCCGCCGCCCCAGCAGTCGTCGACCTGGTGGGCGAGCGAGTAATGCGGGCTTACCGCGCGGAAGCCGTCCATGCCGTTTTCAGCGGCAAAGGCGTTGGCCTCGCGGAAGCGCTCCATCGACCAGTTGGAAGCACCGTAAATGCCGATCTTCCCTTCCTTCTGGAGCTTGTCCAGCACGGGGATGATCTCGCTGACCGGCACCTCGGGGTTGTCGCGATGGAGCATATAGATATCGATATACTCCCGGTGCAGCTTGGCGAGGGAATCATGAAAGTCACTGAGCAGGTCGAAAGGCGTAACACGCTGGCGGTAGAAGTTCGGATGGCAGCCTTTCGTGAGGATGACGGCCTCTTCCACACGGCCGCGGTTTTGCAGGTATTCGCCCAGAACGCGCTCCCCGTACCCGGAAGCGCAGTCAAAGGCATACAGCCCCATATCCCAGAGCTTGTCGATGGCGTCAAACTGCTCTTCTCGGGTCAGGTCAGTCGGAATCCACGGGGTCATCTCATCGGAAAACAGCGCGGAGGATGTGCCGACGAGGATCGGAGGGAGTTGTTTTTTCAGTCCTTGAATCGTCATAATTTTTTTCCTTTCTTGTTTTATGCCGTGCAGGCAGATGACCTGCGTAGATCATCTGCCTGTTAAAGTGCTTAATATGAATCAGACTTCCTGCGCTGCGGCAGCCGCGCGGCGCTCGGTCAGCTCGGCAGTAATCTTGGCCATTGTGGATTCATCCAGACGATACTTGAAGAGGATGGGCAGTATGGCGATGACCAGGATGACAGCGGGAGCAATGTTGACAAGGGCGTTGATGCCGTTAACGGTTGCGGGCGCCTGTGCCTGGTTGGCTACGTAACCCAGCGCGATCAGCAGAGGAGCCGCAATGGCGCCGGTAAGAGCCTGGGACAGCTTTACGCCGAAGGACATGATGGAGAAGGCGAGACCGTCGTCACGGATCCCAAATTTCCAGTCGCCGTATTCGACGGCATCGCAGGTGAAGGAGTAGGAGATGCTGCCGGAAGCTCCGAGGAAGCCAATGACGGCGGAGAGCGCAATGATCACGGCGTTGCTGGGCGTTTTGGAGAGGAAGAAGAGCAGGACCAGCGCTGCCGAGGTAAGGAGGTTGGCAATCACATAAACCCGGATCTTGCCGAACTTCTTGGTCAGCCAGGGCAGAGGGACATTACCCAGCATCTGGGCAAAACTCATGATGGAGAACACGGGAGCGATCAGTGTATAAGAGCCGACAACATAAATGACGTAGTAGCTCAGCACCGCATAGCGGCCAATGATGCCGACGCAGGCAAGGAAGGTGGAAAGCACAGAGAAGACCAGCTGGTCATTTTTGATAACAAGCTTCAGGGACTCGCCGAGAGGCTTCTTCTCTTTCTTCTGAACCACCGCGGGCTCGTCCACGGAGACCTCGCGGCACTTCCAGGCGGCGTACCAGATCATCGGTACGGTGATAATGCAGACAAACAGGGTTCCCATAAAGTAGCCGTGGCCATCCGCAACTTTGGCGCCATCCGCACCGAGGGTGGAGCTGAAGTACAGGATCACAGGCATGAGGACTGCGGCAATGATGACCTGGCCGATCTGGTTGGCAATCTGGGCAATGGCGATGACATTCATTTTGGCCTGCGGGTCATTGGTGATGCGGTTGACCAGACCGTTGATGGCAACCTGTACCACCGTGTAGGCCATGCCGGCGCCGATGTAGCAGATGCCGCAGACGATGGCCTTGGTAGCGCCCTGCAGCGGGAAGGCCGTGAAGGTCAGCAGGTTAAAGATGGCAAGGAACGGAGGGCCGATCATCAGCCAGGGACGGAACTTGCCCCAGCGGGTACGGGTGCGGTCTTCGATTATGCCCATCATGGGATCGTTGACGGCGTCCCAGATACGGGCGATCAGCATAATGGCGGAAATGGCGGCAGCGGACAGGGTCACAATATCCGTGTAGAAAAGCATCAGATAGTTGTTGATCATGTAAAAGCTGACGTTCGCGCCGGAGGAGCCGATCGAGTATGCAATGGTGGAGCCGAGCGGCAGCTTGCTGCCGGAATTGAGTTTTTTCTCTTCGCTCATGTTCTTTTTCTCCTTTTCTTTCTCTATGATGACGCGGCTTATTCCGCGCTCATTCCGTTGTTGCCGCTGATTTCCAGCAGCAGACCTGCTTCTTCCTGCAGATCGACGTAGGCCACGATGGGAATGCCGTTCGGGAATTTGGTTTCCAGCTTCGGCGGACGGCCGGACACGCGCTGTGCCATCTCCACGACGTCGGCATACTTTTCATCGGTCTTCAGAATCACATGGTGGATACCGGGACCGTGCTCGTTCAGCCAGTCCATATAAATGGAGGGGCCGGTCGGCTCGATCAGTTCGATCTCATAGGTGCCGGAGCGGTAAGTTGCCGTTTTCATCGGGAGACCGGGGCCGATCTCACCGTTGATGACCTTATCGGCAAAGAATGCGCCGTCGCCCGGCTCAAAGGGCCCGTAGCCCAATTCGTCGGTATAAATCTTTACTGCCCTGTCCAGATCGCGTACCACGACGCCGAGGTGGAAGATCTCGTTGAATTTCATGTGAGGCTCCTTTCGTTTCTTCTTGATTTCCGGAGTTTCTTTCAGCTCTTACTATAACCCGGCAAAAAGGATTTCCGCTTGTATAATCCGAAGAAGATACCGGTATATTTTTGACATGTCTCTCCTTTTGTGATATTCTTTGCCGGAAGGCAGGTGGAGCGCGGTATGGCCATTGAAGTGATGAAAAGCTACCCGCTGAACGAGAGCGAGCGGATACTGAAGAGGGCGTATGAGACCGGAAATAAAAAACTCTGGGAAAAACCGATGAGTTTTTCCCAGTATGAACAGTATGAGCGCGAGGGCATGATCGTGCAGACTCCGGCTTCCCATCTGTACAGGGATAAGAGCCGGAGCGGACGCGGCTTCACGGTGGAGGAAGCGCCGCTTGCCACACAGACCATGGTCACCACGCATCTGCGCTACAGCTATCCCGTTCTGCATAACCACAACTACGTGGAGATCGTCTATGTTGCTGCGGGCTGCTGCGAGAATCTGTTCGAAAACACGGCGTTTCCCATGAAAGCGGGCGATGTCTGCATCCTGGCGCCGAACGCGGTGCATGCCATTTCCTGTACCAACGACAGCAGCTGCATCCTGAACATGATGGTCAACCGCCGCTTCTTCGACCGGCGTTTTCTGAGTCTTCTGCGCGGCGGAAAGCTGATGGCCGACTACCTGGAGGCAATCCTGTTTGAACGGGAGGTCAGCCCTTACGTGCTGTTTCCCACCGGAGATGACACCTGGCTCGGGATCCTTGCCGAAGCCATGCTCAACGAGATAGAGCAGAAAGAATATGCCTATGAGTATTGTCTTTCCCTGCTGATCGGGCAGTTCCTGCTCCGGATCGTCCGGGATCATGAATCGGAAGCCATCGTGCCGGGCAAAAGCGGCAGTACCCAGAACGATCTGATTGTCGGCGTGCTCAGTTACCTGAACGTGCACTACAGTTCTGTGAGCCTGAACGAGACAGCCCGGTATTTCGGTTACTCTCCGGCTTACCTGAGCCGGGTCATCCGAGAGCAGACCGGAAAGACCTTCAACGCGATTATCGCGCAGATGCAGATGGAACAGGCGGTGCGGCTGCTGGACGGCGGCAGGCAGAACCTCACGGAGATCGCGCAGGAGGTCGGCTGCTTTGATACCAGCCACTTCAACAAAAAGTTCAAGGCTGTCTACGGCATCTCGCCACGGCAGTATCTGGAAAACGGAAAGAAAACAGACACGGACGGCTGAGAGATGTTGATTCTCAGCCGCCCGTGTCTCACGGAAGCCTGATAATGCGGTAATGTCCTTTTTTGTCGTGGGACAGGACACCCTCCTCACACAGCCCTTTCAGCACCCGCAGAAACTGCCGGTTGCTGACACCGAGGCGCGAGGAGATCGCGGCGATGTTTCCGAATTCCTCTCCGGGGCTGGCATAGCGCAGGGAAGCGATAACCCGGTCCCGCAGCGGCAGGTGCATGGTGGAGCGGACCGCACCGGCGAGCTTGTCCGAGAGCGTCTCGCAGATGAAGCGCAGAAACACGGGGTCATTCAGCAGCAGTTCCCGGTAGTGGTCCAGATAAACTGCCAGCGTATACACGTCCGAATGGGCCTCCACAAAAAAAGGCTCAAACTGGGAATTCAGCAGTTCCACCTCGCCAAGCAGCCTGACTTCGTTGAAGTTGGTCTGCAGGATAATGGAGCGGCTCTCGTCCGGCATATCATACAGGGTCAGCTCTCCCTCCGCGACAAACTGCAGGTATTTGCTGGGGGAGAAGGCGGTCGTCAGCAGGTCTCCCGGCGCGTAGTGCAGCAGGAGAAAGCGCGGCAGCTCCCGTCCGAAGCGCTCCTCAATCCGCAGTTGCTTCATATAGCGCTCCAAACGCGCGCGGTCATTCAAAGTCTCCATCCGTTCCTCCAAAAAGATGATTCGGGAATCGGCCATTTTTGCATTCTCTTTGTCAGAGTTGTACAAAAAGGGCCGGTTTTCTTTTTGTTCTAAAGTGACATGTGTCACTACGCCGGGTTCTTTTCTTTTATATACTACAGGCAGCAAAAACGCAAGACCTGTTTAACATTTCATTTGAGAGGAGAAACACATGGAAGAAAGAGTTCTCGGCTACGGCGTGATCGGCACAGGCGTGTACTGCGATCACTATTTCGGCACCCTGGGACCCGTGTTTAAAAACCTGCGTCCGGTAGGCTGCTCAGACCTGAACACCGAGGCCGCGAAGGCCGCGGCGGCACGTTGGAACGTCCCCAAGGTCTACACCACGGAGGAGATGCTGGCAGATCCCGAGGTGGACATCGTCATCATTCTCACCAACCCCGCCTCGCACTACAGTCTCACCATGGCCGCGCTGAGGGCGGGCAAGCACGTCTACTGCGAAAAGCCCCTGGCAGACAGCCTGGAGCAGGCAAACGAAATCGTCGAGTTCGCGGCGAAAAAGGGCCTCTTTGTCGGCTCCGCGCCGGACACTTTCCTGACACCCGAATTCCAGACGGTCCGCAAGCTGCTGGACGAAGGCGCCATCGGCAAGGTCATCAGCGTCACGGCGAACTATGTCGGCCCCGGCGCGGATCTCTGGCACCCGAACGCCGGCTATCTGTACAAGAAGGGCGTCGGCCCCGCACTGGATATGGGCCCCTACTTCCTGACCTCGCTCGTTACCCTGCTTGGTCCCATCGAGAGCCTCTTCTGCTATGCCAACCGCGGCTGGGATGTTCGTAAAATCTGGGATAAGGATGTTGAGGTGGAAGTCAACACCAACTACTGCGCTGTCCTGAAGTTTGAAAACGGCGTTGTCGGCAACCTGAACCTGACCTATGACGAGTGGAAGTCCAGCCTCCCCGGCATGGAAATCTACGGTACCGAAGGCGTCCTCTTCGCCCCCGATCCCAATGCCATGATGGGCCCCATCAAGCTCCTGAAGGCCGAAGACTTCAAGGCGCTGGTCAATAGCAAGGGTGACAACATGGGCGCTAGACTCGGTGCGATCTACGGACCGGAGAGCGCGGCGCTCTTTACCGAAATCGAGACTCTGGCCCCCCGCGTGGGGAATCAGCGCGGCTCGGGTGTGTCCGACATGGCGAAGGCCATTGTCGAAGGCCGCAAACCCCGCGTAAGCGCGGAACTCTGCCGTCACGTCACCGAGGGCATCAACGCCTTTGACGTCAGCGTGAAGACCGGAGCGCCGTACAGAATGACCACGACGTTTGAAATGCCCGAAGCCATGGAATTTTAAGGGAGGAGAAACGAATGTACCGTAACACAAGACCCGGCCCCAAGAGAGGTGTTGCTCTCTACAGCTACTCCGCCGAGTTCGGCTTTGAGAAGAACCTGGAAGACTGCTTTGAAGATCTCAAGGATATGGGTGCTACCGGCGTGGAGATCCTTGCCAACACGCACATCGAAAACTACCCCTACCCCACGGACGAGTGGGTGAACTACTGGTTCTCCCTCTGCGATAAGTATCAGGTGGAGCCCGTGGAATACGGCCACTGGATCGACTGCCGCGTGCTGCAGGATCGCTTGCTCTCGACCGAAGAGGCCGTGGAGCGCCTCGAGCAGGACATGCGCCTTGCCCACCGCCTTGGCTTCCATGTGCTGCGCACCAAGATGAGCGTTGTGGATGACGCACTCAACCCGGTCGAGAACTGGCGCGACATCATCCGCGGCGTGCTCCCGCTGGCGGAAAAGCTGGATCTGAAGCTCTGCCCGGAGATTCACATTCCCACCAACCTCAAGAGCCAGATGATTCAGGACTATGTGGACTTCATCAATGAAACCGGCACCAAATGCTTCGGCCTGAACATTGACTTTTCCGTGTTCCGCCACAAGTTCGACGAAGGCGAGTTTGTCGATCCCCATTTCGTTCCCAACGAGCCGGAGGACATCATTCCCCTGCTGCCCTACATCTACTGCTGCCATGCCAAGTTCATCCATATGAACGATGAGTTTGAAGAGACCACCATCCCCTATAAGGAAGTGCTCACGGTGATGAAGGAGAACGGCTACAACGGCTACCTCCTCAGCGAGTACGAAGGCGCGGACAAGTACGACCAGGGCTACGAGGTCGGTCAGACACTGCGTCGGCACCACATCATGATGAAGAACATTCTGGGTTATTAAGGAGGCGGAGAAAATGGAAAAGCAAGTTATTCAGTCTGTCGGATTCCGCAACATCGAGGAAAACGGCGAGATCACCGGCTTCCAGCTGAAGATCCGCCTGCCCTACTACCGCGGCGTGTATCTCAGCCAGATCAAACCCGGCCATCTGATCGTCGACGGCGAGAGCTTCGGCGCGGATGAGATCTGCTGGCGCGTCAACGGGGAGGATTTCACCTATGCCGAAATGCGCGCCGACTGCAGGCGCCACTGGCACCCCACGGAGCCCGCGACGCTGATCGTGAAGAAGCCGGGCGGACTGAGCCAGGGCTTCCACGACATCACCTACGGTTTCTGCTGCACGCACTCGTATATGCCCCCCTTCATGGAAGCGCTGGAAGATCCGGACAAGCCCGCGGTCATCTACTTCCGTGAGTTCGGACAGAACACCAACAGCCGCCGGCTGCTGATCGTTTAAGAGAGGAGAACGAATATGCTGAAGATCGGTATTCTGGGCTGCGGCAAGATCGCCCAGGTCAGACACATTCCCGAGTATGCGGATAACCCCAACTGCGAGCTGAAAGGCTTCTTCAACCCGACCAAATCCCGCGCGGAAGACATGGCTGCCAAATACGGCGGCAAGGCCTATGACACCGCAGAGGAACTGCTGGCGGATCCCGAGATCGACGTCGTCTCCGTCTGCGCTGCCAACAATGCCCACGCCGAGCTCACCATCAAGGCGCTGAAAGCCGGCAAGCATGTCCTCTGCGAGAAGCCCATGGCCATTTCCCTCGCCGACTGCGAGGAGATGGTGAATGTCGCGAAGGAAGAAGGCAGGCTCCTCATGATCGGTCAGAACCAGCGCCTCACGAAGGCACATCAGCTGGCGAAGAAGATGATCGCCGACGGCGAAATCGGCAGGGTCATCACCTTCCGCACCGCGTTCGGCCACGGCGGCCCCGAGACCTGGAGCATCACCCCGGGCAAGAACACCTGGTTCTTTGACAAGACGAAGGCCGCCATGGGCGCCATGGCCGACCTCGGCATCCACAAGACCGACCTGATCCAGTTCCTGCTGGGCGAGAAGGTCGTGCGCACCACCGCGAAGCTCACCACGCTGGATAAGCGCGGCGCGGACGGCAATCTCATCGGCGTGGACGACAACGCGATCTGCATCTACGAGATGGCGGGCGGCGCTGTCGGCACCATGACGGCGTCCTGGACCTACTACGCGGCCGAGGACAACTCCACTGTCATTTACGGCACCGAGGGCGAGATGCGGATCTACGACGACCCGGCCCACTCCATCGTGCTGAAGAAGAAGGGGCAGGAGCCGCAGTACTTCGACGTGGAGCAGATCCAGACCAACGACAACCAGACCAAGTCCGGCATCATCGATGCCTGGGTGGACTGTGTCGTGAACAACCGGGAGCCGGAGATCTCCGGCGAGAGCGTCCTGAGCGCCATGCGCGCGGTCTTCGCCTCGATGGAGAGCTCAGAGACCGGCAAGGCCGTGGACATCCCAGCCAACAGATAAGAAAGGAGCGCAGATATGATCCACTTTGGTTTGCTGACTGCCATTCTGGACGGCTGGACCTTTGAAGAGGCCGTCGACACCGCCGCGGAAATGGGCTTTGAGTGCCTGGAAGTGGCCTGCTGGCCCGCGGGCAAGGCCGAGCGCCGCTACGCCGGCGTGAGCCACATCGACGCCGAGCGCGTCCTGGAGGACGACGCCTACGCCGAATATGTGAAGAAGTACGTTGCCGACAAAGGCATGCACATCTCGTCTCTGGCTTATTACCCCAATGTGCTGGATCCGAACCCGGAGAAGAGCGGGCCCGCCATCGCGCATCTGAAGGCCCTGATCAAGGCTTCCGCCAAGCTGGGCGTCGGCATGGTCACCACCTTCATCGGCCGCGACCAGCACAAGACCGTGGACGAGAACATCGAGCTCTTCAAGGAGATCTGGCCGCCCATCATCAAGCTGGCGGAAGAGAACAATGTCAAGGTCGCCATCGAGAACTGCCCCATGCTCTTCGGCCCGGACCAGTGGCCCGGCGGACAGAACCTGATGTGCACCCCGGCCATCTTCCGGAAACTGTTTTCCATCATCCCGAGCCCCAACTTCGGCCTGAACTTCGACCCCAGCCACTACGTGTGGCAGGGCCTGGACTACGTCCAGACCGTGTATGAGTTCAAGGACAAGCTCTTCCACATCCACTTCAAGGACATCAAGCTCTATCCCGAGAAGCTGAAGCAGGTGGGCGTGCTGGCCTACCCGCTGGAGTACATGAGCCCCAAGATCCCGGGTCTGGGCGATGTGGACTGGGGCGCCTACGTCTCCGCCCTGAACGACATCCGCTACAACGGTGACGCCGTCATTGAGGTGGAGGACAAAGCCTTCGAGAGCTGCCGTGAAGACGTACTGAAATCCATCCGTCTGAGCAAGCGTTATTTGGACAACTTTATTATTTAAGCATCTATTATTGCGCACAGAGCGCAAATAGAGAATATAAGGAGGATAAACCACATGCCTACCCAGGAAAAAACCAATCCAAAACTGTTAGTTTCCTACAGCTTTGGTGAGATCGCGTGCCAGATGAGCTGGTACATGATCAACACCTACCTGATGGCGTTCTACACCGACGTCGTTACGCTCTCCGCCGGCGCGATCTCCATGATCATGCTGATCGCCCGTGTCTGGGACACCATCAACGACCCGATGATGGGCAACATCGCTGACCACACCAAGTCCCGCTGGGGTCGTTTCCGTCCCTACATGATCTTCGGCGCTCCCGTTCTCGCCATCTTCAACATCCTGACCTTCACCGTGTTCCCTGTGACCGGTTGGCTGAAGGTCGTCTTGGCTCTCGTCACCTATGTCGGTGCCGGCATGGCCTACACGGCTTGCTCCATCGCCTATCAGGCGCTGCAGAACGTCATCGCCATTGACTCCCGCGTCCGTATGAACCTCGCCACCGCCCGCGGCCTCGGCTCCCAGATCATCGGCGTCGTTCTCTCCCTCGTTGCAATGCCCATGATCCTCCACTTCTCCCAGACCATGAACGCCGACGGCGCGAAGATCGCCGATGCGAAGGGCTACTTCGTTGCCACTGTGATTCTGTCCGTCGTGATGATCCCGCTGTTCTGGCTGTGCGCTGCCGGCTGCAAGGAGACCTACACCGAAAAGCTCCACGCCGGCCACCAGGAGAAGATCGGCTTCCTGCAGAGCATCAAGGAGCTCGTCAAGAACGATCAGCTGCTGATGGTGGTTCTGGCCACCGTGTTCGGCGCCATCTGCGTCTCCGGCCGTATGGGCATGCTGTTCTACTACATCGTCTACGTTGTCGGCGGCGATAATCCCTTTGCCCTGATCTCCCCGACCTTCACCACCATGACCGTCGCCGCCCTGATCGGCGTGGCGATCCTGCCCTGGACCACCAAGTGGTTCGGCAAGCGCAACTGGATGCTGATCCTGAACGCTGTCATGGTCGCAGGCTTCATCCTGATGTTCCTGTTCCCGACCAAGCAGCTCCTGTTCCCGCTGTCCTTCGTCTGCGGCATTGCCAACTCCGGCGCCAACATCTGCCCGGGCATGATCGGCGACTCCCTCGAGTACGGCGACTGGAAACTTGGCAAGCGTCAGGAAGGCCTGGTCGCCTCCTTCCTCAGCTTCGGCGTTAAGCTCGCCACCGCGTTCGTCGGCTCTGTTGGCGTGCTGCTGCTCTCCGCTGTCGGCTACGTTCCCAATGCTGCCCAGACTCCCGCTGCCTGCACCGGCATCAATGTCGTTGTCAATATCATCCCCGCCGTGATCGGCGTTCTCTCGATGGTACCGCTGTTCTGGTACAAGCTCGACGACAAGCGCGTCGCCGAAATCCGTGCCGACCTCGAAGCCGGCAAGCATGCCTGGGATAAGTAATCCCCAATTCTACACGCGATATGACCGGATTCCCTATGGGTTCCGGTCATATCCTTACAAGGAGATTAAAATGGAATACGAACAAATCGTACTGAATAAAGAGCGAAATGTCACCCTGACCGCTATGGTCCAGGGCGTCGGCGGCGAGTTCCGCGGCATTTCCGACAGGCCCGCGGTGCTGGTGATCCCCGGCGGCGGCTATCACTTCTGCTCCGACCGGGAGGCGGACCCTGTGGCTGCGGAGTATCTTCGCGCCGGCTACCACGCTTTCATTCTGCGCTACTCCTGCGGGGCGGACGCGGTCTGGCCCCGCCCGCTGGAGGACTACGAGGAGGCCATGGCGCTGATTGACGCCCACGCGGAGGAATGGCACGTGCTGCGCGACAAGATCGCGGTCGTCGGCTTTTCCGCCGGCGGCCATCTGGCCGGTGCCGCGGCCACCCTGGCCAAGCGCCGCCCGGCGGCGGCCGTGCTGGGCTATGCCGTACTGCGGGAGGATACCGCCCACGAGCTGGGGGAGGACAAGCCCTCCATCGTGGAGGCGGTGGACGAGAACACCTGCCCCTGCTTCCTCTTCGCCACCCGCACCGACAGCGTGGTGCCCATTCAGAACACGCTGGACATGATGAATGCCTTAAACCGCTATCAGACCAGCTTTGAGTGTCACATCTACGCCTACGGTCCTCATGGATTTTCCACGGGAGACCCTTCCGTACAGAGCCCGGAGACCATCTTCCCCCGCCGCGGGGCGGACTGGGTACAGGACAGCATCCAGTGGCTGAAGGATCTGTTCGGGGAATTCAGCTTCCAGAGCATGACGGAGCCGGTGCTGCGCGCTCATGTCAACGACGATGCCATGGCCTGGCTGAGCCTGGACTGCAGCATCGCCCGCGTCTTCGGCAACCCCGAGGCCCGGAGGGTGCTGGCCTCCACCATCGAAAAGATGCGCGAACGCATCGTTCCCTTCGCGCCGGAAATGAGCTTTGAGGATATGATGGACGCCCTCGGCAAGATGACGCTGCGGGAGCTGCTGGTCGAGCGCGGCATCGACACGGAGCGCTTTGAGGAGCTGAACGCAGCCCTGCATAAGATCCCCAACATCTGATCAGGAGACAAGAATATGGAACACAAGCTTCAAAATCCCATTATCCCCGGCTTTTATCCCGATCCCTCCATCTGCCGGGTGGGGGAGGACTTCTATCTGGTCTGCTCCAGCTTTGAGCTCTGCCCCGGCATCCCCCTGTTCCACAGCCGGGATCTGCAGCACTGGGAGCAGCTGTGCTATGTCATGACGCCGGAAAACGGCTTCCATGTGGAGAAAAACTGCGGCAACGGCGGCGTCATGGCCCCCACCATCCGCTATCACAACGGCACCTTCTATCTCATCAACTGCAACTTCGGTGACAAGGGCAACTTCATCGTAACAGCCAAGGACCCTGCCGGTCCCTGGTCGGAGTCCCACTGGCTGACCGATGTGCCGGGCATTGACGCATCCATCTTCTTTGACGAAGACGGGCAGTGCTATATCATGGGCACCGCCGAAAACTGGCCGGACGGCAAAGGGGGCCTGCGCCAGGGCATCTGGGCCGCGAAGTATGATATCGAAAACTTCCGCATGGCCGGGGAACCCGTCGCTCTCTGGGGCGGCGCGCTGGCAGGCGCGGCCTCTCCCGAAGCGCCGCACCTCTATCACATCGGCGACTGGTACTATCTGCTGATCGCCGAGGGCGGCACCGAATACTATCACGCGGCAACCGTTGCGCGCAGCCGCTCCGTGTTTGGTCCTTACGAAGGGTACCGGGGGAACCCGATCCTGACCATGCGCCATATGGGACGGCGCGCAGCCATCCAGAATGCGGGCCACGCCGACCTGATCGATCTGCCGGACGGCAGCTGGTACGGCGTCTTTCTGGCCTCGCGTCTCATCGGCGGCATCAGCAAGAACCTGGGCCGCGAGACCTTTATTACTCCCGTGCGCTGGGAGGACGGCTGGCCGCTCTTTACGCCGGACACCGGCCGGGTAGAATGGGAGTATCCCTTCCCGTCCTGCCTGACTTGGACGCCCGGCGCCGAAAAACCGCTGCGGGACGACTTCGACTGCGAAAAGCTGAGTCTGGACTGGAGCTTCTGGGGCAGGCCCTATCAGCCGTTCTGGGAGATCCGGGATTCCCGGCTCTCGCTGCGCTGCCTGCCGCAGGCCCTTGCCGACCCGCTGCAGCCCATGAGCATGGAAGTGACGCATTCGGAGGATCACTATGTTTCCTTCCTGGCGCGCCGGCGCACCCAGCCGCACTGCCGTTTCTCCTGTCGGATGTCGTTTGTGCCGGAGGGCGCGGAGAGTGCCGGCATTGCCGTTGCGCAGGCCATGAACCACCAGATTCACCTGCAGCTTGCTCAGACAGAAGGACAGAAACGGCTGGAGCTGCTGCTCTTCACGGCGGATTATAAACTGCCGCCCTATATTCCGGGCTTTACCTCGGTCACCAACCGCAGCCTGCTTGCTTCCGCGCCCTGGGAAGCGGACGGGGTTGTCCTGGAGATGGAGCTGAACGAAAACGAATATATCTTCCGTTTCGGTCCGGATGAGGCACAGCTGACGGAGCTTGGCCGCATGGACGGCTCCCGCGTCAACCCGGAGAAAGTCGGCTGTATGGTCGGGGAGATGCTGGGTGTCTTTGCCAGCGCCAACGGCGGCGAGAGCGGCAACCGCGCCGCCTTTGACTGGGCGGAATACCAGACGTATTGAAAACCAACTGACAGGAGAGAACATATGAAACTGACACAGGACCAGAAAAACTTTGTGGAAGATCTGCTCTCCCGCATGACGCTGGAGGAAAAGATCGGCCAGATGAACCAGGAGTCCCCCTCCATCGTGGGCGGCTTCGACGTACCCTTTTCCGAGCTGATCGAGATGCTCACCGACGGCCGGATTTCCCAGGAGGAGTTCGGCCGCATCATGGCCAACGCCAAACAGGATTTCCATGAGGACGATATCCGCGCCGGGCGTGTGGGCAGCCAGATGGTCAAGGATCCGCGGCAGAACAACGCCCTGCAGAAAATCGCCGTAGAGGAGAGCCGCCTCGGCATCCCGCTGATCATCGGCTTCGACGTGATTCACGGCTTCCGCAGTGTATTCCCCATCGCCATCGGCGAAGCCTGCAGCTTTGATGATGCGCTCTTTGAGGAGACTGCGCATATGGCAGCGGCGGAATCCCGCGCGCACGGCATCAACTGGAACTTCGCCCCGATGATCGACGCTGCGCGGGACTCCCGCTGGGGCCGCGTCTCCGAAGGTCCCGGCGAGGATCCCCTGCTCGGCAGCCGTTTCGCCCGCGCGAAGATCCGCGGCCTGCAGAATGATCAGAGCAGTCCACTCAGCTATGTGGCGGCCTGCACCAAACACTATGTGGCCTACGGCGCCTGCGAAAGCGGCCGCGACTACAACACCACCTCCATGTCCGTCTCCAACCTGTATAACGTCTACCTACCCGCCTTCCGTGCGGCGATGAACGAAGGCGCGGCCACGGTCATGGCTGCCTTCAACGACCTCAACGGCGTCCCCTGCACGGTCAACAGGTGGCTTCTGCGCGATGTGCTGAAGAAGGACTTCGGTCTGGAGGGCTTCGTCGTCAGCGACGCCAACGCCATCCGGGAGTGCGTGATCCACGGCATTGCCGAGGATGACCGGGACGCCGGCGTTCAGGCGGCCCTGGCCGGTATGGACATGGACATGGGCACCCACATCTACAAGGACCATCTGGCTGCCGAAGTGGAAAAAGGCACCGTTCCGATGGCGGTCATCGATGAGGCCGTGCGCCGCATCCTCTCGGTCAAGGTCTGGCTCGGCCTGTTTGAGAACCCCTACGTGCCGGAAGCCCTGATCGAGGCCTACGAGAAAGGCCTGCCCGAGGAACACATCGCCCTCTGCCGGAAGGCGGCCGAGGAATCCATGGTGCTGCTGAAGAACGAAGGCGGTCTCCTGCCGCTGAGCCGCGGGCAGAAGATCAGCCTGGTAGGCAAGCTGGCGGACGACGCCAACGAGGTCTGCGGCGCCTGGGCCATGGCCTGGAAACCGGAAGACTGCGTATCCATCCGCATGGGCCTGGAAGCCGCGGGCGCGGACGTCCGCTACTTCCCCTGCGGCGGACCGGAGGGCGAGATTGACTTTGAGGAAGCGGACCGCGCCTGCCGCGAAGGCGACGTGATCGTTGCCGTCGTGGGCGAGACCGACGCCATGTCCGGCGAGGCCAGCTCCAAAGCGGAGATCTCCCTGCCCGGCGGACAGCGCGCGCTGCTGGAACGCCTGCTGGCATCCGGCAAGCCTGTGGTCACCGTGCTGATGAACGGGCGGCCGCTGGCACTCGGCTGGGAGGCGGAGCATCTGCCGGCCATTCTGGAGGCCTGGCACCTGGGCATCCGGATGGGCGACGCGGTCGCGGCAGCATTGCTGGGCGACGTGAATCCCTCCGGCAAGCTCTCCTCTTCCTTCCCGGCGGTGACGGGGCAGTGCCCGGTCTATTACAACCATCCCAGCACCGGCCGCCCCGGCAGCAAGAGCAAATTCACTTCCCGCTATCTCGACTCGCCATGGGACGCGCTGTATCCCTTCGGCCACGGCCTGAGCTACACAGGCTTTGCGTATGACGGGCTGTGCGTCGAAGAAACTGCGGACGCGCTGGAGATCTGCGTAAAACTGAAGAACACCGGTGACCGCGAAGGCACAGAGGTGGCCCAGCTCTATCTGCAGGACGTGGCAGCCAGCCTCGTACGGCCGGTGAAGGAACTGAAAAACTATTCCCGCGTGACACTGGCGGCGGGAGAGGAGCGGGAAATCCGCTTCACGCTGCCGAAACAGGACATGGGCTTCTATGACAACGAAGGACAGTACCGCCTGGAGGACGGTCTCTTCCGCATCTATGTGGGCGGCAGCAGCCGCGACTGCCTGATGAAGGAAGTCCGGATCGCCTTCTGAGCGGGAAATCACAGGAAACAGCGAATAACGAAAAACAGGCGCCTTCCGAGGGAGCGAATCTCCCTCGGGAAGGCGCCTGCGCCGTAAACCGGTTTTTGCTTTCCACAAATCTGATGCTTGCATCTCAACAGCTGTTTTGTTAAGATGGGTTCGCCTCCCGCGGCCTTCCCTGAGGGCCGGCGGCGCGGCAGGAGAATGAAGAACGGAAAACCGCCGTTTCGCTCATCGGGACGCGGTTGGACAGGATAAGATATGAACAACAGCTATTGGATTTGGTATCCGGGTGACTTCGAGCATTATCACGCGATGAAGCAGAACTTCTCCCGCGTGGAGCGCGGCTGTCCCTGGCCGGCATTCTGGAAGAGCGAGGGCTTCCGTAACCGCGTCGCCTTCCGCCGCGAATACGCGCTGAAGGAAGAAACCCGCTTCACCGTCTTCGGTGTCACGGGTTCCCAGGGCTATGTCCAGGTCGGGGAGAGCAAATACCCCTTCGGCGCGGAGATCGTCTGTTCCCCCGGCCCGGTGAGGATTTCGGTCCACATCGGCTGTATCGGCTGCGTGCCGTCGGTCTTCGTACAGGGGGATATCATCCGCTCCGACGACGGCTGGCTCGCGGACGATTATGACGCCGATCCCGTTCCGGCGGCCCACAGCCGCTATTTCACCGACCCGGACCGGGACCCCGCCGAATGGGCGTATACGGAGAAGGTCTATGAACCGGTCAGCGCGGAGCAGGTCTGCGGCGGCATGCTCTACGGCTTTGAGACGGAGCTCACCGCCGCGCTGGAGCTGAGCCCCCTTCGGGAAGGGCTGCCGATCCCCGTCGTCTATCTGGGGGAGAGCCGCGCCGAAGCGCTGGACACGGAGAACTGCTATTATCACTGCAGCCCGGACCCGGCAGACGGCCGCTGCCCCCGCCAGGCCCTGCGCTTTGCCTTCCTCCCGGACTGCGCGCCGGGCGATTATGCCATCCGCGCGATGCATCAGTATATCGATATCCCGGTGCGCGCGGAATTTCAAAGCGACGATGAGGAGCTCAACCGCATTTTCGCCGTCGCGGCGCACACCTTTATGCTCTGCTCCGGCGCCTTCTTCCTCGACGGCATCAAGCGCGACAAGTGGATCTGGGGCGGCGACGCCTACCAGAGCCTCTTCGTCAACCACTATCTGACCGCCGACCGGGAGATCGAAAAACGCACCCTGATCGCGCTGCGCGGGAATGATCCGGTGACCACACATGTGAACACGATTCTGGACTATTCCCTGCTCTGGCTGCTGAGTGTGGATTCCTATTATGAGAGCTACGGTGACCGGGCCTTTGTGGACTTTCTCTGGCCGAAGATGGAGAGCCTGATGGAGCTCTGCATGGGCCAGCGGGAGGAACATGGCTTCATCGTCGGCCGGAAACGGGACTGGGTATATATCGACTGGGCGGAGTTCGACCGCGACGGCCCCCTCTGCGCCGAGCAGATGCTCCTGTGCGAGGCTTACCGCGTGATGGCGAAATTTGCCCCGGTTGAAAAGTGCGGTCTGTACGAGGCGGAGCGCGCCGCTCTTCTGGAGCAGCTGGAGTGCTGCTTCTGGGATGCGGAAAAGCAGGCCTACATCGACTCCTTCACCTCCGGCCGCCGCCATGTCACCCGCCATGCCTCCATCTTTGCCATCCTCTTCGACATCGCGGATGAGGAGCGGAAGAAAACGCTCGCCCGCAGCGTGCTCTTTAACGACGCGGTGCCCGCGATCACCACGCCCTATTTCCGTTTTTACGAGCTGGAAGTGCTCTGCCGCCTGGGCTTTCTGGAGGAAGTCCTGCGGGAGATCAAGCGCTACTGGGGCGGCATGCTGAAGCTCGGCGCCGTCACTTTCTGGGAGGAGTATGACCCGGACAAGCCGCTGGAGGAGCAGTATGAGATGTACGGCGACCCCTTCGGCAAGTCCCTCTGCCACGCCTGGGCGGCCGGCCCGATCTATCTGCTGGCACGCTATTTCGTCGGCCTGAAGCCCTGCAGCCCCGGCGGCACGGAATACACGGTGAGTCCCCGGACGGAATTCTTCCGGACGCTTCAGTGCCGCTTCCCGATGGGCGAAAAACAGTTGCGTATCCATTTGGAACATGGTATTCTGAATGTTACCGAAGAACAGGCTGCAGAATAAGAGAGGGTTAAAAATGAAACTGCTGACCGTGACCGTCCCCTGCTACAACTCCCAGGATTACATGGAAAAGTGCCTGGACAGCATTCTCCCCGGCGGCGAGCGGGTGGAGATCATCATCATTGACGACGGTTCCAAAGACAACACCGGGAAGATCGCGGATGAATACGCCGCCCGGTATCCTTCCATCGTCCGCGTCATCCATCAGGAAAACGGCGGCCACGGGGAGGGCATCAACCAGGGCGTCCGCCACGCGACAGGCCGCTACTTCAAGACCGTGGACAGCGACGACTGGCTCAGTGAGGACTTCCCCCGCTTTCTGGATCTGCTGGAGGAATGCGACCGCCAGGGCGGCGTCGATCTCTTTGTGACGAACTATCACTATGACCATGCCGACGGCAAGGGCGACCGCTCCATCAACTTCTCCAACGCGCTGCCGGAGGGGCGGATCTTTACCTGGGCCGAGACCAGGCCCTTCCGCCCGGACCAGATCCTCATGATCCACACCGTCACCTTCCGTACCGAGCTGCTGCGTAAAACCGGGCTCGAGATGCCGAAGCACACCTTCTACGAGGACAACTACATGGTCTACGGCAACCTGCGCGATGTGGAGCGCATGTACTACATGAACGCGGACCTCTATCGCTACTACATCGGCCGCGAGGGCCAGTCGGTGCAGGAAGACGTGATGAAGAAGCGCTACATGCACCAGATCCGGGCGACGGAGCTCTGCTTCATGGCTTACCATCTGGACGACATCAAAGACAAACGCAAAAAGTCCTACTGCCGGCACGAGCTCTTCATCATGTTCGGCATCGCCACCCTGTTCACCCGCCTCAACATGACCGAAGAGGCGGACGCGGACCTGGAGAAGATGTGGGAGCGGCTGCGGTCCTACGACTGGAAGTGGGCGAACTACTTCCGGAAGAAGTCCCCCCTGCGGCTGGTCAACATCCCCGGCAGGAAAGGCGCCGGCTTTGTCAAGGTCGCCTATAACATCTCCCACCGCATCGTCCGCTTTAATTAAACAGAAGGCTCCTCCCGGCGGGGAGGAGCCTTCTGTTTATCGGAACCAGATGTTGTCCGCGAAGAGCAGGAACAGGAAAAAGACCACTGCGAAAACGAGGAAGATCAGGAGGCCGGTGCGAATGGCCCCCCAGATCACCATCCGGCGCTGGGCGGGAGTCAGATCGCTGCCGCCGCTGCCGGAAGCCGGTGTCTGATCCCGGTTCGGGTTATACCAGGGCATACCCTCTACGTTCATGGGGGCGATGACGCGGCCGTCATCGTCATCGGGAAGGGAGGGGTTCTTTTTTTCTGCCATGGTGGTGCTCCTCAGTCATCGTACAGATGGCAGGCACAGAAATGCCCGGGCTCCATTTCCTTCCACTCCGGAGCTGTCGTCTTGCACTTTTCCATGCAGCGCTCGCAGCGGGTATGGAACTTGCAGCCGGCGGGCGGGTTTGCCGGGCTGGGAATGCTGCCCTCCAGCACAATCCGCTTCATCCGCGCATTGGGGTCAGGAATGGGGATCGCGGAGAAGAGCGCCTCGGTATAGGGGTGCAGCGGATGGGTGAAGATGTCTTCCGTCGCGCCGTATTCCACCAGGTTCCCCAGGTACATGACGCCGACCGTGTCGGAGATATGCTCCACCACGCTCAGGTCGTGAGAGATGAAGAGATAGGTCAGGTCGTGCTTTTCCTGCAGGTCCTTCAGCAGGTTAATAATCTGCGCCTGGATCGACACGTCCAGTGCCGAGACCGGCTCGTCGCAGACGACGAATTCCGGGTTCAGGGCAAGGGCGCGGGCGATGCAGATGCGCTGCCGCTGACCGCCGGAGAACTCATGCGGGTAACGGTCCTTGTGGAAGGGCTGCAGCCCGCACTGATCCATGATTCGGTCAATGTAGTCGTCAAACTCATTGGCGGGCACCAGCCCGTGCTCGCGAACCGCCTCGCCGATAATTTCACCAACCGGCAGCCTTGGGGAGAGGCTGGAGAAGGGATCCTGGAAGATAATCTGCATCTGGGTGCGGAGCTTGCGCATCTCCCTGGCAGAGAGGTCATAGACCTCCTGCCCGTTGAAGAGCACCTGCCCGCCGGTCTTCTCGCCGGAGAGGCGGAGAATGGCGCGGCCGGTGGTGGTCTTGCCGCAGCCGGACTCTCCTACCAGGCCCATCGTGGTGCCGCGCTTCAGGTTGAAGGTGACGCCGTCGACGGCCTTGACGTAGCCGACGGTCCGTGCAATCAGACCGTCCTTGATGGGGAAGTACTTCTTCAGGCGGTTGACCATGAGGATGTACTGCTCGTCATAGGTGACGGGAGTATAGTCATCGGTAATGGTCAGGTCGGGCTTTTCGCGCTTATCTGCCATCGGTCTCCGCCTCCTTTCCTTCCGTATAGCGGTAGCAGCTGACCTTGTGTGTCTCGCTCAGGCTGATCATCGGCGGATAGTCTCCGTCACAGCCTTCGACACACATCTCGCAGCGGTCTTTGAAATAGCAGTAGTTCGGCATGTTGATCGGGTTCGGCACCTTGCCGGGGATGGAGTAAAGCGAGTCGACCTTTTTCCCGACGACCGGCTTGGAGGCCATCAGGCCGATGGTGTAGGGATGTGCCGGGTGATAGAAGATGTCCTCCGCGGTCCCCTGCTCCACAACGCGGCCGGCATACATGACGACGACGTAGTCTGCCATCTCCGCGATGACGCCCAGGTCATGGGTGATGAACATGATGGCCGAGTTGATGCGGTCCTTCAGCTGGCGCAGCAGGTCCAGAATCTGGGCCTGAATGGTCACGTCCAGCGCGGTGGTCGGTTCATCGGCGATAATGACCTTGGGGTTGCAGGCCAGGGCCATCGCGATGACCACGCGCTGCCGCATGCCGCCGGAGAGCTCGTGGGGATACATCATATAGACGCCTTCGCTGTTGGCGATGCCGACCATCTCCAGCAGCTCGATCGTGCGGGCCTTGATTTCTGCCTCGCTCTTGCCCTCGCCGTCGTGCAGGGCGATAACCTCATCCACCTGGTCTCCGATGCGGAAGACCGGGTTCAGGGCCGTCATCGGCTCCTGGAAAATCATGGAGACGAAATTGCCCCGCAGTTTCTGCAGCACCTCATTGGGCGCTTTGGTGACATCGTAGGCCTTGCTGCCGAGATTCAGGCGGATTTCGCCTTCCACTACCTGACCCTGGGGACGCTGCAGCAGCTGCATCAGCGAGAGGCTCGTGACCGATTTACCGCAGCCGGACTCACCCACCACACCGACCGTCTTGCCGATGGGTACGTCGAAGCTCACGCCGTCGACGGCCTTTACGGTGCCGGCGTCGGTGAAGAAGTAGGTGTGCAGGTTGTCGAATTCCACCGCGTTGCGCGGATCATGCATCGTGGTGAGATATTCGGACTCGGGGACGTTCTTGCGCTTGCGCTGTTTTTCGTAAGCGTTGGTGATTTTGCGGTTCTCTTTGGAGATTTTGCGGGCGTCTCGGGCGGAGAGATAGCCGTCTGTATTTTTCTTAGCCATTTCCGTCCCTCCTCAGCGTTTCATCTTCGGGTCGAAGGCGTCGCGCAGACCGTCGCCGACCAGGTTGAAGGCCAGAACCGTCAGCAGAAGGAGTGTTCCGGCGGGGATCCAGATAAACCAGTAGGTGGTGAGAACATAGGTATTGTTGACGTCGTTGATAATGTTGCCCCAGGATGCAAAGGGGAACTTGACGCCCAGGCCCAGGAAGGACAGGGTCGCTTCCGTCAGGATAGTGCCGCCGATGCCCATGGTCACGGAGACGATGATCTGCGGGATCACGTTCGGAACCAGATGGCGGAAAATGCGGCGGGAGACGCTGATGCCGCAGGCCTCGGTTGCGGTCATGAACTCCTGCTCGCGCAGGGAGAGGATCTGTCCGCGGATCAGGCGTGCCATGCTCGGCCAGCCGAGGAAGCCGAGGATCAGCATCAGATAGATCATGCGGATCTGCGGATCCACCCGCAGAGCATCCATCGCAGCGCCGAGGATGATGATGATCGGCATCGACGGGATGCAGTAGAAGATATCGACAATACGCATGATCAGGTTATCGACCCACTTGCCGAAGTAACCGGCAATACCGCCGAGAATGATGCCGAGGATGGTGGCGATGATTTCCACTATAAAACCGATGATCAGAGACACGCGTCCGCCGTACATCAGGCGGGTCAGCATGTCCATGCCGTTGCGGTCGGTGCCCAGCCAGTGGGCTCTGCCGGGCGCGGCATAGGTGTCGTAGACACGGGTTTCGGTCTCCTGCATGACGTACCAGTTCTTGACTGCCGGCCGGTAGGTGATGGTGTAGTCGTGGGTTTCGCCGTTTGTGTCGGTGAAGGTGAATTCGGTCGCGCCGACTTCCAGCTCCGAAACCAGCTCTTCCTGAAAAGCGCGGGAGAGGAAGATATCCGGCTGTACGGCGTTGACAACGTATCGGCTGATAAAGGCAATTTCTTCCGAACCGCGGAAGAGACTGCCGTCTTCGTCAATGGAATAGGCTGTTCCGTCCACACTGAAGCGGCTTTCCCCGTTGGTATAGGCCTTCAGCGCTTCGTACTGAACAGCAAAGGGCACCTTCTGTCCCTCCACACTGGAGGTGACGATGTCCTTATAGGCAATGCCCAGGGTGGTTCCGTCCATCAGGGAAGCGCTGTAAAAGTCCGGTCCCTCTTCGGCAACGCGGTACATCACATCGCGATAGCTGAATTTCGCATTCCCTTTCTGGATGGCGAGCACCACCTGCGCCTGCAGCGCGGCGGGGAAGGTCTGCCCGTCCGCTGTGGCAAAACGGAATTCTTCATTCTTAACCACGCCGGCATACTCCTTGTTCTGGGCTTCCAGCCGGTAGAACTGCTGATCCTCCGAATACGGAGTAATCAGCCCGCCGACAAAAGAGAACAGGAACATGAAGGCGAGGATGGCGAGACCGACCACGGCGATCCGGTTGCGGAAAAAGCGTTTGGCAACCATGGCGCCGGGAGAGAGCACCTTGACACGGCGGTCATCGTTGAGGGAATACTGCTCTTCGCCTTCCGGGCCGGAGGAGGAAGCGCTGCTGCTCTTCACGGCGTCCTCGGTGATCCGCTCTGCATGTCTGCGGGATACATTGCCGGGCACATTCTGTACCCGCAGAGGAGGTCTGTCGTTGGGATTGACGTTTTTCATGTCATCACTCATATTTCAGGCTCCTCCTTTCTCACGCGAGGCGCACCCGCGGATCAACCACGGCGTACAGAATATCGGCGATCAGGTTGCCGAGCAGGGTCAGGATGGCCAGAAAGGCCAGATAAAACATGCTGAAGGGGATATCGCCGGCAACCATGGCATGATAGGACGTATAGCCGATGCCGGGGATGGAGAACAGGGTCTCGGTAATCAACGCGCCGGAGAAAAGCCCCGGCAGGCTGCCGCCGATGATGGTCACCAGCGGGATCAGGGTGTTGCGGAAGGCGTGATGGTAGATAACCTTCTTCTCGTCCAGGCCTTTCGCCCGTGCGGTGCGGATGTAATCCGCGTTCAGCACTTCCAGCATGTTTGTGCGGGTATAGCGCATCAGCGAACCGATGCTGATGACGATCAGCGTCACGCAGGGCAGAACCAGATGGTCCGCCTTGTCCCAGAACTGGCCCCAGGAAGAGAGCTGGTTGTAACTGCGTCCGACCAGACCGAAGAGGTCAAACCAGCCGAGCTTGACCGAGAAGATCAGCTTCATCAGCGAGGCAAAGAAGAAGGTCGGCAGCGAAATGCCCGCCAGCGCGATGACCGAGATGGTATAGTCCGTTCGGCTGTATTGCTTTGTGGCGGCAACAATGCCGAGGGGAACGGCGATGACCACCTCGAAGAACAGCGTGATCAGGCCCATCACAAAGCTGAGCCAGATGGTTTCATGGAATTTTTCCACGACGGGAACGGTATAGTACCAGCTGTCGCCGAAGTTGCCGCGGAAGAAGTCTCCCAGCCAGCCGAAGTAGCCCGCCAGGATGCCCTTGTCCATGCCGTACATGGCGGTCAGCTGGGCCATCCACTCCTCATAGCTCTTGGAGTTGGGCTGCATGGAGCGCTGACGCGCCAGCGACTCGATATAAGACGTCGGGAGACAGCGCATCAGGGCGTAAATAATGAGCATGACGAAGAAAAAGATAATAACCGAATAAATCAGGCGCTTAATGATGAATTTGCGCAAAAATCACAACCTCCTTACCCATGGAAGATGGGAATTCCCCGGGGCCCGCCTGGGCCCCGGGGCAGGGAAATGCTACTATAATCCTGGAGAATCAGCCGAGAGCGACGTTTTCGATCTCGCTCAGCCAGGGATAGAAGGTGGTGATGTCCGGGGTAACGGTGTCGAGGTCAACGCGCTCGGCACTGAAGATGATGGCGTTCTGGCGCTGATAGGTCGGAACTTCGACTGCCCAGTCAATGATGATGTCCAGAGCAGCTTTGTACACAGCCTTGCGGTAGGCCTGATCGGTAGAAGCACGGCCGTCCATGATCAGCTGATCCAGCTCGGGATCGGCGATGCAGTACTGATAGTTGGAGCCGCCCTGTCCCGGTCCGCCCATGGGATCTTTGCCCGGCTCATCCTTCATCGGGCCGTTGGCAACGTCGGCAAAGTAGATCTGGGTCATATCGGGGTCAACCGTGGCGCCCCAGGCAGCGGCCCACATCGGAGCTTCCTTCGCGGAGAGAGCATCCCACAGCAGGGAGGAGTCGGTCAGGTCGTTGATGGTCAGGTTCATGCCGATGGTGGCGAGGGCGTTCTTGGCCTCGTTGACGATCATGAAGGCGGGGTGGTCGCCGGAGCCGTCAGCCGGGATCCAGAAGGTGTACTCAAGGGCAGCGCCTTCGGGAGCGGCGGTCAGCTTGCCGTCTTCCACGGTGTAGCCGGCAGCCTCAAAGAAGCCGAGAGCTGCGTTCAGAGCGGCGGCATACTTCTCTTCATCGGTCATGGTAGAGGTGTAGATCGGGTTGCCTTCAACATCGACGGAGAAGGCCACCTGATAGCCGTCATCCGCGGGACGCGGGGCAGCCCAGGAGGTGTTGGAGATCGGGTAATTGATAACGTCGGCGCGTTCGCCGTAGTAAGAGCTGATGGCAACATCGCGGTACACGCAGAAGATGGTTGCAAAGGCTCTGCGCAGATTCTTGGAAGCATCGGAGGCAGGCTCGCCGCCGACATTCAGCGCAACAGAGTTCATGCCGATGTAACCGTAGCCGAGGTTGTCGACGGTGTCGGTCACAATGACGTCGCCGTTGACTTCTTCATTGCCGTTGGCGGCCTTGATGGCCTCGACGGTGTCGGTGGAGTAGGAAGGATCGGTGATATCAACCGTGCCGGTGACAACGCCGTTGAGCTTGTCATCATCGGTGGTGCACTGCAGGTAGTTGACGTACTTGGTCTTCGGGGCGCCCTTGAAGTAGAGGTCATTGGCCTCGAAGTTGACGACGCCGTTTTCAAACTTGATGAACTTGTAGGGGCCGGCGCCCATGGGCTGGGTGGTCTTGGCACGGACAAGGCTCAGGTCGCCCTTCGGGAAACCAAAGCTGTTGTTGTCGTAGTCATAGAGAGCCGGATCGCCGTAGTAGTGCATCGGGGCGATGGAAACGGCCAGCTGATAAATGGCGGTGGCATCAACCTGGGTCAGAACGACGCGCATGTTGTAGTCGTCGATCTTCTGGATGCCTTCGATGTTGGGGGCGGACTCGCCGGTCTCAATACCGGTGCCGGAATAGGTGCCCAGGTCGGGGAAGAGGTCATCCACGGAGGAACCGGCGGCTTCGGTGCCGATCATGCCGGCAACGTCAGCGCCGTAGGCTTCCTGCAGGGCAGCGGCAAAGTCCTCAATGGTGCCGTTCTCGGGAATGGTGAAGCCCCAGTTGGCGGCAGCGCCGGTAATGTCGCCCTCTTCGTTGTAGCCTGCGCCGACGCAGTAGTCAACGATCTCCTGTGCCAGAGCGGTGGTGGCGGCATCGTACTTGGACCAGAACTCGGTCTGGGTGGCTTCATCGAAATAGGTGAAGTCGGTGTTCTCGCGGCCGGCGTTGTAGAGCAGGTTCAGCAGAGTGTCCACACCGCTGCGGTAAGCTTCGAGGCCGAGGATCGGCTGTGCGAACAGGGAGCTGCTTCCGTCATAGGTCGGGTCGCAGAGTACATACATGGAGAAGATGACGTCATCCACGGTGAGGGGCTCGCCATCGGAGAAGACCAGGTCGTCACGGAGCTTGAAGTCGTAGAAGACGGTTCCGTCTTCGTTCTCGGTGATGACGCAGTCGGCCGGGCCGTAGTAGGTGTAGTCGGTCCCGTTGTAGTCGATGGTCTCGCCCTCAATGCCGTTGAGGATCATTGCACCGGTACGGTCGTTGGTGAGAAGGCTGACCTGGGTAATGGCCCAGACATCCTGGTCATAGGCAGTCTCCGAGAAGAAGGGGGAGAACTTGCTGTTGAACGGGGAATAGCCGACAACCAGCGGGGTGTCCTCACTGGCGGTGACAACCGCTTCCGCCTCGGGAGCGGGCTCTGCTTCTGCAGCCGGTTCAGCGGCAGGAGCGGGTGTTGCTGCGGGCTCTGCGCCGCCGCAGCCGGCAAAGATACCGACGCACATTACGACAGCAAGCAGAAGTGCAAGCAATTTCTTCATGTTCATTTTTCCTCCTAAAAAAATTTTATATTATCATCGCAAGAAGCGGATAATATACTATAAAAGAATACGGCGTAAAAAGAAATAGGGAAAGTTACCCGGATGTTCAGACCGCGCCGGGCTTGCCGAGCATGCGGAACATGTTCTTCTTATACGCCTCAACGCCGGGCTGGTCGAAGGGATTGACGCCGGACATGTAGCCGGAGAGCGCGCAGGCGAGCTCAAAGAAGGCGACCAGCTCCGCCAGGCCTTCCTCGTCGCGCTCCGAGCAGCTGATCACGATGTTCGGCACACCGCCGTCAATATGGGCCTCGCGGACCGCCTCCGCCGCGACATTGCAGATCTCGCTGAGATCGCGCCCGGCGATGTAGTCCAGGCCGTCCGCGTTGTTGTCGGAGACGGGCACCGGATAGGCGGAGCGGGACTTGCGGAAGCGGACGATGGACTCCATCAGGATGCGCGGACCCTGCTGGATGAACTGACCCATGGAATGCAGGTCGGCCGTGAACTCCACCGAGGCGGGGAGAATGCCCTTGTTGTCCTTGCCTTCGCTCTCGCCGTAGAGCTGCTTCCACCACTCGGCCATGAAGCGGAAACTCGGTTCATAGCAGCCGAGGATCTCCACAAAATAGCCCTTGCTGTAGAGATTCTGCCGGGCGGCGGCATACTGCCAGGCAGGGTTCTGATTGTTGCGCATGTCGAGCGCCTCAAATTCGCGGATTGCCGCGTCGACGAGGCGGCGGACATCGATCCCGGCGACGGCCATGGGCAGCAGACCGACGGCGGACAGGACGCTGAAGCGTCCGCCGACATCATCGGGAACCACAAAGCTCTCCCAGCCGTGGGAGTCCGCCAGGGACTTCAGCACACCACGGCGCGCATCCGTGGTGGCAAAGATGTGGCTGTCGGCGTCAGCGCCGTACTTCTTCTCCAGCAGCTCGCGGAAGATGCGGAAAGAGATGGCGGGTTCAAGCGTGGTGCCGGATTTGGAGATGACATTGACGTCAAAGTCGCGGTTGCCGAGCTTCCTGAGCGTATCGCAGAGCGCGTCGGCCGAGAGGCCGTTGCCGACAAAGAGGACCTCCGGGTCGCCTTCCGCGGGAACCGGACGCAGCAGCTCAATGGCGCCGCGGGCGCCGAGATAGGAACCGCCGATGCCGATGACGACCAGCGCTTTGGAACGGCCGCGGATGGTCTCCGCCGCGGCAAGGATGCGGTCGAGCTCCGTGTCCTTGATGTGCTGGGGCAGATGGAGCCAGCCGGTGAAGTCCGCGCCGAGACCGCTGCCGGTGGAGAGCACCTCATGCGCGCGCGAGACGGCGGCATAGTCGGGGCCTGCCTGGGTGAAGAAGCGCTGAGCGCCGCTAAGATCGACCTGAATCATATACAGAGGACCTCCTCAAGTTTCATTGAAATTGCTATCTTCTTATTATATAGAAAAATCCGAGGAAATCAACTGAAAATTTGAAGTGACAGATTTTCGGCAGCGGTTTACAGAATAATGCATATTTTACGGAAAAAGAATGAATATTCTGTTTCATAAAAAAGAAAAAACATCGACAGCAGGCGGGTTTTCGACTTTTTGAACCGAGTTTTCGACAGGCTGAAAATGCATAAAACCGCGGAGGCGATTAACATAATATTTAGAATGCCGCCTGCGGACGCGGCACGCGCGAAATCGCTTGACGGAAGCAGGCGGGAATAGTAAAATAAGCGCGTCGGCCGGGATGCGGCCGCCGGGCACGGAAAGGAGACAGCCATGAGGCGTCGTTTTAACTGGGATAAGAAATATCTGTATTGGGGGCTCACGGCCTTCTGCGTCGCCGCGGCCCTGATCCTGTTCTATTTCGCGGTCCGCAATCTGTCCGTGTTCGGCGCGGCCGTCACGAAGCTGGTTCGGATCCTCGCGCCGTTTATCTGGGGTCTGGTGATCAGCTACCTGATCGCCCCGATGATGAACGTGTTTGAGCAGAAGCTGTTCCTCCCCCTCGCCAGGCGCCTGACCCGCAGAAGCAAAAAGTCGGACGGCACGAAGCTCGCGCGCGGGCTTTCCGTTCTCCTGGCGGAGATCGTCCTGATCATCATCCTGGTCTCTTTGGTCTACCTCATCCTGCCGCAGCTGCTCAGCAGCATCCAGACCCTGGTTCAGAACAGCGGTACGTATGCTGCCAATCTCTCAAACTGGGCAGATAATCTCCTGCGCGATTACCCGGAGATCGAACAGTATGTCAGCGATGCCCTCGGCGACTTCAACGCGAATGTCGGCAACTGGCTGGAGACCAAGTTCGTGCCGCAGCTTGGCAGCTTCGTGTCCTCCGTCACCACCGGGGTCTACGGCGTGGCACGCGCGGTCTATAACCTGGTCATCGGCATCATTGTCTCGGTGTATCTGCTCTCCGGCAAGGAGGGATACATCGCCGCGTCCAAGCGCCTGAACTACACGATCTTCTCTGTCGAGGCCGCGGACAGGATCCGTGCCGCCCTCTCCTTCCTCGACCGGACTTTCATGAGCTTCCTGAGCGGCAAGCTCCTGGACTCCCTCATTATCGGCATCATCTGCTATATCGTCTGCGCAATCCTGCGCATGCCCTATGCCCTGCTGGTCAGCGTCATTGTGGGCATCACAAATATCATTCCCTTCTTCGGCCCCTTCATCGGCGCGGTGCCGAGCGCGATCATCATCCTGATGGTCGACCCCGCCAAATGCCTGATCTTTGTCATCTTCGTCATCCTGCTGCAGCAGGTGGACGGCAACATCATCGGGCCGCGCATCCTCGGCAACTCCACCGGCATCACGGGCTTCTGGGTCATGTTTTCCATTATCCTGGGCGGCGGCCTGTTCGGCTTCTGGGGCCTGCTGCTGGGCGTACCGGTCTTTGTCGCGATCTATACGCTCCTGAACAGTCTGATCGTCAAAAAGCTGAAAAGAAGCGACCTCCCCACGGAAGTCGCCGCTTATCGCGATATTGATTATATCGATCCCGCCACCCTGCAGGTCGTCAAGAAGGCGGATGCGCGCCGGGAAGAGGTCGCCCGGGAAAAGGCCCGCGCCGGGGCGGAGAAGAAGGACAACAGCGCTCAGGTGTGACGGAGCGTGTCATGCGCGTCCTGCAGACCGAGGCAGAGCGCGTCGATATCCTCCTGATTGGTATACCGGCTCAGACCGATGCGCAGGGCCCCGTCGATGGTCCGCGTGTCCAGCCCCATCGCTTCCAGAACATGGCTCCGCCCGCCCTTTTTGCAGGCGGAGCTTTTTGACACATAAACCTCCCGTGCTTCCAGGAAGTTCATCAGCACTTCGCTGCGCCAGCCGGGCAGGGAGACGGACAGAATGTGCGGTGCGCCGCCGCCGAGAACCCGCAGCTCCGGAATGCCCGCCTGCAGGCGGCGGATGATCTCCTCCCGCTGTGCGCGCATCTTCTCGCCGTTTTCCGCAACATGGGGATAGGCGAGCTCACAGGCCGCGGCAAAGGCGGCAATCTGCGCGGTGGCTTCGGTTCCGGCGCGGCGGCCTTCTTCCTGGCCGCCGCCCACCAGAAAGGGCTTCAGGCGCAGGCCGCTGCGGATATACAGCGCCCCGATGCCCTTCGGCGCGTGCACCTTATGGCCGCTGACGCTGATCAGATCCGTGCCGAGGTCCTGCGGGCGGAAGGGAATCTTCAGAAAAGCCTGAACCGCGTCCGTGTGCAGCAGCGCCGGCGCGCCGCTCTCTCTGATCGCGCGGGCGACCGCCGGGATGTCGGTCACGGCGCCGGTTTCGTTGTTTACCAGCATCAGCGACACCAGGACGGTGTCCGGCCGGAGAGCTGCGCGCACCGCCTCCGCCGGGACAGCGCCGGAGGCGTCCGGCTTCAGGCGCGTCACCTCAAAGCCGCGCTCCTCCAGCAGGTCGAGACTGCGGCGGATGGCGTCGTGCTCGGCGACCGAGCTGATAATATGCTTCCCCTTACGGCGCCCGGCCTCCGCCCCGGCGAGCAGGGCCCAGTTGTCGCTTTCCGAGCCGCAGGAGGTGAACACCAGCTCCCCCGGCCTGCAGCCGAGCGCCTTCGCGACCGCCGCGCGGTCGCGGTCCAGCCGCTTCTTCGCCTCGCGCCCGACCGTGTGGGTGGAGCTCGGGTTGCCGAAGCTGCCGGTCATAACCTCCAGCGCCGCCTGCGCCGCCTCCGGGCAGACCTGCGTGGTGGCGGAATTATCCAGATAATGCATAAAAAACTCCGTTTCATAAAGGAATCCGATTGATGAAGTACATTATAGCCACTCTCGGCTGCAAGGTCAACCAGTTTGAGACCCAGGCCATGGAGGACCGCCTGCAGCAGGACGGCTTCCTGCCCGCCGCCCCCGGTGAGGTCGCAGACGCCGTCATTGTGAATACCTGCGCCGTGACCGCCGAAAGCGGGCGCAAGTCACGCCAGATGATCCGCCGCCTGCGGGATGAAAACCCGGGCGCGGTTCTGGCCGTCTGCGGCTGCTACGCCCAGCTCTCCCCGGAGGAGAACGAGGAGATCGGCGCGCAGGTGATCTTCGGCTCCGCGGACCGTATGGCCTTTGTCGAGGCGGTGGAGCGCGCGGTGGAGACCGGCGAGGGTGCCCGGCAGATCGACAGACCCTTCCGCCGGGAGAAGCTCGAGCCCCTCCCCGCCGGCGCCGTGTCCGGCCGCACCCGCGCCATGCTGAAGATCCAGGACGGCTGCCGCAATTTCTGCAGCTACTGCATCATCCCCCATGTCCGCGGCTCGCTGCGCAGCATGCCGGTCGAAGACGCCGTCCGGGAGACCCGGCGGCTCGCGGAGGAGGGCTTCCGCGAACTGGTCCTCACCGGCATCGAGGTCGCCTCCTACGGCCTTGACCTCCCGGAGAGGCCGGACCTCGCCGATCTCGTGACGGCGGTCGCGGAGGCTTCCGGCGGGATGCGCCTGCGCCTCGGCTCGCTCGAGCCGACCGTGATCACCGGGGACTTCTGCCGCCGCCTCGCCGCCTCCGGCAGGCTCTGCCGGCACTTCCACCTCTCCCTGCAGTCCGGCTGCGACCGGACACTGAAAGCGATGAACCGCAAGTACGACACCGCGTTCTTCTACCATACGACCGAGCTGCTGCGGGAATACTTCCCCGGCTGCGCGCTGACGGGGGACCTCATCACGGGCTTCCCGGGCGAGACGGAGGAGGACCATGCCCGGACGCTGGACTTTATCCGCCGCTGCGCCTTCTCCGAACTGCATGTCTTCCCCTACTCCCGCCGTCCCGGCACCCCGGCCGACCGCCTGCCGGACCAGCTGACTGCCGCCGTCAAGAGCCGGCGCGCGCACGAGGCGAAGGCGGTCTCCCTGGAGACGGGGAAGGTCTTCCGCGAAGCCTGCGTGGGGGAGACGCTCCCGGTCCTGTTCGAGACCGGGGACGGCGAGGGCTCCCTCGGCCACAGCGACACCTATCTCCTGGTCCGCGTCCCGGACGAAGGCCTCCGCGGCCGGCTCCGCCGGGTCAGAATCCTCTCCGCGGAAAAGGACGGCACGCTCCTCGGCGCGGTCGAAAATGTTTGACACTGCCGCGGCCTTCCTTTATAATACTTCGGAATGAGTGTTATGACAGAACCACATGGATCGACACGGAGAAAAACAATGACAGAAGACAGAGTATATAATTTCGCGGCGGGCCCCTCGACCATGCCGGAGAGCGTGCTTCAGCGCGCCCGTGCGGAGCTGATGAACTACCGCGGCACGGGCATGAGCGTGATGGAGATGAGCCACCGCAGCCCGGCCTTCGCGGAGATCTTCCAGGATGCGAAGACGAAGCTGCGGGAGCTGCTGCGTGTGCCGGATACACACGAGATCCTCTTCCTCCAGGGCGGCGCGACGCTGCAGTTCGCGGCGATCCCGATGAACCTGATGGAGGGCGCTGCCGCGGATTATGCGATCACCGGCAACTTCTCCGCCAAGGCCGCGAAGGAAGCGGAGAAGTACGGCACGGTCCGCATCGCCTGCGACACCGCGGACACCGGCCACAACCGCATCCCCGCCCAGACCGAGCTCCGCCTCAGCCCGGACGCGAAGTACTTCTACTACTGTGCCAACAACACCATCTACGGCACCGAGTGGCAGTATATCCCCGAGACCGCGGCCCCGCTGGTCTGCGACATGTCCTCGGACATTCTCTCCCGCCCGGTGGATGTCTCGCGCTTCGGCCTGATCTACGCCGGCGCCCAGAAGAACATGGCGCCTGCCGGCCTCACCGTGGTCATCGTGGACAAACGCCTCGCCGGACGCGAGCTCCCCTATACCCCGCAGATCATGAGCTACGACACCATGATCCGCCACGACTCCCTCCTCAACACCCCGCCCTGCTGGTGCATCTACATGCTCTCGCTGGAGCTGGACTGGCTGAAGGAGCAGGGCGGCGTCGAGGGCATGGAGCAGCTGAAGAAAGCCCGCGCGAAGATCCTCTACGACCTGCTGGACGAGAGCCGCCTCTTCCGCGCGCACGCGCTCCCCGACTCCCGCAGCGACATGAACGTCACCTTCCGCACGGGGAACGCGGAGCTCGATGCGGAATTCATCGCCTTCGCGAAGGAGCGGGGGCTGGTCAACCTCAAAGGACACAAGGTCGCCGGCGGCATGCGCGCCTCGGTGTACAACGCGATGCCGATCGAGGGCGTGGAAGCCCTCGCGGCCTGCATGAAGGAGTTTGAACAGAAGCATGTTTAAGATACAGACCATGAACAAGATTGCCGATGCCGGCATTGAGGCGCTGGAGAAAGTCGGCTGCCGTGTCGGCGAGGATCTGGACAACCCCAGCGGCCTGCTCCTGCGCAGCGCCGAGATCCACGATATGCGCTTCCCGGACAGCCTCCTCGCCATCGCGCGCGCCGGCGCCGGCTACAACAACATCCCCATCGAGCGCTGCACCGAAGAGGGCATCGTCGTCTTCAACGCGCCCGGCGCCAACGCCCAGGCCGTCAAGGAGCAGGAGATCGCCTCGCTCGTGATGGCCTCGCGCGACATCCTCGGCAGCATCGCCTGGGTGCAGTCCATCGCCGGCGAGGGCGAGAAGATCCCCGCGCTCGTGGAGAAGAAAAAGGCCAGCTTCACCGGGCCGGAGCTGCTGGGCAAGACCCTCGGCGTCATCGGCCTCGGTGCGGTCGGCGCGCTGGTGGCCAACGCCGGTGTGGACCTGAACATGAAGGTCCTCGGCTACGACCCCTTCCTCTCGGTCGACGCCGCCTGGCGGCTCTCCCGCAAGGTCATCCACACCGAGAACCTCGAAGAGCTGTACGAAAACTGCGACTATATCAGCATCAACGTCCCCTTCACCGACGAGACGCACGACATGCTCAACGCCGCCGCCTTCGCCCGCATGAAGGACGGCGTGCGCATCATCAACGAATCCCGCGCCGAGGTCGTGAACGACCTGGACATGACCGAGGCCCTGAAGAGCGGTAAGGTCGCCAAGTATGTCACCGACTTCCCGAACGAGGTCATCCTCCGCGCGCCGAACGTGATCGCCATGCCGCATCTCGGCGCCTGCACGCCCGAGAGCGAGGACCGCTGCGCCGAGATGGCCGCCAACGAGCTCTACGACTACCTCCTGAACGGGAACATCCGCAACTCCGTGAACTTCCCCGACGCCTACCTCAACCGCCTCGGCGTCTGCCGTCTCTGCGTCATTCACCGCAACGTCCCGCGCATGATCACCCGCATTCTCGACTTCATCAGCACCAAGAATATCAACGTCGAGCACATGATCAACAAGCACCGCGGCGCCTACGCCGTGACCATCGTCGACCTCGGGGACGAGATCTACGAGGAGACCGTCAACGGCATCCGCGAGATGGACGAGGTGCTGCGGGTGAGAGTCATATGAGCGAAAAGAAAAAAATCGGCCTGCTGGTGGCCGTGGAAATGGAGAGCGTTTTCGCCCGCTACGGCACGCCCGGCGAGACCGAGCGCCGCGGCGGCTTCGACGTCTACCTCTATGAAAATGACGCCTACACGCTGTATGTCATCCACAGCGGCATCGGGGAGATCGCGGCCGCGGCCGCGGCAGGGCTCCTCATCGACCGCTACGGCGTGGAGCTGATCGTGAACTTCGGCGTGGTCGGCGGCCTCACGGAGGAGATGACCCTCACGAAGACCTGCGTCGTCACCCGCGTGGTGCACTACGACTTCGACCTCTCCGGCATCGACCCGGTCGCCCCCGCCCAGTATCCCGGACTCCCGGATATCTACATCCCGGCGGACGCGGACCTGGCGGAGAAGGCCGTCACCCTCTGCCCGGAGCTGCGGCCCGTCACCTGCGCCTCGGCGGACAAGTTCGTCGGGAATCAGGCGGACAAGGCGCGTTTGCACAAGCTCTACGGCGCGGACATCTGCGAGATGGAGAGCGCCGGCGTCCTGCTGACCTGCAGACGCAACGAGGTCCCCTGCCTGCTCATCAAGGCCGTCTCCGACGGGCTGACCGGCGGCGGGGAGGAGTTCTACGCGGAGCTGCAGAAGAGCGCGGCGCTCTGCCTCAGCGTAACGGACCGGATCATACGGGGGCTCTGAATGACGGAAAAGCTCTATTACCGGGACAGTCACCTGTTCCGCTTTACCTCCGAGGTGCTCCGCTGTGAGGAAGCGGACGGCAAATACCTCGTCGTCCTCAAAGAGACCGCCTTCTTCCCCGAGGGCGGCGGCCAGCCGGCCGACACCGGCCTCCTCGGCGGCGTCCGCGTGCTCGACGCGCACGAGAAGAACGGGGAAGTGCTCCATTACTGTGACGCACCCCTGGCTGTCGGCGCGGCGGTGACCGGCGAGATCGATGCTGAGCAGCGCCTGCGGCGGATGCAAAACCATTCCGGCGAGCACATTTTCTCCGGCACGGCGCACAGCCTCTTCGGCTGCAGCAACGTCGGCTTCCACATCGGCGCGGACGACATGACGCTCGACTTTGACTATGTTTTCACGGCCGAGGACGTCGAGCGGATCGAGACGCTGGCCAACGAGGCCGTCCGCCGCAATCTCCCGGTCAGGGTCTTCTTCCCCTCCCCGGAGGAGCTCGCGGCGCTGGACTACCGCAGCAAGAAGGAGCTCAGCGGCGAGGTGCGCATTGTTGAGATCCCGGGCGTGGACCGCTGCGCCTGCTGCGCGCCGCACGTGTCCTATACCGGCGAGATCGGCATCATCAAGGTGCTGAACTTCGAGAAACACCGCGGCGGCACGCGCCTGAGCCTCCTCTGCGGCATGCAGGCCCTGGAGGACTACCGCCGGAAGCTCCGCAGCGCCTCCGAGATCTCCGCTTTGCTCAGCGTCCGGCGCGATGCCGTCAGCGAGGCGGTGCAGCGCCTGCTGGAGGAGCGCGATGCTCTGAAGGAAAAACGGGCCGCGCTCTCCCTGGAGCTCATGCGTCTGAAGGCGGAGGCCGTCCCCGCCGGACAGCGGAACGTCTGCCTCTTCGTCGATGTCTCCGACGAGATCGCCGCGCGGGAGCTCTGTAACCTCGTGATGGAAAAGTGCAGCTGCCTCGCCGCGGTCTTCTTCCCCGCCTCCGAGGGCGGCTACCGCTACATCATCGGCAGCCGCACACGAGATCTGCGGAAGGAGAGCAAAGCGATCAACACCGGCATCCAGGGCCGCGGCGGCGGCCGCCCGGAGATGATCCAGGGCAGCGCCGGAGCCGCCGAAGCCGAAATCCGCGAATTTATAAACAGCATATAACGCAAGGCGCCCCGGCTGAAAAGCCGGGGCGCCTTGCAATATTATGAAAAGATGTCCATCAGGATCTGGAAGAGATCCAGGTCGTCCTTCTTCAGCCGGATGCCGGAGTTAAGCTCCGTTCCATCCGGGTAGCGGACGGTGATCTCCATCTGCGAGTCCTCCTTGACACCGTGGTTCAGCACATCCTTCGCGAAGGCGATCATCTGCGGGTGATTCCTCCGAAAGCTGCTCCAGGCGCTCTTCGCCCGCATCATATTCTGCACACTCAGTTTCATGAAAATGTCCTCCTGTTATCCCTTGTCTGTTTTCTTCATTATATCGAAAGCCCAGGGGGTTTTCAAGTGTGAATAGAACGGTGACAAAAAGAGCATTTCTCTGAAAAACCCTGCCTCCGCAGCGGCAAAAATCACCGTTCCGGCGCTTGGTCCGACCAGAGAAAAACAAGATTTTGTGGTGCGAAAACCGGCGGGAGACAAAACCTTGAAAAATACCGGAAAGAGCAGAGTTCTTAATATTTTTTTAAAAATTTTTTCCCGGAAAATATTGCATTTTTCCAAATATCTGATAGAATATATTAGCTATGATAGAAGGAGTATTGTGTCTGAACTATATCATCCGACACGATCCGAAATAGCGTCCCAGGCATAAGAAACAAAAATATTTTTGCAAATGACGCAAGTTTCTGTTTTTATTGATTCTTTTATTGACTCCTGACATGGTAAACTACGGGTGCAAGCTGGGAAAAGGGACTATTTTGACACCCGGCGAAGCAATTTCTCAGGATGAAAGGACAGCAAAGCATGACAGATAAAGAACTCCGTAAACTCCGGCGTTCCGAACTCCTGGAAATGATGATCGCCCAGAAGAAGACCGTCGCTGCCGCAAAGCAGGAGGTCGAGGAAGAACAGGCCAAGCGCGCAGAAGTCGAAGCGCAGCTGACCGAGCTGAAGGAAACTTATGAACGTCTCCGCAAGAAGCTCGACGCCAAGGATGAGAAGATCCGCGAGCTGCGCGCGGAGGTGGAACACCAGACCGGCAAGTCCGGCGCCATCGATGACGCCATGGCAAGACTGGACAAGGTCACCGCGGAGACCGAAAAGGCCGCCGAGATGTACCTGAAGGTCACGCAGATGCTGGTGGACCGCTATAAGCAGGGGCAGAGCAATGGATGAAGAGCTGAGTTTGGAACAGCTCGAGGAAGAGCTGAAGCATGAGAAGTATAAAAGGAGCTTCGCCTTTGCCCTGCGCAACACTCTCTTTACTCTCGTTACCGTCGCCGCCGTTGCCGTCCTGATCGCCGTGCTGCTCCTGCCGGTGCTTCAGATCTACGGCAGTTCGATGACCCCGACCTTGGAGGAAGGGAACATCGTGCTCTCGGTCAAAGGTTCCCAGTTTAAAACCGGCGACGTCATGGCCTTCTATTATAATAACAACATCCTCGTAAAGCGGGTCATCGCCCGCGCGGGGGAATGGGTGGACATCTCGGAGGACGGCACCATCTACGTCAACAACGTAGCCCTGGATGAACCATACATCACCGACAAGGCCTTCGGCGAAACGAACATCACCCTTCCCTACCAGGTCCCTGAATCCCGACTCTTCGTTGTCGGGGATCACAGAAGCGTCTCCGTAGACTCCCGCAACACCGCCGTCGGCTGTGTCGCGGAAGAACAGATTGTCGGCCGGATAATATTCCGGGTCTGGCCGCTCAGCGAATTCGGACCGGTAAACTGATAAATAAAAACGAGTATTAACCGCTTGGAATAACTCTCGGGAGGAAACAACAGTGGGAAAGAATAAAACGCTCAAACTATTCACGAACAAGAGAATGCGCACCCTGGCCATGATGCTGGCGGTCGTCCTCGTGTTCACCACGACCTATGCCCTCATTCTGCCCGCGATCACGTTGGACGAGGATCACGCGAAGGAGGACCCGGCCGTCTTTCTGGAGACGACGGAAGAGGTCAAGGAAGAGCCTGCCGCAACAGAGCTCGCCGCAACCATAGAGGAACCTGTTCCGGAACCGGCACAGGAACCGGCAGCGGAGACCCCGGCAGAGGAAGCTCCGGCTGAGGAGACTCCGGCTGAGGAGACTCCGGCAGCGGAGACCCCGGCTGAGACCCCTGCGGCAGAAACCCCGGCGCAGGAAGCCCCCGAGGCGACACCTGCTGTTGAGGGCAAGCCGGTTGAGAAGAAGCCCGCTGAGAACAAGAATGCCAACAAGGAGAAACACACGGTTGGTGCGTTCCTTGTGGAAGAAGTTCTCGGTGACCTGTATGTCACGGCCGATGCCGAAGCCGGCGTCCTCCCCGAAGGCACCAGAATGGAACTGCGCAGTGTGACCGACCTGCGTTACATTGATGCTGTCTCCGCAGCTGTCAACGGCGAGATGCAGAACGCCCGCTTTGTGGACATCCACTTCATCGATCCGAACGGGGTCGAGGTGTATCCTGCCGGCGGCGTGCACTTCTCCTTCCGCAACTACCTGCTCAGTGAAAAGACGGTCGGCACGATTGTCTATGTCGATGATCACGAGCTGTACGAGGAGAACAGAAATCCCGAAGATATGCACCTCTACGGCCTGATCGCGGATCCCGCCGATGAGTGGAACTATATCGATGAGGTCACCTTCTGGTCCGACAGCGTCGGCACCTACGGCCTGGTGATCACCAATAAGCCGGAAGAGGAGATCGTGGAAGACGTCGTCACCGAAGACGGCGAACAGACCTTCTTCACTACTGAGGAGCCCACCGATGAGCAGCCCGCTGAGGAAGTAGCGGAAGAAGTCGTCGACGAGGAAGCCCTCGAAGAGAAAATGCCTGCGCAGCACTTTGAGATGGTCAGCTACGGTCTGACCGTCACGGTTGACGCGCCCGCCGGTGCCTTCCCTGCCAACACCAAGATGCAGGTGATCCCGGTTGTGAGCCAGAATCTGATTGACGCCATCACCGGAGCGGTGGAAGGCGAAGTGAAGTCCGTCACGGCTGTTGACATCACCTTCTTTGCGCCGGGCGGCATCGAGGTCGAGCCTCTGAGAGAGATCAATGTCTCCCTGCGTCACGCGGTCGTCGAGACAGCGGACAAGGTCGACGTCGTCCACCTGGATGCCAACAAGAATGCGGAAGTCGTGGAGCAGAGCGACGCGGCGACAGAAGCCGACGAGGTAACCTTCACGGCAGATCAGTTCTCCATTTACGCGATTGTGGAAACCACTGTCATTACAATCGATTATCTCACCGCAGACGGGGAAACATATAACATTACCGTCAGATTTGACGAAGATGCTGAGATTCCTGTCGGTGCAGAACTTGTTGTTCGCGAAATTCTTCGCGGAACAGAGGAGTATGACTACTACAGATCCCAGACCATGGCGGCACTGGGCCTGAGTGATATGCCGATCGTGGCGCTTCCTGAAGAGGAAGTTGCAACTCTCTTCGATAACGATGAGAACCTTATCGCCTATGACGTTGCCGGTCTTGCTCAGCCGGAGCTCTCCTTTGTCCGTTTCTTTGACATTTCCATTATGGACGGCGAAGAGAAGATCGAGCCGAAAGCACCGGTGGAAGTCACAATCACCTATGTTGAGTCTTTGAACACGGGAGACGGCAGCAGTCTTGACGTTATTCACTTTGCAGAAGACGGAATTGAACTGGTTGAAAACGTCAGCGTCAGCAGCGATGGAACGGAGATCGTTTATGAGGCAGAGAGCTTCTCTGTGTACGGTACGGCACGCAGCAGTGTCGGTGCAGGCGATTTCATAATTTACAGAGATGGAAACAGCGATTATGCCCTGAACTATACTAATGGCACCTTAGGCAGACAGGCCGTTAGCGTTGGAAATGACAGAGTCACGTCAGAAAATGATAACGTAGTCTGGACATTCACAGCGGTGACCGGTGGATATCAACTGAGTTATCAAGTTGGCGGTACGACATATTATCTTCGTGATAATAATGGTGCTCTTGCAACTACGACCAACAGCAGTCAGGCGTCTACTTGGACATATAGCAATAATAGATTGAGTACTCGCACTGGAAACACGACAAGGTATCTCCAGTATAACAACAGTGCCTTTTCTCTTAGCACCAGTACGAACAACGCTACGATCTACCTGGCCAAATTGGCGGAGCCAGCCACCATTACCATTCACTATGTGAATGAATCCGGTGCGGATATCATACCCGCTCAGAGGCTGGCTGACAGCACATCCAGCGGACAAACTGCAATTACGGATATTGTTCAATCCTTATCCGGGTATACCTACCATGATACATTTCTTACCAGCATTTCCGGCACCCAGATTGTACCTGAACTGAGAGGTGCGGGCGGAGGCGCTTGGGAATATCAGGTATATGGGCAGAACGAGTACACGCAATTTAGCGGAAATACTGATATTTATGTAGTCTATGGCAATCCCTACGGAAGCAGCTCCGGCGGAGGCGGCGGAGATGACGAGCCCAGCATCGATGTTCCCGAAACCGGAAAAGCAGTTACACCGAACACGGATGGAACCTTCACCCTGTCGCTTTCGATCACCGGCGAAGGAGACACCGGTTCAGAATCACATGGTGCAAATGTCATTCTGGTCATGGATACTTCCAGCAGTATGACCAGGAATAGCGTAACCTTCCAGGGGCGGACAATGACCAGGCTGGCAGCCGCAAAACTGGCTGCCCAGCAGGTTTCAACAAATCTGCTCGGAATGAATACGGAAGAGAATCCTGAGCTGGTTGAGATGTGCATTGTCAGGTTTGACGGTATGACAGCCACATCAACATCTGATTGGTATACGGTAGCCGGAAATACGACTACCCCTAACACATTTAATTATGTGATACAGAACATTAGCGATAATCAGGGCACAAACTGGGAAGATGGCCTCGCAAAAGCAATAGCTGCCGCTAATGGTCACCAGGATGGGGACAGTACTTATATCATTTTCCTGACAGATGGTAACCCCAGTTTTACTGGAACACCAACCGATTATACATTCAGAGCGGAAGCCACATCGACAACCGGTGGTGCATTTTACAGAGAACATGAAGCATATATGCAGGCGACCGATGAAGCTCGTCAGATCGTAAAGAATGGCTGGAATTTCTATACGATCGGTATGTTTGGTAATGTTGACGTTCTCCAGTACCTGACAAATTTTGCTTATACCGGACGCAGTAACGGAAACGAGGCACGGCCCAACGGAAAGTATTTTCCTGCCGCACAGACACAAACACTGATTAATGCACTGGATGACATCGCCGAGGTTATTTCCAACAGCCTTGCCCTTGCCGGAGTTGACTTCAACGACGGTATTGCCCAGGATGTAACCCACACTGCGCTGACGGCTAACGTCGGCACCGGTTCTCTTGGCGGCGTGACCTATACCAAGGCCGGCGGTACCTCCAGCAGCTATACGGTAACGGTAGATACCGCAGGTGCTGCAACCTTCAGGTTTGGGTCGAACACAGTTGCCGGCAACATTACAACCATCCAATATAACAAAATTATAGACGGAACACCTCCTACTACTGAAACGGCCAGCGCACAGGTATACGCGGCAACCTATAACGGTACACCGTATTTCATGCCAATCGCGACGGTTTCCGGTGAAGGCGATTTCGAATGGGATCTCTCCCCGCTTGGCACACTGGAGAAAAATGCTACGTATACGGTCAGCTTCAAAGTGTGGCCGGATCAGGATGCTTACGACTATGTCACGAACCTGAACAACGGTATTCCGGGCTACACCTGGGATGACAGCACAGCCAAGCCTGTTTATCAGCCGAATGGCACAACTGTCGCTTATTATCGCAACGGTGTCTCTCAGTATCCGAATATTGTGAAGTACCCGAACGGAACCTTCGCGGCAATGTCCAACACCTATCAGTCGGTGGATTACTATATTGCAGATACTGAGGAGAGCGGCGGAACCACTACAACAACTTATGAAAAGGGTCAACCGATTGCGCTGGATGTGCCCGATCCCATGGTTCTCACCGGATCCAGCTTCCAGGTAACAAAGACTTGGTCGGACAGCCTGGATCCCGGTCAGTTGGCAAAGCTGATCGCAGAAGCGGAAGCCCAGGGTAAAGTTTATGGCGTTACACTGAATCTGAAGGAAGACGGCGCATTCTACAAAGCATATACCTTCACCCCTGTAAAGAATGAGTCAACCGGCGAGTATGAGTGGCCCTCGCAGACCATCAACATTGCACCGGCGCTGCTGACCTCTACTTATCCCGGCGGCGGCACCTACAGGACAGTAACAATTGACGGCACAAGTTATTATGTCCTAAATGACGGTCACGAATATGTCCTGGAAGAGACAAACACCGATCAGCACTTTGAGTTCAATACCATTGTCTATCATCCTGCGCTTGTCAATGGCGTATTGAAAAACGTAAGCTTCCAGATTGGCAGCGACGGAAAAATCGTAGACGGCAGCAGCGCGACAGTGGTTGGGGACGTTCCCCTGGTCACCTTCGAAGGCGAGAACACGCTCCGCGGCGGTATCAACGTCTATAAGAAAGTCGTCGAAGAAGACGGCACGGTTGTAGAAGACAATACTGACGTTTTCGATGCAGAAATCACGCTGACTGTGCCAATGAAAGACGGTGTGCCGGACTTCTCTCACGTCGAGAATTATTATGACGACGATGATGTTACGATCCTCATTCCCAGTGTCGCATGGTACAGATACTATGACGTTAACGGCAATGTAGTCTACGATGACGCATTGATCGATGCCGGTATTCTGGAAGATTCCGGACAGACTTCACAGTATGGCCGAATCGGCCAGGGTGAAAACTATGATGGAAGCGGCTGGTTCTATCTCGATTTCAATGACACGACCGGCACCGTAACCGGAACGATCAAGATCGTAACGGCTTATACGCTGCGATTCACGAACATGGCAGCCGGAACAGCATACGAGCTTACTGAGACCGGCACCCAGGGAATGCAGCCCAGCTATGAGTTCTGGCATGACAATGCATCTTCAGACGCACATATTGTCATAGGAAATGCCGGGAACAATATCCGGGTAACCAATAAGATCGTCAACCGAAAGATTATTGTCTACAAGACTGATATGGACGAAAGCCTTGCTCTCTCCGGCGCTTCGTTCACCATTCTCGACTATAACCTGACAACCGATGATACCGGCTATACCGCCGTGATTGAGCTTCCTATCAACACTACTCCGTATGATCTGACCGAAACCGCAGCCCCTGCGGGATATAACATGCTGACAGGCCCGGTCAAAATTACGGTTGCTTCTGATGGTGTGCGGTTCCAGCAGATGGATTACCACGGAGGCGAAACACAAACAGCTGAAAAAGATGCGGACCGGAACTATGTCGTGATCGTTCGCGACAGTCCGGGAACAGCGCTTCCCAACACCGGCGGATCCGGTACCCTTCTCAACACCATCGGCGGCATCACCCTGATGATGATAGCTGCCGTGATGTACGGCTTCAGAATGAGGCGCAGAGAAAGGAGGTACAATTAAGCCTCCGATCTCGACGAATCCAAAACGCCGAATCTGATGTCCGGTTATAAACCAGTATACATATCCCATGTATAACCCCTAGCACGGCTCCGGAAGCGGAGGCACAGTCGAGAGTCTCCGCTCCGGAAGCCGGAACCCCAGCGCCCCTACATCGGGGTAAAACAAAAAACACCCCGTGAGGGGAAAAGAAAAAGAAAGGAAAACAAAAGAATGAAGAATCTGAAGAAAATCCTGGCTCTGGTTCTCGTCGCAATGATGGTTCTCTCCCTGAGCGTAACCTCATTTGCTGCAGACGGTGATGCCACTGGTAGCATTACTATTAAAAATGCTACCAAAGGCTACGAGTACACTGCGTACAAAGTATTTGACGCGACCTACAATGGCGATGCAGTCAGCTACAAAACGTCCGCTGATAATGCCGATCTCCTTGATGACACCCTGTTTGGCTGGAGTGCAGCCGATGCTGATGGTAACATCAGTGTATGGGCGCTGGATACTGCCGACGAAGACGATATCCTCGACTGGGTGAAAGCGAACTATGCTGCATTTGGCGGTACTGCGATTGACGGTGTCTTTGACGATACCGACAGCACAGTAACATTCAGCAACCTTGCGTTCGGTTATTATTACATCACTTCCGGCCTTGGCTCCGTTGTAACGATTGATACGGCTGCCCCTGATGCAGAAGTCTATGACAAGAACGATGCTACGGATGTTCCGCCGACTAAGACTATTGTATCTGTAGACGGCGAAGAGCAGGATGAAGTTACCGAAGCCACCGCTCATGTCGGCAGCGTTGTCGGTTTCAAAGTAACCGCAATTACGACCAACTGGGTTTATGATGGCGATGATCCTGAAGGTTGGGTCATCCGCGAAGAGTGGGAACTGGTCGATACCCCGACCAACATGGAGTTGGATCTTGATTCTCTGGTTGTAAAGTTCAATGATACTGAGCTTACCAAGGACACAGATTATACTGCAACTCTTGACGGTGGTACACTGACCATCAATGTCCCCATGGTTGATGAAGACGGTAACAGCGTATTCGAAGCAAATCATGGTGAAGAAGCCGGTCAGATCCCCATTGAAATCACCTATGAGGCTACGATCACAAAGGCTGCTGCCGGCGCTCCTGCTGAGAACGAAGTCGGTGGTCCTCCTGTTTTAATCTACACCTATATGTTCGAGCTTTATAAGAGCGACGGTACGGATGACCTGCTTGGCGCTCAGTTCGAGATTTACAACGGCGATACACTGCTCACATTCGAGCTGAATGATGACGGTGAATATGTTTACACCGCTGACGGTTCTCTTACCCGCATTGACCTGACCGACGTCGCCACCGCCGTTATCACCGGTCTTGATAATCGTTGGAACCTGACCGTGAAGGAAGTTGTTGTTCCCGAAGGCTACAACCAGGCTGAGGATACAGATGTTGCTGGCGAAGATCTTGTAAGGGTTGAAGATGGTGCAGATCCCGCAGATTGCTTGATCGAAGTTGTCAACAACAAGGGTGTTGAGCTGCCCAGCACCGGTGGCATCGGTACCACCCTGTTCTATGTCATCGGCTCCATCCTGGTTCTCGGCGCAGGTGTTGTCCTGGTTGCCAAGAAGCGCGCCATTGATTAAGATCTGAATTTATTCAGAACAATTGCATAACTTATTCCTGCAGCCGGGGTCTTTGACCCCGGCTGTTGTGCGCTCTCCGGTCAGGACCCCCGGAGGGCTTTTTTTGCTGTCTGAACACGGTGCCGTCAATAATTTTTCTCAAAATTACGCATTTTTCATGCTGTTATTGATTCTTTTGTAGATATGCCTTTTGCTATCATGTGATTGACAAAAGGAAATACAAAAAAAGAGAGGGCAACGACATGAAAAACAACAGTGCTGTAATGCTTTTCATAACCAAACACAAGCGCGGGCTTGCCTTTCTGCTCGCTGCCGTGCTCCTTTTCACAACATACCAGGCGATGATCCGTCCCGCGCTCACGCTGGACGAAGATCGCGCAGCGGAAGACCCCGCAGTCTTTCTGGAGACAGCGGAAGAAGTCTCCGAAGAGTCCGTCCGGCCCGAAGCGGTTGAAGAAGAGCCTGTTCTCACGGAGCCCGAGGCTGCCGTAGAGGAAGAGACCGCAGAGGAGTTCCCGGAAGAGGAACCCGCCGAGGCGGAAGCGGTCATCGAGGAGTCTGAAGAAGAGACCGCCGACCTGGAGCCCGTGACCGAGGAAGCGGAGCAGGAAGAGGATGCCGCAGAGGCAGAGCTCCCTGAGGTTTCCGAGGAAGCCGCAGAAGAGGCGGAAGAGGACGAAGCCGATGACGGGATGGTCTTCCTCACCGAGGAGACCGAAGAGGCTGCCGGAGAGGAAGAACTCCTTGTGGAAGCCGAGCCAGAGATGCCCGCGCAGCACTTCGAGATGGTCAGCCACGGCCTGACCGTCTCGGTAGACGCTCCGGAAGGTGCGTTCCCTGCGAACACCCGGATGGAAGTCATCCCGGTCATGAGCCAGAACCTGATCGACGCCATCAGCGGCGCGGTCGAGGGCGAAGTCAAGAGCGTCACCGCGGTTGACATTACCTTCTACAGCCCGGACGGTAATGAGATCGAGCCGATGAGAGAGATCAACGTTTCCCTGCGCCACGCGGTGGTTGAGACGGCGGACAAGGTCGACATCGTCCACCTGGATAATCAGAAGAACGCCGAGATCGTGGAGCAGAGCGATGCGGCAGTGGAGACCGACGAGGTCACCTTCACCGCAGGCCAGTTTTCGATCTACGCCATCGTGGAGACCGAGCTTTACTCCGAAATCACCCTGCCGGGCAGCAGCGACACCTACATTGTCACCGTGACCGCGCCGGCAGAGGCCAGAATCCCGGAAGGGTCCTCCCTGCGTGTGAGCCCCTTTGCGGAAGGCTCAGAGGAATACAACTACGCACGGAATGCGGTCCTGGCGGACAAAAAGGCGAAGGGCGAAGCCGTCAATATGGATTTCTTCAATCTCGCCGCGCTGGATATCTCGATCCTCAACCGCAACGGTGAGGAGATCGAACCGGAAGCGCCGGTCTCCGTTTCCATCCGGATCAAAGAGCTCCCCGGTGTGAACAACCTGAACGAAGTGAAAGACACGCTGGAAATCCAGCATCATGTGGAAGTGCCCGACGGTGTTGTGCTTGAGAAGGTCTTTGACGGAAGCGCGGAAGGTTCCTTCCGGATGGATCCCAGCGATGCGGTTGCGGAGCGCGGAACCGCCGTTGACCCGACCAGTGTCCGTGACTCGGATTTCGTCGAGCGCAGGGAACTCCCGATCAGCACGAATACGGTTGTTTTCTCCGAGCAGGATGTAAGCGATGCTGAGATGGGCATCACCGCCGCGTTTGAAACACCGGTTTTCTCAACCTTTACCATCACCTGGGAAGGCGCGGCTCCTTCCAATACAACCACAGCACTGCGCTGGCGTGACGGAAACAGCACAAGAGTTTACGTGACCGTGCATTACGTGGATCAGGACGGACAGGCCATTACGCGTCCCTCCGGCATCGGCAACACGGTCGATACCACCATTTCCAATAGCGGTACCTACAATTACGCGCTCTCCGAACTCGCAAAAGCCATCAGCGGTTACACATTTGACGCCGCCTACCGGGACAGCGCGTTCACAAAGGAAATCACTTCCATTGCGGCAAGCCGCAGCTATCATAACAACTATGGCGGCTGGTGGAGTTCCGTCGTCGATTTCCGCAACGGGAATACCAGCGTCGAAAATACGGATCTCGGATATAACAACACAAACGCCGGGGATATTTACCTGGTATACAACGGGCCGGCGCAGTCAGATCCGCACACCACCATCCACTACGGATATATGAACGGCACCACCTTTGTGGAGTTTGAACAGCAGCCGGCACCGGTTGCGGTTCAGACCAGTCACCATGCTTACCTGATTTACGATTTTGAAGGTTACCAGTATGCAGCGACCGCGTCGGAAACCTACGGCGGCCGTACCTATTACAGAACCTCGGAAACAATAAACGGCGCGAACATGCCGACCGGCGCCACGCAGATCCGCGAGTCTCTGGCACACAACAACTCCAACGGCTGGCGTTATCGGGCGACAAACAGCAACAACTGGAGCAGCATCGCAGACGGAAGCCACATCTATGTCGTTTACAGCAAGAATCCGGCCACCCCCACAGGCGGCACACCCAAGACGAAGCCGGTGCATCCCGACGAAAGGCCGGATGCCCCCTCCATTCTGAAAGAGTCCGCCCCCAACGGCGACGGGACGACAAATCTCTCCCTGAGCGTCCGCGGAAGCACCGTGGACATGGAAGTGGAAAAGCTCGCCGACGTCATCGTGGTATTTGACGTTTCCGGAAGCATGGCATATCGGATGGGCGGCCAGTCTGCCCAGTTCGGTGATTACAGAATCGATGCTGCGAAAAAGGCTGTCAACGCCCTGGCGGACACGCTCGCCAAAAAAGTGAATTCCGACGGCGATCCCCTGATCCGCATGGGCCTGATCACCTTCTCCACCTCCGCAGACAGCGTGTTCCCCCTGACCTCGTTGACGAAGGGCACTGCCGGCTCCGGCCTGGCAGATTTCAAGGCGAAGGTAAACGGCGTGAAAACCGGCGGCGGGACCAACTGGGAAAAGGCGCTGAAACTTGCCGATGAAACGGCCGTTGATCCGGAGAGGGCAACCTTCATTATCTTCGTCACCGACGGCGACCCGACCTTCCGCATCAGCAGGATGAACGTGTCGGACGCGCAGCTGCAGGGCGACCTGAACAGCTGGGACAACAGCGACACCTATTACTGGAGCGACCACGTGTTCGGAACCGGCAGCTCGGACAATGCCCTGGACGGGACCGCGCACGGTAGAAACTACCGGGCGGCGCTTTCCGTCGCGGAGAGCATCGTCGGGAACAGAAAGAACTTTTACACCATCGGCATCTCCAATGACGTCACGAACCTGAACAGCTTTGCGGATGACGCAGGGGCTGCCGGACATTATACAGCCAATTCCAGCGCGGAACTGGAACAGGCCTTTGACGATATCGCGACCTCCATCCAGGCGATGATGGGCTGGGGCGAGATCAACATGACGGACGGCATCACGGACCTGAGCAATACCGTTATGGAAAAGAGCGGTCTGCTCGGCGTGGATAACGACTTCACCTACTGGAAGGCGCCGGCTCCCGCGAACTGGGACAGCATGACAGCCGAGCAGAAAGCGGCCTACAAACCGGCCGACAGCGCCTTTGTTGAATGGAACCCGGCTTCCGAGCGCTGCGCAGCGGCTTCCTATAACGAAAGCACCGACGCGGTGGAATGGCATATGGGTCCGAACTTTGTCCTTCAGGACGGCTGCACCTATAAAGTGACCTTCTCCGTGTGGCCGAGCCAGGAAGCCTACGACTGGATCGCAGACCTGAAGAACGGCACCAGGACATGGGCGGACGTTGAGGCCGCGGGCCTGGATTATCCGGACGGGGAAAATCCCCAGATCGTGGATAACGGGGACGGAAGCTACAGCCTCGCCACGAACAGGCCCGGCGCGAACACCACCTACAAATCCGCGACCAAGTCCGGAGACACGGTCTCTGTGACCGGAAACGCGATGACGCTGGACTTCAACACGGTCAAGCCGATGGGCCTCGCGGAAGAGCAGATCATCATCCGCAAGCGCTTCGCGCATGCGATCAACGCGGTGAGCCCGCTCACCAGGATCCGCTTCACACTGCTGGAAGACGGAGCCCCGTACAAGAACGCGGACGGCAGCAACTACACCTTCGTCCTCCCGACGGTTGACGGCGCGCAGCCTTCCGAGCTCGACAAATGGCAGGGCGACGCGTACATCGCGCCCGGCCTGCTCAAGACCACGAGCGCTGCCCCGGGATACCAGCTTCTGGAACCCGGCCACGACTACAGCCTCACCGAGACCATCCTGGAAGGCGAGAGCTTTGAATACGCCTTCACCCCGCAGATCGTCCGCCCGATGGTGATCGGGACGACCCTGACCTTCCTTGTGCAGAAGGATACCTATCATACCAACCCGGACGGGCTGAAGGAATACATGATCGACGGCAATGCCTATTACGCGCTCGGCGAAGACGACCATGCGCTGACCGGCACCAACCGCAAGACCTCGGAGCTGGATATTACCAAGAGGATCGTGGACAACACGGGCAGCTTCACGGATGCGCAGCTGGACGCCGAAACCTTCACCTACCGTGTGACCCTGACGGTGGCTGCAGATGCGGATGTCTCCGGCCTTACAGCCTACGAGTACGTACCCAGAACCGGGGAAGGCCGCTTCACGATCTTCGGTTATCAGAACAGCGACGACGCTTCCATGCGCGGCATGGATACGGACGTCAGCCGCTTTAACGGGAAGACCTTCGGTTCGTATACCGTGACGACACCCGGCGGCGGGAATACGCTGGCCCATGTGTTCGTAACCGACGGGGATACCAAAACCGCCACCATCGACATCACCCTGAAGAGAAACGAAATTATCCGCTTCACCAACCTCCCGCTGGGAACCGAATATACCATCACGGAAGTGTACGCCAACATGCGTCAGGCAGACCCCAGCCGGAATGAGGACGCCGTTCCTTCGACCCAGGTTGCAGGCAACCTCGCGGAGCAGGGCTACCGGGTCAGCATTCTGACCAAGAACGGCCGGCCCTCCGTTAGCGGAAGCACCGTCAGCGGCACCATCGATGAGCTGGACAAGCGTTACTACAACCAGTTCACCAACACCCTCGACAACGCGATCGACGTGGAGCTGACCGGCACCAAGCGCCTGGACGGCTACACCTGGAGCGGCAACGGCGAGCGCTACTACTTCAACCTGGCCGGCGCTGCCGGCGCCCCGATGCCCGGCGTAAACGGGAGGGTCCGCTTCTACCTGCAGCCGGCAGTTGACGAAATCGGCACTTCCGTCGAAAAGACCTATTCCTTCGGCCGGATCCGCTTCACGAAAGCCGGGACATACACCTACACCATCACGGAAGACAATGCCGGAACCATTCAGGACGTGAACGGGACACTGGTCGAATTCGGCGCAGCGGAAACCCTGACCATTGTCATCGCGGAGAACAACGGCGAGCTGTCCGTGGAGAGCGTATGCAACGCCAGCGGAAATACCGTCTGGGATGCCGAGACACGCGTGGCAAACACTGCCATCACCAACAAAGCCGCGACCACGGAAGTCCTGCTCAGGAAAGTGGATGAAAAAGGCGAACTGCTTGGCGGATCCAGATTTACGCTCTTCAAGATGGGTGCGGGAGGAATCTGGGAGAGCCTTACCGCGGACCTGGAGCCGGGTGATACGGAAGCGACAAACCCGGTTTCCATGGGCGGCCTTGCGACCGGCAGATACCGTCTGCAGGAGACTGCCGCGCCGAACGGATACATCCTCCTGGCGAGGGATGTCTACTTTGAGGTTTACAACGATCAGGGCTTAAAGGCAAGACTGACCGACGACGCGGGAAACCCGGCGGAGACTGCCGAATATGCCGGCATGGAGCTGGTTGACGGTGTCTACGTCGTGAGCGTAACCAACCTGCCCGGACAGGCGCTGCCGAATACCGGCGGCATGGGCACCACCCTGTTCCATGTCCTCGGCACCATCCTGTTCCTCGGCGCCGGTGTTGTCCTGGTTGCCAAGAAGCGCGCCATTGACTAAGATCTGAATTTATTCAGAATAACAATCGCATAAAACAATTCGAAGCAGGTCCTTCTCGTGAGGGCCTGCTTCTTGTCGACATTGTATCGTTTTTATATCCGTAAAAAAGAGGGCACGGCTCCCTCAGGCGCGTCTGCCCCTGCGGAAAGCGTTCTTTTCCTTTCGCTGTTACTGCTGGCCGCGGCACAGTTCCGCCAGCCTGGTGAGAAAATCATCGTCGGGCTCCGTCTCGCTCTTGCGCCGCTTCTCCAGCCAGCGCGCCGCGTAGCTGCCTTCGTTATTCTGTTCCATTGATCTCCACACCCTTCAACATTCTGTGTCTTTCAGGTGGCATTATACCCCACGGATTGGGAAATGTCGATTAAAGACCGGTTAAGAACAGGGATCAGAGAGAAAAAGATTTGCTTCAGAAAATCGAACGAAAAGTAACGCCAGGTTTCAGTTTGGGCAGAACAGCGGAAATGTCAGGATACCGGAGAGGGGTGTATCGGTTGACAAAGACCCCGGAATCCACTATTCTAAACAGTAGCGTTTAAATACGAAACACTGAAAAAAGGAGCCTTTGCATATGACCGCCAAAAGCCTGAAACCGATCACGAACAAGCTTCTCTGGATCTTCGCCGTCGGGCAGTTCGGCTGGAGCCTGCTGTCCGGCATCGTATCCAACTGGATGGTGTATTACTACACCGGCAGCCCAGACGCACAGAACCCGAACACCGGCATTTTCGCCTCCGGCATCACGCAGAACCCCATTCTCTTCAAGCTGACCCTCTTCGGCCTCGTGCTGGCCGTGGGACGCATCTTCGACGCGATCACCGACCCCCTGATCGCCGGCTGGTCCGACCGCAGCAATTACAGAGGCGGCCGCCGGATTCCGTTCATGCGGGCGGTAGCGATCCCCTTCGCGCTCATCACCATCGGCCTGTTTACCGTTCCGCAGACCGGCAGCATCGCGGTGAACGACGTGCTGCTCTTCTGCCTGCTGATGGCCTTCTACCTGGTGATGACGATCTTCTGCACACCGTATAACGCGCTGATCGCGGAGCTGGGCGACACGCAGGAGCACCGCATCAACGTCTCCACCTACATCTCCTTCACCTTCATCGCCGGCCAGAGCATCTCCTTCATGCTGCCGAATGTGGCAGGCATGCTGCAGGGCGCGGTCGGCCAGGCCATGTCCATCCGCCTCGCGGTGGCCATCATGGCAACCGTCGCCTGCATCGCGATGCTCGTCCCCTCCTTCTATATCAAGGAACGGGATTACATCGACTCCAAACCCAGCGAGACCAAGGCCTTCCGCTCCCTGCTCAAGACCTTCTCCAACGGGCAGTTCCGCCGCTTCGTCTACAGCGACGTGATCTACTTCTTCGCGCTGACGCTGTTCCAGACCGGCCTCGCCTTCTACGAGACCAAGCTCATGGAGATTGAGGACACCTGGACCTTCGTCCTGACGGCGACGATGACCTTTATCAGCGTGCTGCTGTACCCGGCCGTGAACAAGCTGGCGCCAAAGCTCGGCAAGAAGCGGCTCATCATCACGGGCTTCTTCGCCTACGCGGCGGTGTTCCTCATCACCTCCGTCTGCGGCAAGGGCCTCCACTGGGGCTTCATCGTGGCGGTCTGCGCATCGGTGCCGATGGCCATCCTCGGAATCCTGCCGCAGGCCTGCGTGGCGGACGTCGCGGAGCTGAGCCGCCTGGAGACCGGCGAGGACTGCAGCGGCATGTTCTTCGCCGCGCGCACCTTTGCCTTCAAGATGGGCCAGGCCCTCGCCATGGTGGTGTTCACCTCCATGACCGTGGCGAAGACCGCCGCGAGCTACCGCAGCACCGCAGTCGTGGCCACCGTGACCTGCCTGATCGGCGCCTGCCTCTTCTTCCTGTATAACGAGAAGATGATCCTCGGCCGGATCGAGGAGCTCAAGAAGAAGTAAGCCACATCAGCTTCATCCCATATAACAAGATGAAAACGGACAGGACCTCCCTCGGGAGAGCCTGTCCGCTGTTTTTTCCGTTCTGTTGTCTGCCGGCCTTCGGCCGGTATTCCTTACTCTGCCAGGACGCGCTTCTTCGCGACCAGGATCACGCCGGCGCCGAGGACCAGGATGGTGCCGATGGCGTAGAACAGGGTGGTGCCCATGCCGCCGGTGGAGGGGAGCTGCGCGCCTGCCTGGTTGATCACTTCGAGAGCCGCTGCATCCAGCTCGCTGAGGTTCTTCTCCACTTCCTTGCTGGTGGTTGTGCTGGATTCTTCCGCAACGAGGTTGCCGTCCGCGTCGTAGTAGCGGATGCCGGACTCCTTATAGACTTCCTTCTCAAGAACCTGCGGAGCCAGTTCAACGGGCGCAGTCAGGAGGTTATAGCCGTCGGGGGCGACAGTCTCAGTCACGGTCAGGGTAGCTTTCCTGGCGAGGCCGACGATGTAGAGCATGCCGTTTTCGTCCGTCGCCATCTCGGTGCCTAGTTCTTCGCTGGCGGGGTCAAAGCTCACGACCGTGTAGATACCGTCTGCCGTCTCTTCGACAATCAGACCGTTCGCGGCGAACTTCGCGCCGGCCAGCGACTCTTCGCCGTCGGTCTTCTTCAGGGCTGCGGCATAGGTGGTGATCTCGAAGGACGCGGAGAAGGGGTCGGAATACGGTTTGTCGTTTTCGTCAAGCGGGGTGATGGAGATGGTGTTCTTGTTCGCGGCGTTGACATTGACAAGGCTGGTCAGCTTCGCGGTGTAGATCACAACAATCTTCACGCCGTTGGCATACAGGCTGCTGCCGTTTTCATCAACCCAGGGGATGATGATCTGGTTGTTTTCATCGAAGGCATCGGGGGCATCGGCCCATTTTTCTCCCCCGATCAGGATCTGGGAGATAGCAACGTCAGAGAGGAATTCGGGGAGCGTATCTTCGATCACGTACTTGCTGATGATTTTGGCATCCTTGCCGCTGCCGAAGTAGTTGGTCGTAATAAAGCTGGCCGTGTAGGGGATGGTGTCGCCGATGGAGTAGCTGGTTCCGTCCGCCCATTTGCCTTCGTTCACGATTTTGGTCTCGTTCTTGTCGTAGATTTCAGCGTTAGGCTGGGTGGAGTCTACGGTGATGGCGGCTTTGCCGGTGGTGGAATCCTTGTGTGAGGTGGTGACCACATAGTAGCCATAGGGGAGACCGGAGAAGACAATGGAGGGGTCACCGTTGCTTTCTGCGGAGATCATCTCTGTTGCGGAGCCTGCCCAGACTTCCAGCGCGGCGAACAGGGCAGCTTCGTCCACGTCCTCTTTCAGCTGAACATATTCGGACGGGTTCTCGGCGTCCTCGCCGTTGATCGGCTCAAAGAAAGATTTCAGGGACTCGGGGATTGTGCCCTGGTAGGCGATCTTCTTGCCGTCTTCACTCACGGTGGCATCAAAGAGCTTGAACAGCTTGTAGGTTTCGCCCTTGGCAGGGTTCTTGATGGTGATGGATGCGTTGTCTGCATCGGCAGGATCGAGCGGCGCGGACTGGGCAAAAGCGGTGGCGCCGAGGCTGAGGATCATGGCTGCTGTGAAGAGCAGGGCGAGGAGTTTTTTCAGGTTTTTCATTTTTTTGTTCCTTTCTTTTTTGTTCCCGGTTGGGATTGTATTCAGCCCGGTTCGGGCGGCTGTTTTAGCTTACAGTCACACTATATCAAGCTGCGCGTCAAGAAAGGAATCAATTTTAGACTGTTTTTTGCGTTATTTAAAAAATATTCTTGATCAGCATTTTTGGCTGTCTCAGCCGATCTCCGGTGACGGTGTCTCGATCGGAAAATCCGGGCTGAGGCCGACGGCGGACTCCATGGTGACCTGCAGCTTCCGGTCCACCTTGAAGGTGTAGACCACCTGCGTCTCCGGCTCGGTGTCCTCCCAGGACCGCACATAGGAGAAGGTCACTTCGGTGGTGCCGGCCGCCTTCGGCGTCAGGACGAAGGTCTCGGTTCCGCCGACACCGGTCATGTCCTCTTCGTGGGCGTTCTCGCTGTATTCACTGGCAACGTCAAAGAGCTCCTCGGACTGCTGCACTTCCCAGCTGTAGCCGGTGGTGGGGTTGGCGTCGAACTGCAGCGTCACCGACTGGGGCGCTGGCGCATCTCCGCAGGCGGAGATCAGGGTTGAGATGACAAGCAGAACGGCAATGATGCCGGAAAAAAGTTTCGCATTCATGTTTGGTTCCTCCTTTCGGAATTCCGGAGCAGATTCTACTCTTTGAAACGAAAGAAAACATGAAGATGCCATGAACGGACCATGAATTCAGAATTCTTCAGAAATCCGCTGAACGCGTACAGCCGGGACTTCCGAATTATTTATTCTTAAGTTGCCAAGTGAGATCAGAGCGAGTAATATGGTCCTGCAAATAAAGAGGAAAGAGGAAACAATTGCAAATGAAAAAGAAACTGTTTTTACTGCTCTGCCTGATCCTGGCCGTATCTGTCCTCACAGCCTGCGGACTGCGGCATGAAAAGACGGCAGAGCCGTCCCCCACCCCGACCGAGCTCATCCTCGAGCCGGCAGCTTCGGCGGAGGCCACACCCACGCCGATTCCCGCCGCAACGCAGGAACCGGTTCCCACACCTTCGCCGACGCCGGAGGCTACTCCCACCCCGACACCGACTCCGACGCCAACCCCTGCGCCCACGCCTGCGCCGACCCCGACCGGCTACCCCGTCGTGACGAAGAACCCCGGCAGCGAGACGGTTCCCGTAAACGGCAAATGCCAGTTCGTCACACGCTATGAAAACGCCATCTGGGCGGAATGGCATTTTGTGAGTCCGGACGGAACGCGGGATCTGGACTACAGTCAGATGCAGAAGGAGTTCCCGAATCTGAAGGTTCTCAATGGCTACACCAAGGATCTGTCCCTCGAGAACATTCCGGAGTCGCTCAACGGATGGAAGGTCTACTGCAAGTTCACGAACAACGCCGGCTCCGTCAAGACGGACACGGCCCTCATTACGGTTCAGAGCAGCGCAACGCCGCAGCCTGCAAGGCGGGACAGCATGGAGGGTACCTGGGCTGAGGAGATCGCCGGCCGCTGCCAGATTACCTTTTCCTACCACGGCGAGGGCAGCCTGAATGTGGACATCTCCTGGTCCAGTTCCGCATGGGAGCGCTCGCGCTGGATGATGACGGCGAACGTATACAGAAACGACATTTTTGTATATGAGGACGGTCACTACTGGGTGGAGACCTATACCGACGACACGACCTATACCATCTCGGATGAGAGCTTCGGAGGAACCGGCAGCTTCTACATTCAGGACGGTAAGCTTCACTGGGTTAACAATCAGACCGGCGAGGAAACCGTATTCGTCCCGGTCTGAACCGGAAAATAAGGAAATCACACACAAAGAAGGGGCTGCCTCTCAATAGCCATGTAAGCTATTTTGAGACAGCCCCTTCGAACTGTTTTATGCGATTGTTATCCTTTGTTCCCTCGGTCAAAAGCCCAGCGTAGCGGGTTTTGACCGATAGAGGACGACTCAGTCAATGGCGCGCTTCTTGGCAACCAGGACAACCCCGGCGCCGAGAACCAGGATGGAGCCAATGACATAGAACAGGGTGGTACCAATGCCACCGGTGCTGGGCAGTTCAACGCCCTTGTTGTTCTGAACAGTCTCTTTATAAAGAGCTGTAGAGCTAATGCTGGTATCAATTTCTGTGGTTTCAATAGTTCCATCCGGCTTGACGATTGTTGTAGCAACCTCTGTCAGAGAAGAGCCGGCAACAGTGATATCATCAGCCTTGTTGTAGCCCTTCGGAACGGTGATTTCCTTCAGGGTATAACTCCAGGCAGTGTCAAGACCTTTGACAACGATCGTGGTGTTGGTTGTCATATCGAGGGTGGTAACAGTGCCGGATTCAGAGTAGGTATAAGTTCCATCACCATTGTCTATAAACTTAAGAGCAGCTGCAGTTGATCAGCCCCTGTCAAGGTAGACAAGCAAAATAAATCAAAAGAGATTACACTGCACTGCGGTGCCGTGGTACCCGCAGATTCTGTATCGCTGCTAAGGCATCAATACAGAATTTGCGGGTTTTAATTATGCTGCAAATTT
>JAFSLL010000288.1 GCA_017448455.1 Oscillospiraceae bacterium | reverse complement strand
GTATCTTCCGCCTTGGTAGTGGTCCATCCCGCAAAGTAATAGCCATCTCTGAACGGATTATCTTCGGGGACGTCGATGTCGCTCTTCTGATCGCCGACGTTCAGGACCTGCGGATCACCTATAGGATATTCACCGGCCATATCGCTGTAGAAGGTGACGGTGCGCTCTTTTGAGGTTTCCCAGACATAGGTTCCGGCGGGCAGATTCTCCACTGCGCGTCTGTCTTCGTACCAGATGGGCTCCGCATCAGGATCATCTTCGTTGATCCACATTCCGGTATACGGAGCTACTTTCGTATACTTGGGGAAGTATCCGCGGTTTGCGAATTCGCCGGCAAAGAAATTCTCCGGCAGTACAGCTTTTTCAAGTTTGCCGCAATAAAACAGGATCTCTTTGGTGTTAGTCGCGCTCGACATATCGAAGTTGGACGCGTCCAATTCCTTCAGGTTGCTGCACATAGTGAACAGGCTGCTGAAATTCTGAACGTTCTCTGTGTGGAAAGACTCCGGGAATACCACCTTTGTCAGTTTGGTGCAATAGTTGAACAACCCAGCCATAGACAGGAGCTTGTCGGTATTGAAAAGGGGAAGAATCCTTTCAACCTCCTCGTCCGTCAGGGAGGTGCAGTAGCCGAACATACCGTTTATGTACTCCGCGTTTCTGCCGAAATCCTTAGGCAGACCTACATGCACCAGCTTGCTGCAGTTGCCGAACATACTGTACATCTGCTGGCCGCCCTTGAAATCATCAGGGAGATCGATGCTTTCCAGGGATTTGCAGCCGCTGAACATGCTGTTGCAATTCCCGTCGGTGGGTTTATCGAACGCGAAGTGCTCGCCAAACTCCACCGTTGTCAAAGACTTGCAGCTGGAGAACATCTGGTCTATATTTTTGAGTTTATTGTCCTCCGTTACGTTGGGCAGTTTGATAGACTCAAGCTTTTCGCAACGCGCAAACATCTGCGTGAGATCTTCTACCTGGCGGAGATCGAAGCTTGAGATATCTATGCTTTTGAGCTCTGAACAACCGCTAAACATCTGGGACATCCTGTTGACCCTGGATGTGTCCAGTTTTTCAAGGCCTTCTATCGCTACCATAGCGGAGAAACCCGAGAAGTTATTTGAGAAGCCCAGGCTCGCAGTTGACCACGTATTGTTGGAGAACCCTCCTATTAGAACGTTTCCGACGAAAACGACCTTCTTGACCGCAGTTTTGTCAAGTTCGGAAGGCCAGTTTAACTCCTCTGTGATGACAGTATCCGCGCTCGAGTCACCGATCTCGAGGACGCCGGTGCTGCTGCTAAAGGTAAAAGGAGCCGGTGTACCGAATCTGTTTGTGCCGAGGGTGCCGCTCAGATCTCCTTCAGCCGCATACGCAGTTAACGTCACGGCAGAGAACAGCCCCACCGCTAACAACATCGCCAGCAGGATGCTAAATAGTTTTCTTCCTGTTTGTTTCATAGTTTTCTCCTTTTTTATACCGCTTGATAGCGGAGATTGTTAAACTCATCCGCCAGATTTTGATGCTCGCAAGGTTTACGAAGGTATCCGCTGGCGTGGAGCTCCAGGGCCCGCAGAGCCAGGGCGTCGTCCTTACGGTCCGACACGAAAATAATATTGACCCGGGGGTAAAGGGATGCGATCTGCCCGGCCAGGAGGAACCCGTCCGTCCGGGGGCTCTTCAGATCAATTTCCGTGAGAAGTATATCACATCCTCCATCCTGTACTGCCCGCAGAGCTTCGTCGGGAGTACAGCAGCAGGCAATATCTGCCGTTGGCGCAAGACGTGTAACGTGGCTTCTCAAGCCTGCAAGCCAACGGGGGTTTGGATCTACACAGAGGATTCGCATGGGCGTCCTTCCTTTCCGTGGCCGCGAGGGTGCGTTATACTGCGTTCACGCACAACGGGTACGAGACCCTTGCCCCGATGGTCTTTCTGTTCCGGCGGTGCGGCTCCAGACCGCAGCGCCGCAGCCATCGCTGTTCCCATAGACGGTTTTCTCCTTTCATAAAAGTGAAAATCATAAAGAAATAATTATACAAAATAAGTATAGAAAAGTATGATTTTCAATACAATAGATGCTTTCAGAATGAAAGCGCCGTGTGGAAAAAAGGATTTGTGCTGGAATCGGTTTGTGGTATAGTATTAATATGTTGATTTGTGTCTGCGGGAGATGGAACGAGATGCTGGCAACAGAACTATTTGGAAATAAGCTTAAAGAGCTGCGCATGGAGAAAGGGCTCTCCCAGCGACAGCTGGCCGAACTGATGATGGTGTCCAACTCCGCCATCGCAAACTGGGAGGTGGGTAAGCGTCTGCCTGACCTGGCTATGCTGACCCGCCTGGCGGAGTGCCTGGATGTAGAGCCATACCTCCTGCTGGACGAGCTGCGCCAGCCAGGGGAAGTGCCAAATATCATCTTGGTGGAGGACGCTCCGATAATACTCAGGGGGCTGATCCGTACTGTGCGGGAGGAATTGCCGGAGGCGGAGGTGCGTGGGTTTCGTACCGGTGCTGAGGCACTGGCCTATGCCAGAGAAAACCTTGTGTCGGTGGCCTTTTTGGACATTGAGCTCTCCGGAGAGAACGGCATCGAACTCTCCCGGCGTCTGAAGGAGATCAACGGCAGAACCAATGTCATTTTCCTGACCTGCCACACGGAATACACCCAGGAGGCCATACATAACCACTGCAGCGGGTACATCATCAAGCCCCTGACCCCGGAGAAACTGCACCGGGAGCTGGATAATCTGCGGTTTCCTGTCAGGGGGTTGAAGCAATGAAAAACAATCGAAAGCACATCCCTGAAGTAGCTGCCGGACTTTGCGTTGCGCTGTGTATTCTTCTGGTGGCGCTGATTCATATCAATCCCGGATTTCCCCGATATGCCAACGCGGTGACGCCTTTCTTTATCCTCCAGCCCGATACCGTGACGGAGGAAACTATCCCTGATTATGCCGGTGTGCAGCGGACCTATACCTTTACCCTGCCTGAGGCGGATACCGCCACCACTACGGGGGCACGGCTTTCGGTCTATCTCCGCCATACCATTGCTGCCTTTTCTATCGAAGACAGCGCCCTTGAAAACGACCTCTCCGAGGTCGATACGCCTCACATAGGCAAGACACCGGGGAATTATTGGATCAGCATTCCCATGAAGCCGGTCTACGCAGGAAAGACACTTCAGGTGACCCTGACTCCGGTGTATGACAGTGCCCGTGATGAGGAGCCGGTTTTCATGGTCATCACCCGGGATATGCTGTTGACCATGGTTGAGCTGCCGGAAGACTGGCTGCTGCTGGTTCTCAGTGTCATAGGCGTGGTTGCTGGTATCTTCCTGGCACTGATTGCCATGACGCTGCCTCTGTACGGACAGGACAAGAAGCGTATCTTCTATCTGGGAGCGGTGACGGCGGCGGCGGGACTGTGGAAGCTCTGCGGCCTGCCGGTGCTCACGCTGCTACTGGATTTTTGGGGCCTGCAAAAGGAGATATGGTTTGCCGG
>JAFSLL010000287.1 GCA_017448455.1 Oscillospiraceae bacterium | reverse complement strand
GCCTCGCTATGAAAGCTGGGGTGCAATCATATAGTGTTGTCTTTGAAGAGCAGCGATTCACGCATTCTTTGGTGCCACGGAAGAAGCTGATCAAGCTCCTCATTTGATGGGCTCTTTCCAAAATACGGGAGCAGTGACAGAACACGCAGCAGGTAAGCGTATGGATCAATTCCGTTCGCCTTTGCTGTTTCCACAAGGGTATAGACAATAGCACTGGAATCTGCGCCCTTTGGGGTGTCAGAGAACAGCCAGTTCTTACGACCGACCACAAACGGACGGATCGCGTTCTCAGCAGGATTATTGGAGATTTCAACCTCACCATGCTGCAGAAACGCGCACAGGTATTCACGCTGGTTGTTTGCATAGGTAACGGCTTCTTCAAGCTTACTCCCCGGCATGGGCTCAAGCGTTTTTAACCATAGCCAATAAGCATCAAGCAGAGGCTCAGCTTCTGCCTGACGCGCAAATTTTCTGTTCTGGCTGTTCATGCCGGCAAACTTCTTTTCCAGCGCAAACAGCTTGTTGCAGTAGTTGTAGCCAACTGCCGCCTGCGAGGTCTGCATGGTTGCACCCTTGGGCATGGCCTCGCGCCACTTTCGCCGCATATGTGCCCAGCAGCCACAGCGGGTCACTCCTTCAACCTGATCATATCCAGAATACCCGTCTGTTACCAGGCAGCCATGGTAGCCCCGCAGAAACTCCGCTGCCCGAATGCCTTTTCGATCCGGCTGGTACTCAAAATACCGAATCGCTTTTCCTCCGCGTTTAGGAGAAGCATATACCCACATGCGGGATTGTGAGCTTGCCTTCTTCCCGTCTTCCTTCAGTACCTGCACCACGGTCTCATCGGCGTGGATCACCGTGCTTTCAAGAAGAGCGTGCTTTAAGCGGCGGTAAAGCGGCTTCAGCCAGTTCTGGCTTGTTTGGATCACCCAATTCGCCAGCGTTGCGCTGCTCAGTTCGATCCCTTCCCGCTTCCAGATCTTTTCCTGGCGTGTCAGAGGAACTCCGTCTACATATTTCTTTGTCATGACCTCCGCCACCGAAGACGGCGACGCCAGGCTGTGCTTCATCAGCGACGGCGGCGCAACCGTTCCCACAATGTTTGCAAAGCCTGTTTTCTTTTCGCACCGGTCACAGGCATAGGTACAGGCAAAGTACTTCAGCAGCTTTACCTGGGCGGGAATATATATGATCTCAGACTTCACGAACTTCTTTCCGATCAGTCTCAGGGTTCCACCGCATTTGGCGCAGACCAGTTGATCGCCCTTCAGCTCTAAAAGGATCTCTTCCTCCGGAAGTCCCTCGGTCAGTTCTTCATAGGTGCGTTTCTTTTTCCTCTTATGCGCGGCTACAGTAACTTCCTCGATTGTTGGCTCTTCTGCTTTCGGGTTCTGAGTCGTTTCGGCCTCATTGAAAAGTTGAACCTGCTCAGTGCCGTCCATGACATATTTTTTCTTCTCGCTGGACTGTCCAAACCGCGCTCTCTGCGCATTCAGGAACTGCTCCGTCAGACGATCCATCTTTTGCTGAAGACGCTTTACTTCTTCCTGCAGTTCAGCCTTCTCCTGTTCGCTTTGCTGCAAAAGAGCTTCAAGCTCCTGCACCCGTCTATTCTGTTTAGCGCTCTTTTGAGACAAAGCAATTCACCGCCTTCTTGGTTCTAATTATACCATAAATGCAGTGAATTGTACAGAAAACATTCGGTTTTAGAGCCAAAATATGTCCTTTTTCTTGCCTTTCCGAATGGCCTTCGGCTGCTCGATCTGAAGCCCCTCCATCAGCCAGCGAAAGGACTGCGGCTCCAGCTTTCGCAGCTCGGTTTCATTGCGCGGCCATTGGAAACGGCCGTTGCTCAGTCGCTTGTACAGCAATACATAACCGTCACCATACCAATACAGCGCTTTGATCCTGTCGGTGCGCCGTCCGCAGAACAGAAACAGACTGTCCTCCTGAAGCTCCACCCCATACTGCGTCATTACGATGGCAGCCAGACCGTCAATCCCGAGACGCAGATCTGTATAACCGCAGGCGACATAGTAGTTCGTAACCCGGCTAAGATCAATCATGGCGGCGTAAAGCATTCAGCAAAACCGCTACTGCTTTCAAATCTACGTCCTCTGGCAGTTTCAATTCTGCTTCTCCGTAGCGAATTTCAATCATGCGCAATGCTTGGGCCTCTTTGGCTTCCACCAGTCGCACCAGTTGTGGTGCTGATGCCATTGTCGCTTCCCGTACCTTTCGCAGCCAATAGTAATATGTCTTTTCTCCTATACCGCGCTGCGCGCAAAACTCTCTATTGCTAAGTCCGCTTTCCCGGCACTCCCGGATGATCTCTGTCCATGTTTGCAGGCGATACTCATTTCGCACTGCCAATACATCTGCCATTTCTCCCATCTCCTCCTGTCCTCTCAAAAAACCCACCTTCAGTTTTTCGAGTCTTTTGGAGATTGTCTCATTTTGGGGAGATTTTGTACAGGCGGTGCATTATTGAGCGCTTACGTAAGAGCGATTTGGAGTGATTATCAAATCGCTCTTTACATTTGTATCAAATGCAGGAACTCTTGGTCGGATTGCCTGGGCAAAAGCAAAAGCGGATTGGTATGATCCAACAGTGGTTGCAACAGATCCGCTTTTCGGGAAAAGAAATCACAGTGCTGACCCGAACAGCAAAACTCCGACAAAGAAAAGCTCCTATTTCTATTGACTGCCAACTGATACTAATCTTCCATAAAAAGTAGACGTACAGGAATCACCGTAGTATAATAAGAGCGGTGATGAAAATGAAATATAACTTTAGCAAAGAAGATCTTGCAGAAATACAGGCAGCCCGGAAAAAGAATAGGGATAAACAGACAGATAAGAGATTGGAAGTACTCGAACTGCGCTGTAAAGGGATGAGCCATGAAGCAATAGCAGAAACGACAGGATTCCATCGCTCACACGTCAGCAACTTAATTCGCAAGTATTTTAACGAGGGACTGGAATCTGTGGCCGAAAAGCATTACCACGGTCACCGAAGGAATATGAGCATCGAAGAGGAAACCGCATTACTGGAAGAATACTCTAAGAAAGCTAAAAGCGGACAAATGCTGACGGTAAAGGAACTGGCATCTGCATACGAAGATAAAGTTGGTCATCGCATCAGCAGCGGACAAATATACCGTGTGTTGCATCGCCATGACTGGCGAAAGGTAATGCCCAGAAGCAGGCATCCGAAAAAAGCCAGCGAAGAGGTCATTGCGACCTCAAAAAAATTAACACCCGAATCCATGAACTGATGGAAGTTTTCAACAAGCCCGGAAAAGTCCGTCTCATGTTTCAGGATGAGGCCGGCTTTGGGCGAATCAACAAGCCCAAATATTGTTGGTGTAT
>JAFSLL010000286.1 GCA_017448455.1 Oscillospiraceae bacterium | reverse complement strand
CGTAGCCGGCGCCGGTGAACTGGCTCAGACGCATGGTCAGCAGATCGCCGAACTCGGAATACGGGCCGTGGTCAACATAGTTGTCGCCCCACAGAGCAAGCAGTTTGCCCTTCTCATCAGCGGCGAGCTTGATGTGCATGAAGGCCGGGGAGCGTTTGCCGGTGTAGGTGATGTTCTGGTACTGGGTGAAGTTCAGGGACACGGGAACACCGAGAATCTTGGCGGCAGCACCGATGAGAGCCTCGTTCGTCGGGGAGAACTTGTACCCGAAGGTACCGCCGGAATGGTTCTGGACAATGCGAAGCTTCTCCATGGGAACGCCGATACCGGCAGCGATCATCGGCATATGCAGGTGGATACCGATGGACTTGGAATGGACAGTGACCATGCCGTCCTCATCGATGTAGCCATAGCCGTTGTCCGGCTCGAGGTGCAGGTGCGGCTGACGGGAGCAGTAGCTCTCAATCTCAACCTGCTGGCTGTCGGGAATGCTGTCCCAATCGAAGTCCGGTCCCTTGATGCAGTTGGTTTCATAGAAGACGTTCGGGGTGCCCGGATGAATCTCAATGGCGTCGGGAGCCATGGCGTCGAGCGCGCTCATGTAGGCGGGCAGCTCCTCGATGTCGACTTTGACGGCATCGGCAGCGGCACGGGCATGGGCCTCGGTATCGGCAGCGACGATGGCGATGGCGTCACCGAACTGGAAGATCTTGTCGGAGCAGAGAACCGGACGCTCGAAACCGTCGGTCTTGTTGTGCTTCGGAAGCATGACCAGACCATTGATCTGGTTGGTGCCGCCGGCAGCCAGGATGTCCTTGTAGGTGATGACCTTCACGACACCGGGCATCTTCTCGGCTTCAGAAGTGTCAATGTTCTTGATGTTGGCGTGGGAAACCTTGGCCTGGGTCAGAGCGAGGCGCAGGCAGCCGGGCATCTTCAGCGCATCGTCAGCGCCGAAGTCCCAGGTACCGGTGACCTTCTGCGCGGCAGAGGGACGGATGTACTTGGTGCCCTTGATGCTGTCGCCGGTGGGCTTGAAGACGAGGTCTTCCTTGCTCATCTCACCGCGCATGACCGCTGCAGCGTCCATAACGGCGTCAACCAGCGGCTTGTAGCCGGTGCAGCGGCAGAGGTTGCGGGTCTTGTTGAACCAGTCGCGGACTTCTTCGCGGGTCGGGTTCGGATTCTGCTCCAGAAGCACCTTTGCACTGATGATGAAGCCCGGTGTGCAGAAGCCGCACTGCGCGCAGCCGTGCGCCATCCAGGCAACCTGCAGAGGATGCATGTCACTGAGCGTGCCGACACCCTCGATGGTGGTGATCTCGGCGTTGTCGGGAACCTTGCTCATCTTCACGATGCAGGCCTTGGTAACCTTGCCGTTCATGATGACGTTGCAGGCGCCGCAGTGGCCTTCGCCGCAGCCGATCTTGCAGCCGGTGAGCAGAAGATGCTCACGAAGGACGGTCGCAAGAGTCTCATCCTGACATAGAACGAGGTTGCGGGTAACGCCGTTGATCACGAGAGTTTTTTTGATCATGTGTTTTCCTCCTTGTTTCTATCTTTTTTATTGTTAACCTGTCAAGGGTCCTGCGCAAAAATCAGTGGCTGTGGCCGCCGCAGCGATCATGATCCGGGCCTTTCCCGGTCAGATCCTTCATGCGCTCCAGCCCGCGCGCGGTATAGAAAACCAGCTGAGAAACACTCCCATCCAGATTCTCCCCGGAGAGGCGGAGAAAATTCGCATTCTCATAGAAGTCAATGGGGAGTTCCCGGCGATAAACCTTCCCGGTCTTCTCATCCGTGACTTTCACGGTTACCATGCTCGCGCTCAGTTCAAACAGTTCCTCATCCATTTCTTATTCACCAGCTCGTTCACAATTTGTCAATGATATTGTATCGCGACTGTTTTTCGATTTCAAGTTGTTTTGAAATACGATTCGCTGAAAGTTTTGAAGTATTTTTGTGCAATATAGACAATAATCCGTTGGCTTTATCAGTCAACTTTCCCAAATTACTCTACAAATTCTGGTCGTCAACTCGCATGATATCCCGCTTGTTTCCCTTCTCTTGCGGCTTGAATTTCCTACGCGCAGGGAGTAAAATAGAAAACGATAGAAAATGCCGTTTACGGTGGAAAGGAGCAAGTCCTATGACAACTGCCGCGCTGATCGTCGCTGCCGGGATGTCATCCCGCATGGGAGATTTCAAGCCGATGCTGAGTATCGGTTCCATCTCCATCGCCCAGCGTGTCGTCGCGACCTTCCAGCAGGCCGGCGTTGACAAGATCGTCATGGTCACCGGCTATAACGCGCTCGCGCTGGAGCGTCATCTCGCCGGGAACGGAATCGTTTTCCTGCGGAATGAAAATTATGAGACGACACAGATGTTTGAATCCGCCTGCATCGGGCTTGCTTATCTCCGGGACAAATGCGACCGCGTGCTCTTTACCCCCGTAGATATTCCGCTCTTTACTTCCGCGACGGTTCAGACGCTGCTGCAGACAGATGCGGAACTGGCGTCTCCGGTCTGTGACGGAAAAATCGGACACCCCACCCTGATTGCTTCCGCCCTGATCCCCGCTATTCTCGCGGACGCGGGAGAAGGCGGTCTGCGCGGCGCCATGGACCGCTGCCCCGCCGAAATGAAACGCATCCCGGTTGCAGACCGCGGCATTCTGCATGACGCGGACACCCCGGAAGATTACCAGACGCTGCTGCGCTATCATAATGAGCAGCTGGTCCGTCCCGTGATCAGCGTTTCCCTTGCCAGAGAGAAGGTCTTCTTTGACCAGCAGGCAGCCATGCTGCTACGCCTGATCGAGGAGACCCAGTCTGTACGCACGGCCTGCAAGCACATGCAGATTTCCTACTCCAGCGGCTGGAATACCATCCGCACGCTGGAGTCACAGCTGAAACATTCCCTGATCGCGCGCAGCCAGGGCGGGGCCGGCGGCGGGAAGAGCGATCTCACGGATGACGGCAGGAAGCTTCTCAGGCTTTATGACGCCTATTCCGCCGCTGTACGCGACAGTGCAAACACCCTGTATGCGCAGTACTTTGAGGATTTTCTCTGATGCGCACCGTCTATCTGATCCGTCACGGCCATCCGGCCATCCCACTGGGCGAACGCTGGTGTCTCGGGCATACCGACCTCCCTCTCGCCGCAGTCGGGAGAATGCAGGCGGCCCTGCTCCCCTGCGATTCCGAACTGCTTGGGAAGCCTGTCTTCTGCAGCCGGCTCTCCCGCGCGATTGAAACGGCACGCCCGCTCTGTCCGTCCCCGCGCATCATGGACGGTCTGGAAGAACAGGATCTGGGAGAGTGGGACGGTCTGCCCTTCACAGAGATTATGGTCCGCTGGCCGGCGCTCTATGCCGCCCGCGAGCAGAACCCCGACATCTGGCCGGACAGCGCGGAAACGACAGAATCGGTCCGGCGGCGCATGCACGCTGCCGTGATGCGCTGTCTGCAGGAGACGGACGGGGATATTGTCATCGTCAGCCACAAATCCGCCATTGCCAGCCTGACAGGGCAGCGGCCGAAGCTTAGTCACTGCTCCATTTCCACACTCAGCTGGGACGGAAAGGAGCTGAAGCCGCTTGAAGTTGGCAGGGTCTCCCGTCCGCCGCTGAGCGAAGCAGTCTGCGAGTCTCTGCTGACAGCGGCGGGTACGCCGGAGCACGTCATCGCCCACTGCCGGGCGGTCGCGCGCAAGGCCATGCAGCTGGCGGACCGGGCGGAGGCAGCGGGAAGCGCGCTGAACCGCGACCTGCTCTGTTCCGCGGCGCTGCTGCACGACATCGCGCGGACAGAGCCGGATCACGCACGGCTTGGCGCCGGATGGATCAGCACGCTCGGTTATCCGGAAGCGGCGGAGATTATCGCGCAGCATCACGATCCGGACAGCGAAGATCTCAACGAGGCGGCGCTGCTCTATCTCGCAGACAAACTGATTCTGGGCAGCCGTGAGGTGACTCTGGAGGAACGCTTCGCGCAGAGTGCGGAGCGCTGCCAAACCGAAGAGGCCCGCGCCGCGCACGCAAGGCGTTTTCAAGCCGCACGGCACATTGAAGAAAAGTTGAACAGGAGCTGAGAACCATGGCGAATATGTATTCTGAAATTCTGGAAAAGATCACGCTCGTGAAACCGGTCACGGTCAAGACCGTCATTACCGGGCGGGAAGGCGAAATCGCCACCGGGATGCGCCGGGCGCTGTTTGAGGGCGTCAATCCGGTCACCGACGTGAAAGGCCGGTCCTTCGCGCGGGTGACGACGGAATACGACGGGGAGACGCTGAACATCAGCGAGCCCATCATGCCGAAGGAACGTCTGCTTGTTCTGGGCGGCGGTCATATCGCGCTGCCGGTCTGTGAATTCGCCTCAAAATGCGGATTCGATGTCCACATTGTGGACGACCGGCCGGAATTCGCCAACAAACGCCGCTTCCCCGACGCAGCCGATGTCACCTGCGACAGCTTTGAAAACGGGATCCGCCGGTTTGGCGTGACGCCGTTTGACTACGTCGTCGTGATTACCCGCGGTCACCGCCATGACGCGGACTGCCTGCGCACCCTGCTTCCCGGGGAGGAACCTGCCTATCTGGGAATGATCGGCTCCCGCCGCAGGACAAAAGGGCTGCTGGAGATGCTGAAGGAAGAGGGCTTCGACACCGAGCGCCTCAGCAAAATCTGCACGCCAATCGGACTGGATATCGGCGCCATCACGCCATCCGAGATCGCGGTCTCCATTCTCTCGGAAGTCATCGCCTACAAACGCAAGCCGGAGCACGGCGCACCCGGCCGCTGCTGCGCCGACTCGGATCTGGAGCTCTCGACGCTGGAGTACCTGGCAGAAAACCATAACCCGAAGGCCATCGTCACCGTGATTGAGACCAAAGGCTCAACCCCGCGCGGAACCGGCGCCAAAATGGCCGTCAGCCCGCTCGGCAAGGTAACCGGCAGCATCGGCGGCGGCTGCAGTGAGGCGGCGGTGATTCAGGACGCCGTCCGCATCATCGGCACCGGGCGCTACAAGCTGGTGGATATCGACCTGACCGGTGAGGTGGCAGAGTCCGACGGCATGGTCTGCGGCGGCACCATGCTGGTGCTGGTCGAGGACGGTTCTGAAGCTTGAAGATCGCATAGATATAAAGAAACGAGGGACGATATGACAGACGCCATACCGTCCCTCGTTTCTTTATTCTGTTTTTATTCGTCAACACCGACCATGACTGAGGTCGCCTTGACAACCGCATAGGCTTCCTTGCCCACTTCAAGGCCGAGCTCTCTGATCGCGTTCATGGAAATGGTGGCGCTCATGACATTGCCGCCGCCGATGTCGATTTTTACGATGCCGTTTACGGCGCCTTTCTGGATATCGGTAACAGTTCCTTTAAACTGATTTCTTGCGCTGAGTTTCATAATGTTGATCTCCTTTTCCAATCTGCTCTCCGGTATGTCCGGAGATTTTTTGTTTTATGATCCGGTATGATTCTCTCCATACAGCAGCAGGATGTTCGCTGGGGCGATGCCGAGTTCTTCCGGGAACTGCTGCGGCCGCTTATCCTTACCGATCCGCCACCAGACGGGCGGACTGTCCGGGCTCTGCGACGCGTAGCGAAACTGCAGAATGGTCTCAAATGGCTCTTCCATCTCCTCCGCATACCGGACCGGATAGCGGTTCTGACGGGCCGTGGGATTGAAATAATGCGCGCGGACACCGATGGCAGTGAGATTATCCCCTACGGCTTTCTCCGTCCGGAGGCGGATCCCCCAGTCGGGAACCTCGACTTCATGGTCTCCGCATTTCCGCGCCGCGGCAATATTCTTGCAGCCTGTCAGAATCGCTGCCTGAACACTGCCGGGATCGGCAAACAGTTCCTTGGTATTCTTCATGGCCAGCAGCCTGCCCTGATCCATCACGGCAATCCGCTCGCTCATATTGTAGGCCTCGTCACGGTTGTGCGTCACCATCAGCACTTCCCTGCCGTAGCGCCGCAGCATATCGCGCAGCTCAATCTTCAGCGAATCGCGGAGATGGGCGTCCAGCGCGGAAAAAGGCTCATCCAGCATCAGCATGCGCGGTTCGTTGACAAGGATGCGCCCCAGCGCTGCGCGCTGCTGCTGGCCGCCGGAGAGCTGAGCGGGCTTATGGTTTTCCTGTTCCTCCAGCTGCATCAGCTTCAGCATAGCCTGCAGCTTTTTCTCTTTCTCCGCGGGGTTCTTCTCCCGATGCAGGCCGCAGAGGATGTTCTGCCGCACGGTCATGTTCGGAAACAGCGCGTAGTTCTGAAACAGATACCCGACCTGCCGCTTCTGCGGCGGAAGATTGATGTGCCGGTCCGAATCAAAGAGCACCACACCGTCCAGCTCAATATGTCCGCGGTCCGGTTTCTCGATCCCAGCGATGCACTTGAGCGTAAAGCTCTTGCCGCAGCCGGAAGGCCCCAGTAGACAGGTAACGCCGTTTTCCGCCTCGAAGGCGACATCCAGGGTGAAACCGCCGAGATTGCGGTGAATGTCGACAATCAGACTCATGCTTTCACCGCCTTCTTCTGCCGGCTCTCCAGCATGTTGACCGTAAGCAGGACCACCGTGCTGATCGCGAGGTTAACCAGCACCCAGAACATGGCGCCCGCCTCATCGTTCGTACGCCAGAGCTGGTAGACGGTCGTGGAGATGGTCGCGGTCCGGCCGGGCGTATAGCCGATCAGCATGCTGGTCGCGCCGTATTCTCCCAGGGCTCTGGCAAAAGCCAGCACCGTGCCCGCCAGGATTCCCTGACGGCAGGCCGGCATGCGGATCCGCCAGAAGATATAGGTGTTGGAAAGGCCAAGCGTCTGCCCGGAATAGGCAAGGGTCCTGTCAAAGCTCTCAAAGGCGCCTCGCGCTGTCCGGTACATGAGCGGGAAAGCCACTACCGTCGCCGCCAGAATCCCGCCGTACCAGGTCATCACAAACTTGACGCCATACTGCAGCAGAAACATGCCGAGCGGTCTTTTCACGCCGAAAACGAGCAGCAGGAAATACCCGCAGACTGTGGGCGGCAGGACCATCGGCAGCGTCAGAACGACGTCCAGAATGCCCTTGATCAGGCGCGGGAGCCGGGCCGCGTAATAGGCGAAAAAGATGCCCAGGAAAAACACAAGCACGCAGCTGATTGCCGCGATGCGCAGGGAATTCCATAAAGGATACCAGTCCATACTCATTCGGATACTCCAAAATGGCGGGCGGGGATCCCCCACCCGCCTTCAAACCTGGGTGAATCAGGCAACCGGAGAGAAGCCGACCGCTTCAAACACCGCCATTGCCTCCGGGCCGGTCAGATAGTCCAGAAAAGCCTGTGCCGCTTCCTGATGCGCACTGACGTTCAGGACTGCCGCCGGATAGATGACCTGACCGCACATCTCTGCCGTTGCCGTGTCGACAACCGTCAGCCCTGCCGAGAAGGCGTCCGTGCAGTAGACAACTCCGCAGTCCACGCTCGCCTCACTGACCTGGGTGGTCACTTCCTTGACGTTGGTGCCGTAGGTGATCTTGCCGGCCGCGGCGAGATCCTCCTCGCTCAGGTTATAGAAAGCCAGGATCTTCTGGGTATACTGTCCGACAGGAACGTCGCTGTTGCCCATCGCGAAAAGAATCTCTCCGCTGTCAAGCAGCTCTGCCAGCTGATCGAAACTCTCGATTCCCTTGGGATTGCCCTCCGGAACGACCAGCGCGACCTTGTTCTCCAGCAGATTGATGCGGCTGCCTTCCAGAACGAAATCCAGGCCCTCAGTGTTGACATCGGCACTGGCGCTGATGTCCAGCTGGTTCATCTGTTTCTGACCGGCAGAGATAAACACATCGCAGTCGGCCCCCTCCTGGATCTGGGTCTTCAGTGTTCCGGAGGAGTCAAAGTTAAAGGTAAGGGTTACGCCGGGGTTTTCCGCTTCATACATGCCCTTGATCTCCGTCAGGGTCTCGGTCATGGACGCGGCGGCGAAAACGATCAGTTCGACCTGTTCCGCCGGCTCCTCGACAGCCGGTTCTTCCGCCGGTGCTTCTTCCGCAGCGGCAGGCTCCTCGGCGGCGGGTGCCTCTTCGGCAGGTGCCGCGCTCTGTGCGGGAGCAGAAGCGCTTCCGCAGGCTGCCAGCGCGAAGACCATCGTCAGCGCGAGCAGCAGTGCAAGTACTTTTTTCATGCTGTTTGCTCCTTTTCCCCTGTTTCAGGGATTGAAAATATTTATATAAACGGGTGTTTCACCGCCTATATACGCGTGATCTGTCCGATCTCCCGTTTTACCGGGATCCGACCTGGTATCTGCAGAAAAAAGCGTTATAGCGTTTTCATCGTATTCCGTTTTCCGTGTATGTGCTGCTTAGGGTCCGTCTCAGACGCCTTTTCCGAATCCGCAGTTCGGGAAGTGGCAGACCTTGCAGTTGAGGCAGAGTCCGCCATGGCCGAGCCCCGCCAGCTGTTCCCGGGTAACCGGGGTATCGGTGACCAGATACGGCAGCACCAGATCAAAAATCGTACGCCGGGCGTACATTACGCAGCCGGGAAGGCCGCAGACCGGGCGTCCGTCATCGGTATAGGCGAGCAGGAACATGGCGCCCGGCAGAACCGGCGCTCCGTAGGAGACGATGTTCGCGCCCGTATTTTTGATGGCCAGCGGGGTTTTGTCGTCCGGGTCCACACTCATGCCGCCGGTACAGATGACCATCTCGCAGCCCTTCGCGAGCATTTCCTGAATCGCGGCCGTGATCTTCTCATGATCGTCGTTCAGGATCACGTGCTCGGCCATCTCGCACCCGAACTCACGCATCTTTGCCTGAATGACAGGCGTGAAGGTGTCCTCAATCCGGCCGTAGAAGACCTCGTTGCCGGTGGTAACCAAACCGTATCTTTTCGGCCTGACCGGAATGAGCCGCATGATCGGCGCCTCGCCGGCAGCCTGCTTCGCCGCTTCCATGCGATCCTTCTTGATCACCAGCGGAATCACACGGGTGCCGCAGAGCTTATCGCCCTTCCTGACCATGAAGCCGGAAGCCCGGGTCGCGATCATCATATCGCCGAGTGCGTTGACGGCGCGCAGCTTCTCGAGATCCACCAGAAACAGACCGTCTGTCTCGGCGGTCAGCTCGATCTTGCCCTCTTTCGGTTCCGAGGCGGCCATATGTTCGTTCATGCAGATATCCCGCAGAATGTATGCCGCGTCATTCTCATGGAGCATGGTCTCATCGTTTTCCCAGATATAGACCGTATCCTTGCCCACGCTCAGCAGAACGGGAACATCCTCCTCCCGGATCACATGTCCCTTGCGAAACACCGCGTCCTTGGTGACACCGCGGATAATCTGGGTAATATCGTGGCAGAGGACCTGACCGACAGCCTCTTCGGTTTTCATCAGTTTCATAGTGAACCTCTCTCCTGCTGTTCAGCATCGATCACAAAAATCGCATATTTCGAATTGCTTTTTTTTGCAATTCGCACATGTCATTTATAGCAAATTCGATCTGCTTTGTCAATTCTTATTCTTCAAATTTCGAAAGTAATTGCCCCTCACCGTCCGTCACAGGACTGCAGGCGAACCGCGCAAAAAAAAACAAGGAGAGCAGAAAATCTGCCTCCTTGCGGTTTTACTCTGTATTCGGATTACTCGAGGATGCAGCCGTCCCGGGAAATCGTCACGACCTGCCAGGGGATGAACTTGCCGCTGTTTTTGAGCGCGTTGACCATGGCCCTCTGCAGGCCGCCGCAGCAGGGCACTTCCATGCGGACCAGCGTGACACTTTGAATATCATTGTCACGGATGATCGCGGTCAGTTTTTCCGTATAGTCCACATCGTCCAGCTTGGGGCAGCCGATGAGGGTGATCTTCCCCTTCATAAAGTCCTCATGAAGATTCGCGTAGGCATAAGCCGTGCAGTCCGCCGCGATCAGAAGCTTCGCCCCGTCGAAAAAGGGCGCTGTCGTCGGCAGGAGTTTGATCTGACATGGCCACTGGTTCAGTCTGGAGACCGCTCTCCCCGCGGGTGCAGCCTGCACTGCCTCTTCAGCCTTCTCCTCCCGCTTCAGCTGCATCATTCTGGAACCGGGGCAGCCGCCCGCGGGATGGGGATGCGGCATCGGTGCCGGACCTTTCTTCTCTGCCTCTTCCGCTTTTCGCCGCTGGCTTTCCTTCACAGCCGCCTCGTCGTAGGCAGGCGCTTCCCGTTCCTCAAAGCGGATGGCGCCTGTGGGGCAGTTCGGCAGG
>JAFSLL010000285.1 GCA_017448455.1 Oscillospiraceae bacterium | reverse complement strand
CGGCGTGGTTTCCATATAACCGATTCCGGAAGGTTTGATTGCCATCAGGCCGAGCTCGGGATTGTAAATGCTCTGGTTGCCGCTGGTGCCGGGGCAGAGGCCGGAAGAGCTCATCTGCTTCCCAATCTCTACGATGAGTTCACGTTCTTCTTGCATTAACATAGACGATTTTCCTCCAAATATATATTTCAGTTATTGCTTACAGGTGGATTGAGTTCCAGACGATCATGGCTCCAGCGCTCATGATACTGGTGAATCAGATCGTTCTGATGTGGCGTGTAGCGACATTCGCTTCCCTCATACGGGGGCGCTTCAAAGCCACAGGCGCGGTTGCAGAGCACCGTCAGACCGTAGAGTGTAGCCTGCTCATAGCCTGGAAGCAGCCGAAGTTCCAGACCGGAGAGATCAGCGAGCATCTGACAGAGTGTCTCCGATCGGAAGCCGCCGCCGCAGCCAAGGACATATTCACGCGTATGACCACTGAGTACACATAGACGCCAGAGCTGCTCATAGGTTGCACAGGCGATATCGGCAAGCGCGGCCCAGAGCAGGTCGATACGATCCATGTTGGGCGGCCAGGGAGAGCGGAGAAAGAATCCGCCGTGACGCAGAGAGCGCTGCTCATAAAAGAGCAGAGAGCTGAAAGAGGCTGTGGCGTGGAATTCCCGCTTCTTGGCGTATGCCTGTTCCAAAGCCTCGTAGCTAAGGTCCGGAGCTAGGGCATCCTTGATGTACTGGTAGTTGAGACCGGTCACACCGGGGTTCATTTCGATCAGATAGCCGTTGGCACCGAGATTGGCGTCAGTCCAGACGCGCTGCTTTTCATCGTAGTACTTGTGGTCCACCAGTGCGGTCACCGGAGTGGTGGTGCCGGAGACAATCGCGATGTCGCCTGACCGGATGCCCGTCTGCAGAATGCCGCACTGGGTATCTGCACCGCCGACAATAAAGCGGGTTTCTCCGGTAATGCCGAAGCTGCCATGTAGTTCCGGGCGGATTGATCCGGTACTCTCTCCCGCCATCATGAGCGGCGGCAGGATCAAGGGATCAATGTTGTAGGCACCACAAAGAAATTCGGACCATGTTTTCGTCTCCAGGTCGTAAAGCTGCGTTTCACAGGCCTGAGAGGGCTCAAAACAGCAGACTCCTGTAAACAGCCAGGTGATGTAGCCGCTGAGACTCAGGATTGTACGAATCCGACTGTAGAGTTCAGGACGCCGCATCCGCAGACCAAGCAGCTTTGCCGCGCAGAAGTCCTCGGTGACCCACTTGCCGGAGTGTTCATAGATCTCAGCTCTGTGGTCGATACTGCCCATAAACTCGCGGCCGCGGTTATCGATGTTTGGCAGGCCGTAGAAGGCTGTTCCATCAGCGTCGAGCAGGACGATGCTCTGGCGGGCGCCTGCAGCGGAGATGCAGCGAATCCGGATATCGGGATGTTCGGTGTAGAGATCCTCACAGCAGCGCATCAGCTCCGTTTCCCAGTCTTGTGGCAGGAAATACTGTGCATCCGGATAGGATGCATCCCGGTAGTAACGATTGAGGAAACTTCGTATCGCAAGGATCTTGCCGTTGCAGTCAACCAGTGCGGCACGTGTGCTCCCCGTGCCAAGGTCTATCAGAAGATCATACTCCATGACTCAGCGGGAAAGAACATCACGGTTGTAGACGATCTTTTCGAGATTTTCCCCTTTGAGCCACTGACGGATGCGAGCATTGTGAATATCTGCCTGATGGTTCGTAACCTCATAGGTAGCGCCGCAGATATGCGGTGTGAGGATAACATTGGGACAATTCATAATCTCCAGATCTTCTGCCGTGGGCGGTTCATTGTCGAGAACGTCGAGAACAGCGCCTGCAATGGCACGGTCGTTGAGGACACGGATGAGAGCCTGCGTATCGACGAGGGCAGAACGGCCTGCGTTGACAAACAAGGCATCCTTCTTCATGGAGCGCAGCAGCTTCTCATCCACGAGGCCGCGTGTCGAGTCACTGACCGGCAGGTGCAGGGATACAACATCGCAGGTGGAGAACAGTTCTTCCAGCGAAAGTGGCCGGTAGTGGCCAAAGCTGCGTCCTTTGTAATCGTAATAGCACACATCGCAGTCAAAACTGTCAAGAATCTTGGCGGCAGCCTGGCTCACAGCACCAAAGCCAACCAGTCCGACTCGCTTGCCCTGCAGCTCATGACCCATCCAAAGGAAATATGGCGTGGTACCGGTGACCCATTTGCCGTCCTTGATCCACTGGATGGATTCAAGACCGTGACGCATATGCATGATGATCAGGGCAACGACAAGTTCTGCGACGGCCTGGTTATTACGGCCCGGCGTGCAGAGAATGGGAACGCCGGCCCTGGTGCAGGCAGCGGTATCGAGGTTTGCTGGTGTGGCGCGGCAGTCACCGATCAGCCGGAGACCAGAGTATCCGTTCAGAACCTTTTCGGTCACGCGGTCGAGCTCGGTGATGAGAACATCGGGCTGAACATCGAGGAGGTGTTCCAGCATCTCGTCTTCGTAATACCGTTCTCCGGTATCGTTCCATGGCTCGTACAGGACCTCGTCAAACAGCTCCTTCAGTTCGGCAAGACGGTTTTCGGGATAGGGGGCGCGAACGTAAACTTTCATGACACTGCTCCTTAATTATATCAATAAATATATCAATCATGATCCCAGGCGGGATCGGATAATCAGTAGAAGGTCCTGACCTCGCCGTCAAAATACCGGTCGAGCAGGTAAGGGACAAAGATACCCTTGTCTGTTACAATACCGGAGATAAGGTGAGGCGGAACAACGTCAAAGGAGGGATAAATCGCATGCACCTGCGGCAGGCAGTTCGGAATACCGCGGTAACGCAGAACCTGTTCCGGGTCACGCATTTCGATGACAATGTCGTCCCGGCTGTGCTTGTCACGGTCCGGGATACCGGTGACATAGTAGGGGACGCCAAAGTACTTAGCAAGAATCGCAATCTGGAAACTGCCGATCTTATTGGCTATATGTCCGTCGCGGGCGATGGTGTCCGCAGCGGAGGTGAAGAGATCAATCCCTTCGTTTTGCATTGCATACGCGATCATATTGTCGGTGAGGACGGTGGTTTCAAAACCCATCTCAGCGAAGCAGCTGGAGGTGAGCCGGGCTCCCTGCAGATAGGGACGGGTTTCGGCACAGTAGACACGGAAGTCTTTCCCCTGCTCCCTGGCGGCACGGATGACTGTGCCGATGATGGTCTCGCCAAAGCACTGGGTCAGGATGCTGCCGTCATTGGGAATCAGAGAGGCAAGTGCATCCCCGACGATCTGCATCGTGCCGTAACGACGATTGAGAGAGTCGATGACGGAGGCGACGATGGCCTCGACCGGATCCTCTCCGGCTTCCAGAGCGGCCTCCGCCAGCTCCGCGGCGCGGAAAGTGATCTGTCCATAGCGATTGGCTGTGGTGGGTCGGGCATGTGCAAGATCGTATGCAGCCTTCTGAAGAAAGGCACACTGTTTTTCCTTTGT
>JAFSLL010000284.1 GCA_017448455.1 Oscillospiraceae bacterium | reverse complement strand
TTGTTTCATCGGGCAGCTCGAGACCGAGCAGTTCGTCTGCCTGATCAAGCGTCTGGCGGGTGATCTCGGAATAAGAAACGAATTCCTTCCCGGTGCACCCGTTGAGCAGCATGCAGGTCCACTGCCTGCTGCGCCAGAGGCTGAACAGCTCTACACACACGCCGTCGGGCAGGTCTGCCGCTTCTCTGATCAGAGGGACGGCGCTCCCGGAAATATCAAGGAGCGCTGAATACATATCAAATGTGATGAGCTTATACTTTTCCATATTTATTCTTTATGAAGCTGTACACTCTGTTCAAGAAGGTGTTCGCAGTGTAGAGTGCACCGATGGGATTGTGCGCGAGAACCCGATCCTTAACCGCAAGAACCGTGCAGGGCGCCTTGATATGACGAATGAAAAGTGTGTCATGCCCTACGCAGAGGCCGAGAAGCACAACAAGATCGCAGTTCTCGTCATCGAGAATCTTTGCCTGACCGACTGGGTTGCACATAGCTTCGAAGTCGAACTGCGGATGCGCGAATTGTTCCTGTGTAATACCGATCTCCTGTTTGGGGATGGAACAGTTCTTGCAGCAGGCTGAACACACTTCAAAACCGTTGGAGCGAAGGATGGCGGCGAAAGTCGCGGCTTCCGCGGAAAGCCCCACGCAGAAAGCCACGCCGATCTTTTTGTAGCCGAGCTTCCAGGCGTAGTCCATGATCTCTTCCACACGAGTATTTTTCCCGTAACCCTCCGCTTCGACCTTTGCGGATTCCGTTGCCATGCGCATATCCTCTTCGGAGTACAGGCCCAGCATCTCTTCCTTTGAATACTCCCCGCAGGGGCAATCAGGCAGGCGGCCCGCCGTCACGCCTCTTGAGCAGGGCTTTCCTTTGCAGTCGGCACAGTTTGCCATGATGTCACCTCATTTATAATCTATATTGCTGCGCGCGGCATTTTCCTGAAAAATACCGCGCGATAAGTACTTGCACTATAATATACTGTAATTGTGATGAAGAGCCCGGAACTGTCGATATCACGATCAGGCATTTCTGTGGAGGACCACACGCCCCGGGCACACCCCCGTGAGTGTGCCGTCCTGATATACAATTTTCCCGTCCACAAACACGCTGCAGATACCAACGGCGGTTTTGAGCGAATCCAGATAGCTGTTTCCCTCGGCGATGGTTTCCGGGTCAAAGAGCACAAGATCCGCATCATATCCGTCCCGGATGACGCCTTTACCGTCCAGCATGAGCCAATCGGCGGTGAAGGAGGTCATTTTGCGGATGGCTTTCTCCAGAGTAAGGAGCTTCTTTTCTCGCACAAAATAGTGGATAGCGCGCGGGAAGGTACCAAAGCCCCTGGGGTGCGTGGGCTGATCAAGTCCCGTGACCACGCCGTCCGATCCCACCATGGCGTGCTCATGCATGAAAATGCGGCAGAGATCCTCTTCGCACATACTGAAAAAGAGCGCCCGGATCATAAAGCGGTTTTCCAGCAGCAGATCGAAAAACACGTCGAATTCCCGTTTCCCGGACGCTTCCGCGATCTCGCCGATGGTTTTGCCATCATACCAGGAAGTCACCGGACAAGTGGGCAGCAGGATGCTGCCAAGTCCGCCTAATCGGGTGTAATACCCGTCGGACACCTTCATCTTCGCCTCTATATCGGCGCGGACATCCTTATCACGCAGCCGGGCCATCCGCTTCTCCAGCGGATACTGGAGTTCCTCCAGCGGCAGACAGATGGAAAGGTCGGTCTGAGAAGCCGTATAGGGATAGACGTCCAGGGCTACCTCCTGCCCACTGGCTATCGCCTCGTCGATCAGCGCAAGCGTCTGCTGTGACTTACCCCAGTTGCTTTTACCGCTGATCTTGTGGTGGGAAATGTCCAACCTTACGCCGGCATTGCGGGCCGTCCGGATCGCCTCGGCGACTGCCTCTACCACTTGGTTGCCCTCATTGCGCATATGGGTGGTGTAAATACCGTGAAACGGTTCGAGTACCTTGCAAAGCTCCGTGACCTCATACTCGTCCGCATAACCGCTGGGCGGGTAGACCAGTCCCGTGGAAAAGCCCATAGCCCCTTCTTCCATGCATTCCCGAAGCAGGCCTTTCATTCTGTCTAGCTCTGCGGCAGTCGGTCTGCGGTCTGCCAACCCCATGACAGAGCGTCGAAGCATGTTATGCCCGACCAGCTGTTTGACATTTGCCGTCTTGGGGCGGCTTTCCAGATAGCGGCGGTAGCCGGCAAAGTTCCGGGTCAACTCCGGAGCGATGCTGCCGAGGCCCGGATATGTGGACAGATCCTCTCCATAAAGATCCGAATCCGGCGTTATGGGGAAGTAGGTGCTGCCGCACTGTCCACAGACCTCCGTGGTTATCCCCTGTGAACTCTTGCAAAGGCGGCTGTAGTCCGTACCGACGAGAATATCGCCGTGGGAATGGGCGTCAATGAAACCCGGACAGACACACAAGCCTACAGCATCAATGACTGTGGTGGCCTCCAGCCCTTCGCTGCCGCCGGGGAGAAGTGTCAGCTTTCCGTCCCGAATGGCAAGATCGGCGGGAAACGACGGTGCGCCTGTGCCATCTATGATCTGTGCTCCTTTGATTATGGTATCAAACATAGGACCATCCTTTGCCTTTCTGTCCGCAGGCTTCCACCAACGTGCTGTGTACGGATACATCGCCGAAGCGAATGTCCTCCGTGCCGCCGTCCGGGCAACGTGCGGCCAGAAAATACTCTCTTGGTTTTCAATAGTCGTAAAGAAACCTTATGAGTATTTACTATATATTATTTTATATCATCACTTTTTTGATGTCAACCGATCCTTGCGAAATTCGCAAGAAACTTTTGCTGTTCAAAAATTAAATTTTCGATTTCGAAACTTTTTGAAGGCGATTCGTAATATTTGTTCAGTTCTTGTCAACAACAGTATAGATGGAGCAGAAGGAATGGGAAAGACGAGGACCACATGTTTGGCTATTCCGCGGAAGGGTTTGAGAGTGCTTTGAGATAAGAGCTGACCATGGTTTTCTGAGAAGATATAGAACAACAGCAATATCGATCAAGGCGGACTCTTTGGGTTCGTCTATCGGTGCGTTTCTATGTGACCCGGCACTTTTTGTCCGGAGAAATAAAAAAAGGAAAACAGCCAAAATGTGAGAAACAAGAATTGACGAGTCCGGTCACATTATAGAGAAGCGTATTCAAGAATTGGATAAATTGTTCATACGTTTGAATGAGGGCAATATTTCCAGCAAAGTCAATGACGATCGTTTTACCATGATAAGCCAGGGGTACGAGGACGAGCAGCGTAATCTGAAGGCTGATGTAGAAGTCTTACAGCAGGAAATTGAAACACAGGAATAACAGAACCAGAATCAGGAACAATTCATTCAGAAGGTCAGAAAATACGCGGAAATGACCGAATTATCGTCTTATACGGCCCACGAGCTGATACAAGCAATCTATGTCGGGACTCCTGACAAAAGCAGCGGAAAGCGCTGTCGGAGCATCCATATCTGCTATGATCTGATTGGATTCATCCCGCTGAATGAACTGATGAAACAGGAAATGGCATGACCCGAAGATCATGCCATTCAAAAATTAAAAATTGTCTTATCGGCCCCTGCCTAAAAGGGGCGTGCTTTTTACTGCCGGAAAGAAAATCTCATTTGCTGTGGATCAATGCGGGAAGCTTGATGGAATCTTTCCGATTATCCTTCCTTTTTCCGGCCAAACCCTGGAGAGAAAATCGTTTTGTCAATGGCAAAAATAATAATCATGGATACACCGCCGGTTACGACGGTCGTAACAATATTCCTGATCCCATCCGGCACATGAAAAGCGGCCGTTACGGGATTCCAGATGCAGGTGAAGAGATTCATGATGAAGAATACGCCCAGTGCTCCGGCAAAGTGGCAGAGAATCTGGGGGATCACAGGGCCTTTGCTCCGGAAGGTGACGTTTCTCTGTAGCGGGAAGTTGATGCATTCGCCAATGATAATCGATGTGAAGTTTGCCAGCGTAAAGGCGAGGCCGCCGTCGGCGAGACTGTTTCCAATTACGGCAAGCGTAAGCGGGACACCAAATACGGTAACTTCAATGCCCGGCCATGCCCAGGCCACATCTCCGACCATTTTCTGAAACAGGGCAGGGAGAAATGTCAGCAGGCCCCATTTCAGAAATGTGACGACATAACTGAAGATCAGGAACAGACCACCTTCCCGGATCCACTGCGCGGCTTTCGGGTGTTTTTCTGCAAATTTGTTCATATGCTCGACCTCCGTATCGCTGATTGTTGCGAAGAAATCCATAATCGGTTTTCCTTCGCAACTGCTGAGTGTTCGTATTGTATTATAAAAAGTTCAGTGATGCAAGTATGAATTTCGGTAAGCAAATGATTCAGAAACTGAAATCGCGGGGATGAGACAAGAGCGTCAGACGGGGAGCAGATTCGATGTTTTCTCCCGGAATCTACAGCAGTTTCGATAGAGAGAATCTGTGCCGCAGCAAGCTGAAAAATGCATGCCTCATGGGTAAGAGACATGCATTTTTCAAGAAACAGTTTTATGTATCTTTCAGAAAATCAAGCGAGAGCGGCACCCAGTGCTTTGCAGGCAGCGACGGCTTCGTCATCCGGTGCTTCGTTGGCGGTGACGCTGTTGCAGGCCAGTACTGCTCCGACGGCTTTGCAGTCGTCTTCCCAGTTGCGCATCCACTCACAGTCACCCCAGCCATAGGAACCGAACAGAGCGATGTTTTTGCCGGAGAGCGCTGCCTTCACGGAGTCGAACATAGGCTCAAATTCGCCATCTTCCAGCTGCTCGCTCCCCATCGCCGGGCATCCGAACGCGATGGCATCATACTTGCTCACATCGCCCGGTCCAAAGTCCGAAGCGGTGATTTTCGTGACGCCTGCGCCTGCTGCCTGTGCTCCCTTTACCACCGCGTCCGCCATGGCCTCGGTGTTTCCGGTGCCGCTCCAGAATACTACTGCTACTTTTTTCATGTTGCTGTTACTTCCTTTCTATTTTTCATACTGCAACTGTCAGCTCGGTAAGAGAATGACCCTGCTTCAGAAACTTGCAGTAAGAATCTGTACATTTTCTGTATGTCTCAAAGGTTTTTCTGGCTTTTTTTTCGTCGCCGTATACTTTCCAATACCCGATCAGCTTATAGTTCTGCGCGTGATTTTCGATAAAACCGCGGACATCTTCCGGTGGATAGCTCAGAAAGAGCCCGACCTCATGGGGAAATCCTTCGGAATTTCTCATTCGCCGGATCAGCTGAAGGACGCACTGATCACCGCACAGCCCTGTATAGCCTGCATCCTGCAGAAGGTCCTGTACCTCTTTTCTGCTCAGGTCGCTCTGGAGAGACGCGGGACGGTATACATAGAGTAGCGCTTTCCCGTTACGATACCGGAGGGGAAGAAGGCGAAGCCCTCTGCAGGAGAGTGTCCGATTCAGACTTCGGATGTCCCGAAACAGATCTTCCTTTTTTCGGTAGGCGCAGGAGAACATGCTCCCTGTTTTCAGACCGGCAAGCGTCGGCGCACAGCATCTTACAAACAACTCTTCTGACATTTTTCGGCTCAGGCAGTATGCTTTTCCAGTATGGTACGGAGTGCGGAAAGGGAACTGCTTCTGCTGTGCTCGATAATCGTGCTCTGCCCCCGCAGCGCACTCATTGCGCCATTGAGCATTTTGTGGGACAGCGTATCTGTAAAGAAGATCATCAGATCCGGACTTCCTACCTTGGCCTGAAGACCGCCGCGGAGCTTGGTAAACACCTTTGCGGAACAGTTGTATGACTCACACAGGTCCTTATACCTGCGCTCCATGCACTCATTGCCCCCCATGATCACGACGCTCATTTTGGAGTCCTCCCTTCCTGCCTGGCGGTTAAATGAATCTAACGGTTAGTCAAAGCTTACCACAGGAAAATGGAAAAGTCAACAAGAAAATTAGACAATTCTAACTACAGGTGGCCATAGATTGTGGGATTGGCTTGCAGAAGCGCATGCAATGGATCATTTTCGCAATGAATTGTCCCGAAAGGCATTGTCATTCGTAACAAGTATATGATATAATATCTCATAACGTTTATACAAAAAGACATATTTGGCAGTTTTGGCGGAGACAGTGTATTCCTGTGCTATGCCAACGGTCTTTCAATTCAGAGAGGGAAACACGCATGAAAAAGTGGCTTAGAAAACTGGGCGGCGTTGTGTTCGCTTCACTGCTTGCCTTTGCGCTCCACGGGAAGGCTTATGCTGACACGGATGAACAGACACCCCCCGATGAACCTCTTACGCAGATTATCGAACCAGCTGCCGAAATGAACGCAGATCCGGTGCTTTACTCGGAAACTTCGGATGCAGCTCCATCTTCTGGGGGATCTCCGTCAGCGGCGACAGAAGTACCCGGCACGGTGCCTGAGGCAACTTCGTCGGTGGAATATATCCCGGTGGCCGTCAGCGTGGAGCAGGCTCCTGCGCCGGGTGTTGAGCTTCCTGTCAGTGCGGAAACATCGACAGCCGTTCCTTCGGACACTGACACAACGTTGCTCAGTGCCCCAGGTGAGGAGTTGCCGCTTGATGAGCCGTCTTCTTCGAAGGAGGAAGAAGCTGAGATAGAACCGGCAGACGTGGATTCCTCCATCGGTCCTTCTGAAGGAGAGAGCCCGAAAGCGGAGGAAGATGCGGTTGACGCGGTCGAGCAGGCTGTGGATCCCGCTGTGGATGAAGCGGCGGAGTCTGTTCCTAACACAGAGGAATCTGCAGAAGAAGGAGCATCTGAAAAGCCGGACGAGAAAGAAGAAGGCGCGGTCACTCCTGAGATGGAAGCTGCTTATGCGATGATCGAGAATACAGAAGCAGCCGACTCTTCTGCCGAAGAAGCAAAGATGCAGGCGTCCGGCGGTACTGAGGAGAACGACGAGCAGCCCGGCAGCGAAGAAGACGAAGCGGACACCGTCTTCAGTCAACTGGAGGACGGGAGCTATGTGATGGTCAATCACAGCGGCACGGAAGAGTTGTGTGCGGACGGTGACATTACTGTTCTGGCGGCAGGGCTCAACCGGCTTACCTCGATTACCGGAAGCGGTAAAGTCCGGATTGCCGGAACAGGGATTCTGCTTTTAGACAGCCTCGAAGGCGATCTGGAGCTGCTGACCTTCACGGATATCTATGACGAGGGCAGTGTCGCGGTCTTTGTCAAACAGCAGGACGGTGACAGGTATGTGCTCGTAAACGGCTCGGTTCCGGGGATCCTGGATGAGGAATACGTGCTGGAAGACTGCGAGCTTGTCATGCCTGATGGAACAATGCTTCTTCTCTGCGGCACCGGAGCGGAGGCACTTGAGGACGGCAGTGTAGGCTATTACCATGGCGTTGACCACGACTATAAGGCGGTCAGCAGAGATAATGTCGTCGAATCCATCGGTAAGGTCACAATCGGCGCAAATGCCTCACTGGAGATCGAAAATGGCGCTGTGCTGGAGATGCAGGACCTCTCCAGCCTCGGGCATACGCCTACCGGTGACTTTCTTCAGCATCCGGAACTTACGGTAAAAGCCGGCGGACAGCTGATCGTCGATGGCAGTGTCGAAGGTGACGGATTGGTCACAATCGAAGATAAAACTTCTGCTCTTACTGGCAGCGGCAGTGTCAGCGCCTATCAGACGGAGATTGCGGAGCCTGCCTGTATTGCCGGCTCGGAAGTAACGTTTGCTTCCGGTGTGCTGAGGATCTATGGGGAAGGAAATATCGAGCTTCTGAAGATCCAGGATACCACGGTTTTTCTGAACGACGAAGAAAGCAATGTCAGGATCAACGGGCTTACCCTATCCGGCGAAACCGGTCAGAAGACGGTCACAGGGCTGGTCAGTTCCGGTGATTGCAGTGTTGTGCTCCCGGATGCTTCCGAGCTGAAAATTGCCTCTATCGACGGCACCCTGGCGCTGGGAACAAACTGGATCTATTCCGCAAGCTATAATAATCACAGCCCGATCAAAATCAGCGGAACAATCAGCGGGAACGGCACCCTTTGCCTGGAATCCGGCCTTTTTGAGGTGGTACCGGGAACAACGATGGATGGCGTATCGGTCTCCACAGACGTCGACGGAATTGTATATGATTATGCGGGAATCCTGGATACTTCCTGGAGCCCTCTGCACATGCAGCCGGAGAATCTCCCGGAGAGAAGCGATACCGAGAACGGCGCGGTTATTCCCGTTACCTGCACCACAATTGAGCAGCAGACACGAAAAAACAAGGGACAGCGGATTGAAATTGTGGAAAATTTATCCGACACGCAGGTTGAAGCGGTATTGGAAAAAGGCGGACTGCTTCTGCCCTTGGAAGATCTGGCGGACATCATAAAAAACAGCGGGGTGGATACAGACGAATACTGGTATATCGTAATAGAGCTGGTTTACAAAACGCAGAGCGGCACGCAGACTGTCATTACAGCGGACTACTACGACTATGAAGAGGACCTGGGGGGTGATGTCAGAGCTGACGATCTCTGCCTGGTTCGGATTTCCTTCTCCACAGGCGTCGCCTATGTCGAACCGGTCGGACCCGCGGTGTTGACCAGTATGAGCTTTACCGGCAGCGGGATTCTCGGCGGTTCCGGAGCGGGCTCGGTGAATCTGGGGAAAACATATTCTGACCCGACCGACCCGACCGACCCGACCGACCCGACTGATCCGACCGATCCGACTGACCCGACTGACCCGACTGACCCGACCGACCCGACTGATCCGACCGATCCGACCGATCCGACTGACCCAACCGACCCGACTGACCCCACAGACCCCGACGATGACAGGGGACAGGAGACCGAAGCGGAAGTCCGCATCGAGATATGGATCGAGACTTCCGGCAGTGCCTATGTGCTTCATGCCTCTCGCAACGGAGAAGAGCTGTCTGTGCTGCCGACCGCAGTCGACGTCTATATGGAGTATACGCCTTCGGTACAGAGCGTCGGGAAGAGCCTTTATGCGGTTTTCATCGGGGCAGACGGCAGACTGCATGCCTTCCGGGCCCAATATGATCCCGTCACCGGGAAGTTACATTTCAAAGCAGAATGGTTGGGCGCTTTTGTTGTAGTTGCCTTCGACTTTGACGGGGAGGAGTTCTCAGAAGCCTTCTACGCGGCATTGGCGGAGTGCCCGGAGATTGCCGCACGGAAATAAGAGGGAGATCAGATGGCAGAACCGGTGTTTGATTACGATGTGTTTTTCAGCTATCGTCACAAATCGCTGGATGCTGAAATCACACAGAAAACATTTAACGCCGTGGAGAGCTACCGCATTCCGCAGGCTCTCCGCAGGCGGGGCTTTCGGGATGTCCGTCGTGCGTTCCGCGATACGGAAGAACTGCCCGTCAGCCGTGTCCTTACGGATACCATCGACAAGGCTCTGCGTTCCACCAACTGTCTGGTGGTGGTCTGTTCGACGGATACACCGTCGTCAGAGTGGATTGACCGCGAGGTGGCGACATTCATTGAAATCGGAAGGGCCGATCATATCTATCCGCTGCTGATCAGCGGGGATCCGGAGCGCTCCTTCCCGCCCTCGCTGAAGCTGGTCCCGGATATCATGGACCGCGTAATGGATATCCGCGCCGGGGATGGCAGCGTAAAGAAGATGATGGCCCGGGAGGAGATGGAGCTCCTGCGTGTTATTGCGGGCGTGACCGGCTGCAGAGAGTCGGAGCTGCTCCGGGAGCACAAGCTGCGCAAAAACACACAGACAGCGTCACGTGCCGTTGCTGCGGCTGCCGTCTTTGCCGTGATCGCCGCCGTATCGCTCGGCTTGATGAGGCTTGCCGAAGGCTACCGTGAGACGCAGGAGAGGCAGAAAGACGCTTCCATGCGCATTTTGAATGAACTGACTTACAGCCTTCCGGATCATCTGACAAACGTTCCGGGCGCTTACAGCCGCATTGCCGATATCCTGCGGCGGAACACGGTGGATATTGAAGCTGTTCTTCAGCTGTCCTCTGATCAGGTTGACGCTGCCTTTGAGGCCGCAGCCAACTATGAAAAGCTGGCAAATGCAAACGCGGTGCTCGGGAAGTATGAGGAAGCGCTGGACGCGGAGCAGATTGCCATCGACCGTCTTCAGGCATTGGCTGATCAGGGGACGGAGGGGGGTGAGCTGAAGCTCGCCTCCGCCTGGAATAACCGGGGGAGTATCCTTAACAGCTCGGGACGTTATACAGAGGCGGCCCAGGCCTTCGATAAGGCGCTTGATCTTCTGTCTGGAGTCAGCCTGGAGCAGCCAACGAAGGAGAAACAGCTCCAGTTTGCCCGGACATTTATAAATGCAGGCGCAAATGCAATCGACATCGGTGATGATTCCCGGGCGCTTTCATGCTTCGATCAGGGGCTCCTTTCACTTTCAGGCCTGGAGAAGGATGAGGATCCGGATAGCCTTCAGACTTTTGCGGAGACTCACTTCCATTACGGCACGGTGCTCTATCGCATGGGTGAGTATATCGCGGCAGAAGAGCATTTGCGAACGGCATGCGGCTTTCACAGGCGTTTACTGAAGCAGGTTGACTCTCTTCAGAACAGGGCAAAGCATGTTCAGTATTTAAACGTTTTGGCAGCTGCCCTGACAGATCAGGGAGATTTTGACGAGGCAGACCGTACATATATCGATGCCCTTGAGATTTCTGAGAATCTGGCAGAAGATGGGGAAAACACGGAATACCGGCGGAATCTGGCAGTTCTCTGCAGCAATCAGGCGATGATGCTCAATATGCGCGGCGATTACGGGGCGGCGGATCCTCTTTATGTGCGAGCAGTTGGTATTTATACACAAATCATTGAGAAAACGGATGCCGACGCGGACAGAACCATGGCCGCCATGCTGAATATCAACTGCGGGGAGAACGCCTATAAGCTCGCGGACGATAGCCGTTCCCGGAGATACTTTGAAGAAGGACTTGCGCTTTATGAGTCGATGCTGGACAGGCTGGGCGATTTTGACCGTTCGCAGTATGAAGCCTGGCGTTCATACTATCTTCTGATCCATGAAAAAGACTACCGGGCCTCTCTGGAGGCAGCGCTTGCTGCTCATGAGCTGCAGCCGGACAATCCCCTCGTTAACCAGATTCTCGGCTATGCCTGCCTGTACTCCGGATACGATGAGGATGCCGATGCGCTGCTGACCGCGGTTGCTTCCCTCGGAGGAGGGCAGGCGGAGATGATCCTTCGTGATCTGGAGTCCCAGGAACGGGGAGGACTCAGTTCTCCGCATTTCGCCGAAATCCGCGAGATAATCGCGCAGGTTGGAAAGTAACATAACGTCGTCTGGCGGATAGTCAGTTATAATACTTAGACGGCTGGAATCGGGAAGCGCTGAGCAGAAAATGCCCGGCGCTTTGTTTTTGCTTTCATTTTGCACCTGTAGGTGTACTCTTGTATTTCACTCGGGATTATGCTACAATACTCTGAAAAACTTCGCTTGAAGCAGGATGAAAGGAGATGGGGACATGTCTGTCGGGAATGCCATTACAGCGGGAATCATCTACGCGCTTACGGAAGTTCTGGCACTGTCCGGCTCCGGCCATCTTTCTGTGCTTAACGCGTTTTTCGATCTGCGCCTGACGTCGATGAACCTGTTGTTCAAGGCGGCTGTCGAACTTGCCGTTATGATTGCACTGATTGTTGCCCGCCGCAAGGAGATTGGAGAGATGATCCGCGACACCGCTGGTCTGACTGGCTTTGGACCGCGCCCGACAGGAAAAGGAGGCAGATTTCCGGCGGCGCGTCAGCTTTTCATGTTGGTGATGGCAACGCTGCCGCTGCTGATCATGCTGCCGTTTCGCAAAGCCTATTTTGGACTCTGGGGGAATACCACTTTTGTCGGCGTGATGTTTCTTTTAAACGGCGCAGTCCTCTATATCTGTGAGAGAATGATCCCCGGCAAAAAGGGGCTTGGCCGCATGACGATTCCTGACGCGCTGATTGTGGGAATCTGCCAGGCGGTGGCGGTGATTCCGGGCCTCTCGCGTCTGGCCCTGACGATCGGGGCGCTGCAGGCAGAGAATTTCCAGAAAGATTACGCCATCCGTTTTGGCCTTCTGATGGCGATCCCCGCACTGTTTGGCTCATCCATTCTGACATTGGCGGATGCCGCGGGACTTGGAATAGAGAGCTACTATCTGACTGCTTATCTCTTTGGCGCGCTTGCGGCTTTTGTGACGGGCTTCTTTTCCGTCTTCCTTTTCAGGCGGATCGTTCGGAAGCGCGGGTATGGCGGCCTGGCATACTACAGTCTGGTGATCGGTGTTCTGTCGATCATCCTGACATTGATTTTCTGATTACGGGACAGGATTTATATTCATGGCAAGAAAAGCAACAACAAAAAAGAAAACCACATCGAACAGAAGCACCCGCGGAGCGCCCCCTCCTCCTCAGAAGAAGAGCAGATCCGCGCAGGAAACGGGAACCGAGTCGGCAGTCAACGGAACCAATATTGTCGGCGGCCTGATTTTTCTGGTTCTGGCGATCTGTTCGGCTATCAGCTTCTTTAACACAGAGGGAAGCTTTGTTCAATTCTTCTCGGATTGGCTGAAGGGACTTCTGGGATGGGGTTTTTATCTTGCTGCGCCCGCGTTCGCGCTTGCTGCGCTGCAGCTGTTTGCCTGTGGGAACCGTCCGGTTGGCAGCCGCGTTTTTGCTACGGTAATGCTGCCGGTTTTGCTTGCAGCACTGTCGGAGCTGCTTCTGAACACCCCAATTCGGGAAGGGACTGCGATAGCGGTAGCAGTGGAGGATCTTTTCCTGGACGGACAGGTACTCAAGTCAGGCGGTGTAATTGGCGGTTTAATAGCCAACGGTCTGAAGAAAACACTCAGCATGTATGGCGCCCTGCCGCTGCTGATGCTCGCGTTTCTGTACTGTTTCTGCGTCTGCTTCTGGGGCAGCCTGCGTGGACTGCTCGCGAAGATTACACAGTCTCACAACGCCTATGTGGAGTATGAGCGGGAAAACAAGAAAATTGAAAAGCTTCAGCATGCTCCGCGCGCCGATGCCAGAGTCCGCCAGCAGCCGAAAATTGTCCAGGGCGACCGGCGTAGCACGTTCGGTGTGGATATCCCGCTTGGTGACGAGGGAGAGGCTCTGGAAGTTCAGGGCGCAGGGCAGGTGAAGAAAACACCTGCCAGGCCGAGGAAGAAGACCCCGGAGATTATTCGTGATATCCCGCTGGAAGAGGACGATCTGTTCGGAAAACAAAAGGAAAGCGTCCAGACAACTTCCATGACCGGCAGTGTCGGCGCAACAGGAGCACACGGACTGGAAGCGCTGGAGGCGGCAGCAGCGGCGGCAGCAGCGGATCCTGTAGTGCCGAAACAGACACAGTCTACACCGGTAAAGACGGTCAGGCAGACCGGCCGCAGAACCAAAACGACAGAGACAGGTACTGCCGCGCGTCCGGACGAGATCAGCAGGGAACGGGAAGAAATCGAACAGGCGATTGCGGGCGTAAACACACCGGAGGACTATGTCTTTCCGCCGCTCTCACTTCTTCGCGCAAGCAGCGGCATTGAGGCGGACGCATCAGATGAAGTAGCGTTGAACAGACACCGCCTGGAGGAAGCCATCCAGAGCTTCGGAATCAGCGCGTCGGTGGTTGGTGTGATTCGAGGACCTACCGTGACACGCTATGACCTGGAACTGGACCGCGGCGTGAAGCTTGCCCGTATTACCAACCTTGCCGGGGATCTTGCGCTGTCTCTTGGCGTTGTCAATGTACGTATTGCTCCGATTCCGGAGAAGATTTCGACCGTAGGGATCGAGGTGCCGAATAAAACGATCAGTACGGTTTTCCTGCGTGATATTCTGGATTCCGGCAACTTCTCAAGCGCCAAATCCAAACTCAGCTTCGCGCTTGGAAAGGATATCGGCGGCAACTGTATTGTCGGGAATATCTCCAAACTCCCGCATTTGCTCATTGCCGGTACGACCGGCTCCGGTAAATCGGTTTGCATGAACTCCCTGATTCTGAGTCTCCTCTATAAGGCGAGACCGGATGAGGTCAAGCTGATCATGATTGACCCCAAGATGGTGGAGCTGGGAATCTATAATGGCATTCCGCATCTCTATGTGCCTGTCGTTACCGATCCGAAGAAGGCTGCCGGAGCGCTGCAGTGGTCTGTAGTGGAGATGCTGAAACGTTACCGCGCTTTCTCAGAGAGCGGCGTCCGGGATCTGGACGCGTACAACCGCATTCAAAAGGACCGGGGAGAGAGTACGCTTCCACGCGTCGTCATCGTGATTGACGAGCTCGCCGACCTGATGCTGGTTGCTTCCAAAGACGTGGAAGAGAGCATCTGCCGTGTCGCACAGATGGGACGAGCTGCCGGTATGCACCTGGTGATCGCCACACAGCGTCCCTCAGCGGATGTCATTACCGGACTGATGAAGGCGAATATCCCGTCCCGTATCGCGTTTGCTGTCTCGTCCGCCCTGGAGAGCAGGATTATTCTTGACCAAAGCGGTGCGGAAAAACTGATTGGCTTCGGCGATATGCTCTATGCGCCTCTTGGCAGCGGGAAGCCGACACGCATCCAGGGATCCTTCGTGACAGATGAAGAGCGGGAAGATGTCATCAACTTCATCAAACAGCATAATAATCTGGAAACGCAGCAAAACAGCGAACTGGAAGATTACATGGTGCGCGCGACAAAAGAGAAGAACGCGGAATCCGAGAAAGGCAGTGCGGACACTGACAGCCCTGCCGGAGATTATGATGAGATGCTGCCGCAGGCGGCAGAAGTGGTCATTGAAATGGGATCCTGTTCTGTTTCCATGCTGCAGCGCCGCATTAAACTTGGCTATGCCCGCGCAGCGAGAATTGTTGATCAGCTGGAAGAACTGGGGATAGTCGGCCCCTATGAGGGTGCGAAACCCAGAAGCGTCACCATTGACAAAGCCGGCTGGCAGGCACTTCAGGTAAAACTCGGCTATCTCCCGGCCGATGCCCTGACAGAACTTCCGGAAATGGGAGATGAGGTTGACGATCTCGATGATGAAAATGAATGAACCGCTCAGCCTTACACAGCTGAACAGTCTCAGCATGCTGGCGCTGGCCCAGGTGGGAGACGCGGTCTATGAGCTGCTTGTCCGCAGCATGCTTGCCTCAGAAGCGCCGAGCGGCATGCAGGAGCTTCACAGGAGGACGGTTGCGTGGGTGCGCGCGGAAGCACAGGCTGCCGTGGCTCAGAATCTGCGGCCTCTTCTGACGGAGGAGGAAGAAGCAGTTTACCGACGGGGCAGAAACAGTAAGGTTCACGGCATTCCGCAGCACGCCAATCCGGGAGAGTACCACAGCGCGACAGGGCTGGAAGCTCTGTTTGGCTGGCTTTATCTGCAGGGGAAAACAGACAGGATTCGGGAGCTGTTCACTGCCATTACGGAGGCAATGAGAGATGGCGCTTAATGCGGAAACGATCGCCGCTCTGGCGCAGGAGCTTTCTGATAAGCTGACAGATGGCAGAATTGAGAAAATCCAGCAGCCCGAGAAGGACCTGCTGCTTCTTACAATCCGTTCTTCCGGCACAAACTACCGCCTGCTGATCCGGGCGTCGGGGCCGAACGCGCGCGCGCATCTTACAAAGCGAAGCTTTGAAAACCCTGCCGAAGCGCCGATGTTCTGCATGCTGCTGCGCAAATATCTGGGTGCTGCCCGGATCAGGTCTGTTGAGCAGCCCAATGGAGACAGAATTCTGCTGTTTTCCTGCGAGAGTCGAAATGAACTGGGCGACCGGACAGACCTCCGTCTTGTAGCGGAGTTGATGGGGAGAGCCGCCAATGTAGTTTTGGTCGATGCGGAAGGAAGAATTCTTGACTGTCTCAGAAGAATCCCTTTATCTGACCATGGGGGAAGGGCTCTTCTCCCGGGACTTCGGTATGAACTCCCGGAGCTTCCGGATTCGTACTGTCAGAAACAGGAGAACGCAGCTCAGCCCACAACGTATGAACCCGGTGTCAGTGAAGTGCTGGACGAGCGTTATGGCTTGCTGGAACAGCAGGAACTTCAGCGGCGACGCGCGCAGGAGCTGCTGAAATCCGTCCGACGTGCCCGTGACAGACAGCAGCGCAAGCTGGCCGTGCAAAGAGAAGAGCTGCAGAGAACCGAAAATATGGAAAGACTCCGGAGAAACGCGGAACTTCTCCAGGCGAATCTCTACCGGGTCAAAAAGGGAGACCGCCGGCTGGAATGTGAAGATTATTTTGAAGAGGACTATCCGCTGGTCGAAATTGAACTGGATCCGCTGAAAACACCGCAGCAGAATCTCACAGCACGGTATAAGGCCTATAAAAAAGCCCGAGGAGCGAAGGAACATCTCAATGTTCTGATCTCAGAAGGGGAGAAACAGCTTGACTATCTGAACAGTGTGATTGACGAACTTATGCGTGCGGAGAGCGAGCGGGAGCTCCACGAGATACGCCAGGAGCTGGAATTAACCGGCTGGATCAAAAAAAGCCGCAAGTCCAACGGGAGAAAACAGAAATCCCGAACGGCAGAACCTCTGCGCTATGTTTCCCCGGACGGCCTGACAGTTCTGGTAGGCAGAAACAACGTTCAAAATGATGAGCTGACCACAAAACTGGCGCGGCGAACGGATTATTGGCTGCATGTCAGAAATATGCATGGGAGCCATGTTATCCTGTGCTGCGAGGGAGAAACGCCGTCTCCCGCTGCGCTTCAGTACGCGGCGGAGCTGGCTGCGGAACACTCGGAGGCGAAGGGAAGCGGGCATGTGGCAGTGGATTATACCATGGTTCGGAATGTAAAGAAACCGTCTGGGACGCTTCCGGGCAAGGTTTTCTATCAGGAGTATAAAACTGTCATCGTGGAGAGCGAGTAACCATGAAACTGAGTGTGATCGTTCCGGTATACAACACCGCCCGGTACCTTGCGGGATGCTTTGCGTCCATCTTGAATCCTGATCTGCGGGATTATGAAGTGATCGTTGTCAATGACGGCTCTACGGATCAGTCCCCCGAAATCATCCATGATTGGAACAGGCGCTTTCCGACATTGCTGCATCCGGTGGATACGCCAAACGGAGGGCTCGGACACGCTCGGAATGTCGGGCTGGCTCTTGCCAGAGGAGAATATGTTCTTTTTGTAGACAGTGACGACACGCTGGCGGATGGTGCCCTGGAAGAGATTCTCACACTCACGGAGCAGCGCTTTGACATCGCCGTTTTTGATTTTGTCCATGTGGATGAGAAAGGTCAGAAACTGGCGCGCTTTTCCGGCTGTGAGGAGAACAGTTCTTTTTCTCTTCAGGAGCGTCCTTCATTTTTGCATGCACCGATGAATGCCTGCAATAAGATTTGGAGAAAGAGCCTGTTTTTGGATAACGGAATTGCTTTTCCGGATCGCCTCTGGTTTGAGGATCTGGCAACATCGCCGAAACTGCTTTTGCATGCGGAAAAGATTCTTCCCGTCCATAAACCGTGGTACCTTTATCTCCAACGGCAGGGCTCGATCACAAACGCGACAAATGCGGAACGCAACAGGGAAATGATTACGGTTGTCCATGGCGTGTTGGACTATTTCCGGGAGAAGGACAGCTTGACACAGTATTCCGCTGAATTGGAATACCTGTGTTTTTATCACGAGTTCCTGACGTCCGTGACCCGGGTGAATCTGATCGACCCGAAGAGCCCGGTACAGGAAGAGCTGCGTGACGATTATCTGAGGGAATTTCCACATTATCGGTCGAATCCGTATTTTCGCGGCGCTCCTGCGAAATACCGCCTGTTGGCCGGCCTGATTGAGCACAGACGCTGGCGCGGAGTCCACATGCTGATGACAATGAATAAGAAAGTGAAAGGCCGCTGATGATATGAGCAGAAACGAAGCAGAAAAAAAGAAAAAAGCAGAGGAAGAAGTTCCGCGTGAGCTGGCGATGCGCAGGGATCTCTATGACTGGATTCAGTCTCTGATGACGGCGCTGATTATCTGTATCGCGCTCTTTCTCCTGGTAATTCGCGTCATTGATGTCAGCGGGTCTTCTATGTTTCCCACTTTGGTAGACGGAGATAAAATGCTGGTGTCCAACCTGTTCTTCACGCCGAAACAGGGAGACATCGTTGTGTTTAAGACAGACAGCTATGACCCGGACAAGGCGCTGGTGAAGCGGGTAATCGCGATTGAAGGTCAGGAGGTCAGCATCGACTTTGACCGCGGCGTTGTTTATATCGACGGTTCTCCTGTCCAGGAAGACTATATCGCGGAACTGACCAAAACCAAGCTGGACTTTATCGGACCGCAGACAGTTCCGGAAGGCTGTGTGTTTGTCATGGGAGATAACCGCAACGCCTCCACCGACAGCAGAAAAAAGGAGATCGGTATGGTGGATACGAGGATGATTCTCGGCCGCGCGTATTATGTGGTTTTTCCGTTCAGTGAAACAGGCTGGATCTCATGAATACACAACAGATGAATATCCAATGGTTTCCCGGCCACATGACCAAAGCCCGACGCATGATGCAGGAGAGCCTCGGCATGGTCGATGCTCTCTGTGAGATTCTCGATGCGCGGATTCCCGCGGCAAGCCGAAACCCGGAAATCGACGCGATGGCGCAGGGGAAACCCCGCCTGATCATCCTGAACCGTGCAGATCTTGCAGATCCCGTGCGAACCGAGCAATGGAAGGAATATTATAAGGCGCTGGGCTTTTCTGTCATGGACTGCGATGCCAGAAGCGGGAAAAGGACAGCGGCCTTTTCTTCTGCCGTGCGCACCCTGCTTGCCGACCGCCTTCAGGCGTGGGAAGAAAAGGGACAGATCGGCAGAAAGCTGCGCGTCATGATTGCCGGCATCCCTAACGTCGGAAAGTCCACCTTTATTAACAGTGTCGCCGGCCGGAGAGCTGCTGCTGCCGGCGACAAACCCGGTGTCACACGCGGCAGGCAGTGGATTGCGGTAGATGACAGGCTTGAGCTGCTCGACACGCCGGGCATTCTCTGGCCAAAGTTTGAAGATCCGCAGGTTGGCGAGCTCCTCGCCGTGACCAATGCGATTAAGGCAGAGGTGGTAGACCGGGAGACGCTGGCGGCGAACTTTATGCTCCGCCTGCGCGACCTGTACCCGGATGCTTTGAAGGAGCGCTATAAGCTGGAACCGGATCCCACCCTGAACGGGTATGAACTGCTGGAAGAAGCCGGAAAAAAGCGCGGCATGCGCATCTCCGGCGGAGACGTGGATCTCGAGCGCATGGCAAACACACTTTTGACCGAGTACCATTCTGGCAAGCTCGGCAGGCTGACGCTTGAGATTGCGCCGGGTGGAGAATAGTCAGACGGAAAGGGAGCGCAGCAGAATGAAACGCATCCGCGAAACCGAATCCGGGGAAAAGCCGGGGCTCCGTCTCTGGGAGCTTGAAAACACACTCCGTACCGAAGGCTATTCCCTGATCTGCGGGGTAGACGAAGCTGGGCGCGGCCCCCTTGCCGGTCCGGTCTGTGCCGCCGCGGTGATTCTTCCGCAGGGCTGGTGCCCGGAGGATCTGAATGATTCCAAAAAGCTCTCCGAAAAAAAGAGAGAGCTTCTATTCCCGCAGATTGAGGAACATGCGTTGGATTACGGCATTGCTTTCGCTACTGTGGAAGAGATTGAGACCATGAACATTCTGCGGGCGACATTCCTTGCCATGAACCGTGCAATCGACCGGCTGAAGCAAACTCCGGATCTTGCACTGATCGACGGAAATCGGAACAGGGATATCAAGGTTCCCAGCAGATGCGTCATCGGCGGTGATGGCAAAGTCGCTTCCATAGCGGCTGCTTCCATCCTTGCCAAGGTGACAAGAGACCGGCTGATGCTCTCCCTTTCGGAGCAGTATCCCGAATACGGGTTTGAAAAACACAAGGGCTACGGAACAAAAGCACATTATGATGCCATACGTAAATACGGACCCTGCCCGATCCACCGGCTGAGTTTCCTGCGGAGCATGCAGCCATGAAGAAGACGGCTTTGGGCGTCTGGGGTGAGGAGACCGCCTGCAGAGAACTGCTGAAGAAAGGCTATCGGATCGCGGCACGTAATTATCGCGGCAGATTTGGTGAACTCGACATCGTTGCGCGAAAAGGATCCATTCTTGCCGTAGTCGAAGTAAAGCTCCGTAAGAACGCGGACTTCGGCGAGGCAAGGGAATATGTTACACCTGCCAAGCAGCAGAAGATTCGCCTGACGGCTGCGGCTTTCCTCGCCTCCCATGCCTGGGCGCAGGAACTGCAGCCTCGTTTTGATGTCATAGAGATCTACGCTCCTGCCGGAGCAGAGGGGCCGGTCAGTGTTCGACACTGGGAAAATGCCTTTGAATAGAGGAGTATCATGGCACTGTTTACAATTGGCGACCTGCACCTCTCTTTTTCCGAAGATAAACCGATGGACGTGTTTGGTGAAATCTGGAAGAATCACCCGCAGAAACTGCTGGAAGGCTTCCGGGCTGTCCGGGAAGACGATCTCACGGTATTGTGCGGGGATCTGAGCTGGGCGCTGAGTCTGGAAGGAGCAAAGGAGGACTTTGCTTTCATCGACCGTCTTCCGGGGCGGAAGCTGCTTCTGAAGGGAAACCACGATTTCTGGTGGAGCACGGCAACAAAGGCGTATCGCTTTTTTGAAGAAAACAACTTCCACACAATGGAGATTCTTCATAATAACGCTTTCGTATATGAAAACTACGCGCTCTGCGGTACAAGAGGCTGGTTCTACGAAGAAGACCAGGGGACAGAACATGACCGCAAGCTGATGCAGAGGGAGATTTCCCGGCTGGAGGCCTCTCTGAAAGCGGGCGGAGACAGGGAAAAAATTGTCTTCCTGCACTACCCGCCTGTATTCCAGAATTACCGCTGCGAGGAGATCCTGCAGCTTCTGCAGACATATAAAGTGCGGCGCTGTTTTTACGGACACATTCACGGACGCGGTTGTGCGCTGGCATATAACGGATGGATCGGGTGTACGGAATTCCGACTGGTCAGCGCAGATCATCTCCGTTTTCATCCATTGCGGATTATCCCCGAAAAAGACACGGAAAACGAGATTTTATGATTGATTTTATATAGGAAATCTGTTATGATACCACAGCATGTGCGAATTAGGAGGAAATAGTCATGATTCTGAAAAATCTGGAGAAAAAAGAACACAATAATGCTGTCTTTACCGTAGCGGCGGAGCCGGGTGAATTTGAGAAGGCTGTCAACGCTGTCTATTTGAGAAGTAAGAAAGATATTTATATTCCCGGTTTCCGGAAGGGCAAGGCCCCGCGCCAGATCGTGGAGGGCATGTACGGTCATGAAGTCTTCTATCAGGACGCCATGGATGATATCGCTCCGGAAGCTTTTCAGTTCGGCCTCACGGAAGGCGGACTTCGTATTGTCGGTCAGCCCCGCATTTCCGCTGTAAACGTCACAGAGGACAAGGGCTGTGAGTTTGGCTTTGATGTAACGCTCTATCCGGAAGTCACACTGGGTGAGTATAAGGGCGTGAAAGCTGCGAAAACCTCGGAAACCGTGACGGATGAAGCTGTCGATGCGGAGATCGCTTCCGTTCAGAAACGCAATGCCCGTATGATCAATGTCGACCGCGCCGCGGAAATGGGCGACACGGTGAATATCGACTTTGCCGGAACACTTGATGGTGTTCCCTTTGACGGCGGCACTTCGGAAGGATACTCTCTGGAGCTTGGCTCCAACTCTTTTGTTCCCGGTTTCGAGGAGCAGCTTGTTGGCATGAATGCCGGAGACGAGAAGGATATTGATATTACCTTCCCCGAAAATTATACGGAGAATCTGGCAGGCAAAGCGGTTGTTTTCCACATTGTGATGAACGAGGTCAGTTCTCCGGAGTATCCCGAACTCGATGACGAGTTTGCCAAGGATGTTTCCGAGTTCGATACCTTTGAGGAATACAAAGCGGATGTTCGCAGCAACCTGCAGAAGCGCGCGGATGACCGTGCCGAGACCGCTTTCAAGGATGAGGTAATCCGCAAGGCTGGGGAGAACATGACAGTTGAAATTCCGGAAGTCATGTTTGAAGAGAAGGTTGACGAGTTCCTGCGTAATTATGTCTCTCAGTACGGTATGGGTGAGCCGGACATGACCCGCGCTGAAATGCTGAAGCTGCTTGGCCTGAGCGAGGATGTGGTGAAGTTCTCCATCCGTCCCGGTGCTGAGGCACAGGTGCGTACCGAACTGCTTCTGGATGCTGTCATCAAGGCGGAGAATCTGGAACCGACTGACGAAGAATTCGAAGCATACTGCAAAAAGACCGCCGAAAGCGTCGGTGCGGAAGTCGCGGATGTCAAGCGCTACTTTGGGGAGACCTTCCTGAAGAATGAGCTGCTGCGTGAGCAGGCCATGAATCTGATTACGGAGAATGCGCTTGTTGTCTCTGAGGAAGAGCTGAAAGCGGAAGAAGCAGCCGAAGCGCCTGCGGAAGCCTCTGAGGAGACTGCGGAATGAGTTTTATCCCTTATGTTGTCGAGCAGACCAGTCGGGGAGAGCGATCTTATGATATCTTCTCCCGGCTACTGAACGACCGTATCATCCTCCTTTCAGAGGAAGTGAACGACACAACAGCCAGCCTGATTGTGGCCCAGCTTCTTTATCTGGAAGCGCAGGATCCCGACAAGGATATTCAGTTTTATATCAACAGTCCCGGCGGCAGCGTGTCAGCAGGCCTCGCGATTTATGACACCATGCAGTATATTAAACCGGACGTCTGTACCATCTGCATCGGCCTGGCCGCATCGATGGGAGCTTTTCTCCTTTCATCCGGCGCGAAGGGAAAACGTATTGCGCTGCCGAACAGTGAAATTATGATTCACCAGCCTTCTGGCGGCAGCAGAGGTCAGTGCACGGATATCCAGATTCAGGCGGAGCAGATTCTGAAAGTGAAGCAGCGCCTGAACAGGATTCTTGCGGGCAATACCGGCAAAACGGTTGAAGAGATCGAGCGGGATTGTGAGAGAGATTACTTCATGACCGCCGAAGAAGCGAAGGACTACGGCCTGATCGATCAGGTGATTGTGAAACGCTGAAAGATAGCCATATGGGGGAACACGACAGGTGCTCCCCCATATTGAACTATACATAACAGGAGAAAACGTATGGCAAGAAGTGAGGACAGACGCAGCCTGCGCTGCTCGTTCTGTGGAAAACCGCAAAGTCAGGTGAACCGTCTGATCGCCGGCAACGGCAGCTACATCTGCGATGACTGCGTGCGGATGTGCATGAGCATCATCGGAGACCTGCACCAGGAAGAGCCGATGACCGGTTATGACGGACTCCCTCTGGTGTTTGACCGTCTCCCGAAGCCGATTCAGATCAAGGCAAATCTGGATCAGTATGTGATCGGTCAGGACCGGGCAAAAAAGGTGCTCGCGGTTGCGGTCTATAATCATTATAAGCGGATCCTGTACAGCCATCAGGATGATGTGGAGCTCCAGAAGAGTAATATTCTGATGATCGGGCCGACTGGCAGCGGTAAGACGCTGTTTGCCCAGACGATGGCGAAGATGCTGGATGTGCCGTTCGCGATCGCGGACGCCACAACGCTGACGGAGGCCGGTTATGTGGGAGAAGATGTTGAGAATGTGATTGTCAAGCTTCTCCAGGCGGCCGACTACGACGTGGAACGCGCGCAGCGTGGGATAATCTATGTCGATGAAATTGACAAGATTGCGCGAAAGAGCGAGAACACCTCCATTACACGCGATGTTTCCGGCGAAGGCGTTCAGCAGGCGCTTCTGAAGCTCCTTGAAGGTACGGTAGCCAACATCCCGCCGCAGGGGGGACGCAAGCACCCGCATCAGGAATTCATCCAGGTCGACACGACCAACATTCTTTTCATCTGCGGCGGCGCGTTTGACGGGCTAGATAAGATTATCGAGCGTCGTACTGCAAAAAAAAGCATGGGGTTCGGCGCGGATATTTCCAGCGGGGAAGAAAAGGATCTTGGCGTACTGTTTGAACAGGTTCAGCAGTCAGACCTTCTCAAGTTCGGTATCATTCCGGAGCTGATCGGCCGTCTGCCGGTTGTGGCCACACTGGACACGCTCAAGCGTGAGGATCTGGTGCGCATTCTGACAGAACCGAAAAACGCCATGATTAAACAGTATCAGGCGCTGATGCGGATGGACGGTGTGGAACTGGTTTTCGAACCGGATGCGCTGGAAGCAATTGCCGATCGCGCGATTTCAAAGAAGATCGGTGCCCGCGGCCTTCGCAGCATTGTCGAATCCGTTATGACCGATATCATGTACACAGTCCCATCCGACACAGGGATTCTGAAGATCACGATTACCAGAGAAACGGTCGAAGGCGAAGAAGCCCCGCGTATAGAGCGCGCCAAAGATCTAGCTGGTTAGGAACAGAAGCCGGTTTCTCCACAATGAAAGGGGAAACCGGTATCACAGTATAAAGGAACAGCCAATGAGTAACGATATTGAACAGATCACGGTTACAAGCCTCCCCATGATTGCCATGAGAGGCCTGATTGTGTTTCCGCAGATGTCGATCTCTTTTGACATCGAGAGGAAAACCTCCGTCCAGGCTGCAGAGGCAGCTGCCGGCGGAGATCATCTGATTTTCCTCTGTATGCAGAAGAATCTGGAGGATGACGAGCCCGGGAAAGAAGATCTGCATACCATCGGAACCGTGTGCCGGATCCGGCAGATGCTTCGTCAGGCCCACAACGGATACAGCCGCCTGATTGTAGAAGGGCTTTATCGGGCAGAGGCCGTCTCTGTAGATGACAGCAGCGGCGCTTTTTTTGCCAGTGTGACAGCACGGGAGGATAAAAAGGAGCGGATCAGTGAAGTCCGACGTGAGGCTACCGTCCGAAGCTGCCTGAGCTCTTTCCAGGAGTATCTGGAGCTCACGCGGGAGATGCCCTCCGCGCAGATTCTTCCGATTCTGTCCCACCCGAACACGGATTATATCGCGTGGTTTATTGCGCAGAATGTTCAGATCAATCCGGATGACAAACAGGAGGTTCTCAACTGTGACTATCCGATGCGCCGTTTTGTCATGCTGAACAGGCTGCTGAAAAATGAAGTTCAGGTCCTGAAGATCGAACAGGAACTTTCGACTCAGGCGCAGGAACAGATGATGGAAAACCAGCGGGAATACTTCCTGAGGGAAGAATTACGCGCCATCCAGGCAGAACTGGGGGAAGACGACCAGCTGGACGATTTTTCGGAGTACGCCGATAAGATCAAAAAGCTCGAATGTACGGATGAGGTCCGGGAGAAGCTGGAGAAGGAGCTGAGCCGGCTTCGGAAACAGGCGTTCGGCTCTTCGGAAGCGGCGGTACTGCGCAATTACCTTGATATCTGTCTGGAACTCCCCTGGGGGAAGAAAAACGAAGAGATTTCTGACTTGTCGCTGGCAAGGAAAATACTGGATGAAGATCATTACGGTCTGGAGAAGGTAAAAGAACGTGTGCTGGAATATCTGGCAGTACGCACGCTTGCGCCCGATGTGAAGGGTGGCATGCTCTGCCTTGTGGGACCTCCCGGCACCGGGAAAACCAGCATTGCCATGAGCATTTCCCGGGCTACGGGGAGAGCGCTGGTGCGCGTTTCCCTGGGCGGTATTCACGATGAGGCAGAGATTCGCGGACATCGGAAGACCTATATCGGATCCATGCCGGGCAGAATCATGACAGGAATTGCGCAGGCGAAAAGCTGTAATCCGGTGATGGTTCTGGATGAGATTGACAAATTGGGCTCCGATTACCGGGGCGATCCGTCAGCTGCTCTTCTGGAAGCATTGGATCCGGAACAGAATAAAACCTTCCGCGATCACTTCCTTGAGATTCCGTTTGATCTTTCTGAGGTTTTCTTTATTACCACAGCCAATACAACGGACACCATTCCGCGCGCGCTTCTGGACCGCATGGAAGTGATTGAGCTGTCCAGTTATACCGACGAGGAAAAACTCCAGATTGCGAAAACGCATCTTCTCCCAAAGCAGAGGAAAAAACACGGCTTAAAAGGAACGCAGCTTCGGGTGGGGGATGATGCCGTTCGTGCGATCATCCGCGGCTACACCCGTGAATCCGGTGTCCGACTGCTGGAGCGCGAGCTTGCTGCTCTCTGCAGGAAAGCAGCTTCCGGTATTGCAGAAGAAAAATTCCGGACCTTGACAGTAAAACCGGAAAAACTGGAAAAACTCCTGGGACCGGTACGTTTCAAGCCGGACGAAAAACGCAGTTTTGATGCGGTTGGTCTTGTGCGCGGGCTTGCATACACATCTGCCGGCGGAGAAGTATTGGATGTCGAAACGGCGGTTGTGAACGGCAGCGGAAAAGTAGAACTGACCGGAAACCTGGGCAATGTGATGAAAGAATCCGCGCAGGCGGCCATTACCTATATTCGCAGCAGAGCGGAGCAGCTTGGGATTGATCCGGATTTCTACAAGACAAAGGATATTCATGTGCATTTCCCGGAAGCAGCCGTTCCGAAAGACGGTCCGTCTGCGGGGATCACCATGTGTATTGCGCTGATCTCCGCGCTGAGCGGAAAGCCTGTTCGCGGAGATATTGCCATGACGGGCGAGATCAGCCTGCGCGGCCGGGTGCTTCCGATCGGCGGTCTGAGAGAAAAGACGATGGCGGCGCTTCGTGTCGGTGTGAACACTGTCATTATCCCGAAAGACAACGAATCGGATTTGGAAGAAATTGATCAGCTCGTCCGAAAGCAGCTTCATTTTGTCGCAGTCGATCACGCCGATCAGGTACTGGAAATCGTGTTTCCCAAAGACACTGCTGAGCCGGCGCCCCGTGTGAAGCCGAATCCGCGTGCTTCTGTCGCGGCGGCTGTGAGGCAGTAACGATGCCGGCCGTGAATCTGAATCGGGCCGAGTTCGATCGCTCTGCCGCATCTCCCGCTCAGTTTCTCCACAACTCACTTCCGAAGTTCGCTTTTGCGGGCAGGTCCAATGTCGGAAAGTCCTCTGTGATCAACCGTCTGCTGAACCGCAGACAGTTTGCCCGCGTCGGTGCGACACCCGGAAAAACAGTCCACGTCAATTATTTTCGGATTGACGACAGAATCTATTTTGTTGATTTGCCCGGCTACGGTTTTGCGAAAGTCTCCGAGGTAGAGCGGATTCGCTGGGCAAAACTGATGGAGAGCTTCTTTGGCGACAGCATGGCTTATGATGTGGGGATTCTGATTGTCGACGCGAGACATAAACCGACAGGAGAAGACTGCCAGATGGCGGAATATTTCCGAGGGTCCGATAAGCCTTTTCTGGTCGTAGCCAATAAGCTGGATAAGCTGAAAAAGTCTGAGATAAGCGGGAATCTCCTTCAAATTCGGGAAACGCTGAAACTGGGGGAGAAGATAACGCTGGTTCCGTTTTCTGCGGAAAAAGGGGACGGGCGGGATCTTCTTATTCGAGAACTGACGCAATATCTATGATGCGACTTGACCGATATCTATGTGAGACTGCTGGGCTGACCCGTTCACAGGCGGGGAAGGCGGTTCGCGCCGGCCGCGTAACGGTCAATGCAATCGCGGTTCGGAAACCGGACCAAAAACTGGATGAACAGGCAGACCGGGTCACCTTGGATGGGAGTGTCTGTGTTTATCGCAGGCACCGCTATTATCTTTTGGATAAACCAACAGGGGTGCTGACCGCGACAGAGGACAGAACACAGCCAACCGTTCTGGATCTGTTTCCGGCGGAGATTCGAAGACAGGGACTGTTTCCGGTCGGAAGACTGGATAAGGATACCAGCGGCCTGCTGCTGCTGACAGATGACGGCGATTTTGCGCATCGCGTCATCTCGCCGAAGAGCGGAATCAAAAAGGTCTATCTGGCGCAGGTGGAAGGCAAGCTGACGCAGGATGATGTCTGTGCCTTTGCAAATGGCCTGGTTCTTCGGGACGGACTGCGGTGTCTTCCCGCGGAGTTGGAGATCATAAATCCATCTCTTGCACGGATCACGGTTCAGGAAGGAAAGTATCATCAGGTTCGAAGAATGCTTGCCGCATGCGGGAAAACGGTTTTGACCCTCCGCAGAATTTCCATTGGCGGACTGTGCCTGGATTCAGATACCAAAGCAGGGCATTTCAGAGAATTGACGGAAAATGATTTGTGCATCCTGTTCAACGGTTCTCTATTGGAAAAATAGTCAAAAAAATCAAAGAATTTAACCTGGTTTTTGATCGGATAGGAAATTTATTTGAAAAAATTCACAAAAATTCGCAGGCAAATCTATTGAAAATTACTCAAAATAGAGTTATTATAAGATACAACGCTTTTTGAGACTGCGGATTTCTTTCGCATTTTGACCAAACGGGTCATCCGTATCCTCTGCCCGCGCTGAAAAGCCGGAATTATGGAGCCAGATCACTGGCAGAACGGAGAATGCAGTATGCCAAGCAGAATTTTTCAGAATGTCATTATTCAAATGAAGGACTCTATCGACAGATCAGTTGGTGTCGTGGATGACCAGGGTTATGTGATTGCCTGCAGTGAGCTGGCGATTATCGGATCGAGGCTGGAAGATTTCCGTCTCAGCCTTGTGAATCCGGATTCCCATGAGCTTGTAACAGCCTCCAGAACGTTTGTTCTCTTAAGCTCTGAAAACGGACAGCTGGGCTACGCCGCTTTTGTCGAGGGAACGGACTCGGTGGCGAAAACAGTCTGCGCGATCTCCGCAGTAGCCTTTGATGAAGCACTTGCCAATTACGAAGAAAAGCATAACCGCGCCGCATTTATCAAGAACATTATTTCGGACAATATTTTGCCCGGAGATGTTTATGTACGCGCCAAGGAGCTCCACTTTGTCACCGATGAGCCGCGCTGTGTTTTTCTGATTCGGCAGACGGAGAACCAGGATGTCGCAGCGGCTGAGCTGATCAGCAAACTCTTCCCGGGTCGGCAGCATGATTTTGTGCTCAATATTAATGAAAGCGATATTGTGGTGGTAAAAACGCTGCAGCCCGATATGGACCGCGACGCTATTCACGAAATTGCCGCTATGACGGAAAAAGCGCTGTTTGAGCATTTGGGGATTCGCTGCGTGATCGGCATCAGCACGGAAGCGCGGCATCTGCGCGAGCTTGCAGACCGTTATAAAGAAGCACAGGTTGCAATCGATGTAGGCCGTGTTTTCGAAAGTGACAAAACCATTGTGCACTATGAGAGCCTTGGCCTCGGTCGTATTATCTACCAGCTTCCTACGACTCTCTGTGAGATGTTCCTGAACGAAGTCTTTAAGAAGAACCCGATTGAGACGCTGGATGAAGATACGCTCGAGACCATCAACCGTTTCTTCGAGAACAATCTTAACGTTTCGGAAACATCGCGTAAACTGTATGTTCACAGAAATACTTTAGTATATCGCCTGGAAAAGATTAAGAAAATAACCGGCCTCGATCTGCGTGAATTCGATCATGCAATTGTGTTTAAGGTCGCAATGATGGTGAAGCAGTATCTTGACTCCCTGAACAGCACCAGATATTGAGAAGGGGAATCTGCTGAGCCTTAACTCCACTGGAGGTTTATCCCTATGGTTCAAATGACAGACGTCACGAAGATTTACGACAGCAGCGGAACTGTTGCGCTGGACGGAATCGACCTGACGATCAACGAAGGAGAGTTTGTCTTTCTGGTTGGCCCTTCCGGTTCCGGAAAGACGACTCTTATGAAGCTTATTACCGGCGAGGTCCGTGCGACTGCCGGTGAAATTATTGTCAATGACTTTGACATGATGAGTATCAAACGCCGGAAGCTTCCCAAGGTTCGGCGTACTCTCGGCGTAATCTTTCAGGATTACCGCCTGATTGAAAACATGACGGTTTACGACAATGTTGCGTTTGCCATGCGCGTGGTTGGCGCTTCCGGGAAGAATATTTCCAGACGTGTTCCCTATGTGCTGGAACTGGTCGGTCTGGATGGCAGAGAAAAACGCTTCCCGAATGAACTCTCCGGCGGTGAACAGCAGCGTGTCGCGATTGCCCGTGCGCTTGTCAATAACCCGCGTATGATTGTTGCCGACGAGCCTACCGGCAACCTGGATCCGGTACGCAGTCTGGAACTGATGCTTCTCTTCGAAAAAATCAATGAGATGGGCACGACCATTCTTGTCGTGACGCATGAAAAAGAATTGGTAAACGCGTTCTCCAAGCGGGTAATTACCATCGATGAAGGTCACGTGATCAGTGACGGCATGGATGGGTATTACAGCTATGAGTTTGAACAGTAATCGCGGACGGAGGATAACAGCATGACAAAACTGGCTTATCTGATCCGCGAGGGATTCCGCAGCATCAAAACGCATGGCTTCATGTCTTTTGCTTCGGTAACAATTATTACGGCCTGTCTGATCATCATGGGCAGCATCGCGCTTCTCTCGCTGAATATCGATTCCCTGATTGAGGATCTGGAACAGCAGAATGAGGTTGTAGCGCTTGTGGATGACGCAGTCCCGGGTGAAGAGGCTGCGGCAGCGCTCGAATCCAGCCTTTTAGCGGTAGACAATATCGAATCTGTAGACTTCGTATCCCGTGCGGAAGCCATGAAAACATTCATGAGCAAGTATGATGATCGCCTGATGGAAGGAATTGACGAGACGGTCTTCCGCCACCGCTTTGTCGTTCATCTGACAGATATTTCGCGCATGTCGGAGACAAAGGCTGCGCTGGAAGATGTTCCCGGTATCGCGAAAGTGAACGCTCACATTGAATACGCTGACCGCTTTGTTCGTGTTCGGAATGTTGTGAGCATTGTCTCGCTGATCCTGACTGCGATTCTGGTACTGGTTTCCTTCTTTATTATGACAAACACCATCAAACTGACGACATACGGACGCCGTGAAGAGATTGCGATTATGAAGATGGTCGGTGCGACGAATGCCTTTATCCGTACACCGTTTGTCATAGAAGGCCTGATCCTCGGTATCCTTGGCGGCCTTCTGGGCTTCCTCGCGACCTGGGGAATGTATGCGCTCCTGAACGGCAGCATGATGGATGCCCTCACGGGAAGCTTCTTGAACCTCGTTCCTTTCCGGCGCGTAATGATGCCGCTGTTTCTGACCTATATCGGAATTGGCGTCCTGATCGGCGCATTTGGCGGTGTGAATGCCATCCGGAACTATCTGAAGGTCTGAGCTATGAAGCGGAAAAAGATTATTTCGGCAATTGCGATTCTGCTTGCGGTCCTGATGGCGCTCTCGCTGGTGCTCAGCGTCCTTCCGACGGCATTCGCGGTAACACAGGCTGACATCGATGAGCTGCAGAAAAAAAAGGACGAGATTTCTGCCAAAGTCGCGGAAGCGGAAGATCGGGTAACACTTCTGAAGGACGAGCAGGCGAATGTGCTCGATCAGAAAACCGCTCTGGAAGCAAAAAATGAGGCCGCCATGGAGTCTCTGGCCTTAGTCGCGGAAGAGATTGCCATGTATGATGATATCATTGAGGAAAAAACGGAAGAGCTCAATGAGGCACTGACAAGAGAAGAGAATCAGCTCGAAAAGTACCGTACCCGCATTCGCGCCATGGAGGAGAGCGGAGGATACAATATTCTGGCTGTTTTGCTGGCATCCTCCAACTTCAATGAATTTCTGACCGCTCTTGACGACATGGAAGGAATCATGAATTCTGACCGGGACCTCGAAGATCAGTATATTGCCGCGAGGGAAGAAGCTGAGGACGTCAAGGAAGAGTTTGAAGCGGTCAAGGCGGAATGCGAGGAGAAACAGGAAGAACTTCGTACGGAGCAGGAAGCGATCGAAAAAGAGATCGAGAATACCAACCAGGAGCTGGAAGACCTGGCCGATCAGATCGAGGATGCGGTCGCGGCTTATGAAGCAGCTCTGGATGAAGAGGAAAAGGCAGCACAGGATGTTCTTGACCTGATCGCAGAATACGAAGAGCAGAAACGGAAAGAGGAAGAGGAACGCAAAGCTGCCGCTGCAGCTGCTGCAGCATCCGGAGGCGGCGGAGACGGAGACAGTTCCGTTCCGGGACTGAATCCCGGCGCGGCAAGCGGAACGGGCAGCTTTATCTGGCCGGTTCCCTGCAGCACAAGGATCACCAGCCGATTTGGTTATCGAACCGATCCGTTTACCGGAGAGGAACGTTACCACAGCGGTATTGACATTGACGGCTACGGCAATGACGGCAATATCATTATTGCTGCGGACGGAGGAACGGTCATAACAGCCGGCTGGTCGGACGGATACGGAAATTATGTCATTATCGACCATGGGAACGGTTATCAGACACTTTACGGGCATATGTCCGGATTGGCAGTTAGCGCGGGCTCAAGCGTCAGCCAGGGACAGACCATCGGCTACCTCGGCGCAACCGGACGAGCGACCGGGACGCACTGCCACTTCGAGGTTTTAATAAACGGATCCCGCACAGATCCGGCGCAGTTCTTCTCCGGCCTGAGTTACTATAATTGCTGACCTGTAAGAACGCAACGGCGCTTCAGCCTGCAGCTGGAGCGCCAATCTCTGTAAATGGAAAAGAGGAACAAAGATGAGAGGTGTTTTCCGCAGAGTCTTCGGAAGCGTCGGAATCCTGATCTCCCGCTTTTTTAACTTCGGTATCAGTCTGAAAGTTGTTTTACTTCTTTTACTGGTAACCTTTTTTGGGACCCGCTACTATACCCGTAATCAGGTGATCCAGTCTGTCGGCGGCACAGATGACTACGAAGAAGCAATGCGCTATATCGAGATTAAAGATATCATTGAGGAACGCTATATCGAAGAGGTTGACCGGAAGAGCATGGGTTATTCCGCCGCAACTGCGATGGTATCCGGATTGGGAGATGCCTGGAGCAGCTTCCTGACGGATGATGAGTATCGGACCGATCAGCTGTCTTCCTCCAACGATTATGCCGACATCGGTATGAGTCTGGTAAAGGATGCATCGGGCGGTTTTCAGATTGTCACAGTCTATCCGGATTCTCCCGCAGCCCACGCGGGGATCGGCGTTGGAATGGTGATTACGGCCGTGGACAGTGAAAATGTTCAGGACTACAGCACCGATGAAGTTCGAACGCTCATTCGCTCCAAGATGAATGGAAAGTTCACGCTCCAGATCGCAAACGGAGTCGGCGCAGTTGAGGTAGACTGCACCAACGCCAACAGTGAAGCGATTACCTATCGTCTTGAAAAGACCGGCGCGGCTTATGTCCAGATCCATAATTTTGAGGCCGGAAGCGGTGAAGCCTGTGTGAACGCGGTAGAAGCACTGCTCTCACAGGGGGCGGTTTCCCTGGTGATTGACCTTCGTGATAACGCAGGCGGCCTGACAACGGAAGCAGCTGTCTTCCTGGACTACCTGCTCCCGGCAGGACGGCTTTTCTCGGATATTACCAAAGATGGAACGGAACGTGTTACGGAATCCGACAGCATGAGCCTGGAGCTTCCGATGGTAGTTCTGATCAATACGGGCACCTATCGTGAAGCGGAACTGTTCGCGCAGGTCCTGAAGGACTACCGATGGGCGACATTAATCGGGGAACCGACAACCGGCAATACGCGCACGCAGGAGACCATTGTTCTTCAGGACGGCAGCGCTTTGAGGCTTTCTACGCACAGTCTTCTTTCCGCCAACGGAACGGACATCGCGGCAGTCGGTGGTGTCGTTCCGGATTTAATCGTCTTTAACCGTGACGCGTCCGCGACCGGAACAACAGAAGGCACAACCGGCGGAGAGCAGGGAACAGCGAGCGTATCGGATGATACGCAGCTGATGGAAGCACTTCGATATCTGAGCTGATAGATCGTTAAAAAACCTTTCGTGTGAGAATAGAGAACAGTAAGAAACCATATAACAAGGGAGAGAAATCAAAATGGCATCCAATTCCAATCGTTACAAAATGAGCCAGGAGCGTCTGGAAGAACTCAAGAAGGAACTCCAGTACATGGAAACGGTCCGGGAAAAAGAAGTTTCCGAGCAGATTAAAGAGGCTCGCAGTTTCGGTGACCTCTCTGAAAACAGCGAGTATGATGAGGCAAAAACCGAGCAGGGGAAACTGTATTCCAAAATTGCGGAATACAAAGATCTGATCGAGCATGCGGAGATTGTTGACAATGTCGATCATAACTTGCCGAAAGATGCCGTTACCCTCGGAAGCAAAGTCACTGTGAAAGACCTGGATGACGATTTTGAAGAGGAATATGAGATCGTCGGTTCCCAGGAGGCCAATCCCCGCGAGGGACGCATCTCCGATGATTCTCCCGTCGGCAAGGGACTGATCGGGCATCGGGCGGGAGATGCCGTGACGGTTGTGACTCCGTTCGGCGAGACACATCTCGAGGTCATTTCCGTTGTGAACGATTGAGGAATGCCGATGAGTGATGTTACAGGAACGCCCGTACAGGAACTGAGTGAACTGCTTCAGATCCGACGGGATAAACTGACTGCCTTTCAGGAGGCAGGCCGTGATCCGTTCAAACAGACCCGGTTTGACCGCACGGCGAATTCCGCGGAAATCCTGAATGATTTCGAGCGCTTTGAGAATCAGACGGTCTCTGTGGCTGGGCGGATCATGTCCAAGCGCGGTATGGGAAAAGCCATATTCTGCCACATTCAGGATCGGGAAGGCCAGATTCAGCTCTACATTCGCAAGGATGCCGTCAGTGAGACGGAGTTTGCGGATTTCCGGAAGTACGACATCGGCGATATTATCGGTGTTTCGGGTTATGTATTCCGCACCCAGACCGGAGAGATTACAGTTCATGTCGAGCAGGTAGTGCTGCTCTCCAAATCGATGCGGCCTCTCCCGGAGAAATACCATGGCATGACAAACACCGATCTCCGTTATCGCCAGCGTTATACCGATCTGATTATGAATGCGGAGGTACGGGATACCTTTATTCGCAGGTCACGGATTATCTCCAGCATTCGTCGTTATCTGGATGCACGCGGCTTTCTTGAAGTCGAGACACCCATGCTGGTTCAGAATGCCGGCGGCGCTGCCGCGCGTCCATTCCTGACGCATTTCAACGCGCTGGATCAGGACCTGAAGCTGCGGATCTCTCTGGAGCTCTATCTGAAACGGCTGATTGTCGGCGGCCTGGAAAAAGTCTATGAGATTGGCCGCGTCTTCCGCAATGAAGGAATGGATACCAGGCATAATCCGGAGTTCACCCTGATGGAACTCTATCAGGCATATACAGATTTCCACGGGATGATGGATCTGACGGAGGACTTATACCGTCACGTTGCGATGGAAGTGCTCGGAACGACCGCCTTTACCTATCAGGGGACAGAAATCGATCTCGGAAAACCATTCGCCAGGATCACCATGACTGAAGCCGTGAAAAAGTACGCAGGCGTGGATTTCTCAGAGATTCATACGCTGGAAGAAGCCCGCTCTGTGGCGAAGGCGCACGGTGTGGAATACGAGGAACGCCATCAGACAGGGGACATTCTGAACCTCTTCTTTGAGGAATTCGTCGAGGATAAACTGATTCAGCCGACCTTCCTGACCGAGCATCCGGTGGAGATTTCTCCTCTCACCAAGCGCAAACCAGATGACCCCGCCCATGTGGAGCGTTTTGAGCTGTTTATCAACGGCTGGGAGATGGCCAATGCCTACTCGGAACTCAATGATCCCATCGATCAGCGTGAGCGCTTCAAGGCGCAGGAAGAACAGCTGGCCAAGGGAGATGAAGAAGCGAATACAACGGATGAGGATTTCCTCAATGCGCTTGAAATCGGGATGCCGCCTACCGGCGGAATCGGCTATGGAATTGACCGTCTCTGTATGCTGTTAACGGATTCTCCAGCCATCCGCGATGTTCTGCTCTTCCCGACAATGAAGCCCTTAGATACACCAAAGGACAAGAATGGTGTACAGAAATCTGAGGATGCTGCAACAGTTGAAACGGCGTCTGAAGAGACTCCGGCGGTGAATGCGAACGATCCTTCCATGCCGATCTTTGATGCGAAGAAGCCTGAGTTTAACAGCCTCGTGATCGAGCCGCTGTTTGAGGATCTTGTTGACTTTGAGACCTTCAGCAAGTCCGATTTCCGTGCCGTTAAGGTCAAGGACTGCGTTGCCGTTCCGAAGAGCAAGAAGCTGCTGCAGTTCACGCTGGACGACGGAACCGGCACAGATCGCACCATTTTAAGCGGAATTCACGCATATTATGAACCGGAACAGCTCATCGGCAAGACC
>JAFSLL010000283.1 GCA_017448455.1 Oscillospiraceae bacterium | reverse complement strand
GCTTCCTTGATGATCTTCTGCACCTCGGTGAGGTTCTCCTCGACCGGGGCGGGCTCGGCGGCGGGCTCGTCGGCCGGCGCATCAGCGGGCGCAGCGGCGGGAGTGTCGGCGGCCGGCGCAGCGGCCGGAGCCGGAGCAGCCTGCTGGCCGCAGGCGGCGAGCGCAAAGATCATGGCGAAAGCCAGAAGAAGTGCCAATGGTTTCTTCATTTTTCTTTTCCTCCAATACAATTGTTTAAGCTTCCGTAAACCCTACGGATCTTAACATGTGAATTGTACTTCTATTTGGCAGTAATGTCAAACGCTACGACATATCAGCGCGCTGATTTGTAGCTGTTAACAAAAAAGTTGTTAAAACTTTGTGAAGTCTGCCTATTGATTTTGATTTTTGAAGGATAATATTTCATTTTTAGCCTCGGCCGGACGGAAGCGTCTGTGCGGACCCGTGCGCGGCTTCCGCATCCCGCTTTGTAGGGGCCGACGTCCTCGGCAACACCCATAAGAGAGTTTTGAAGCAAATATGACTTGGTAGCTGTCTGACGGGATTGGAAGAGTCACGGCAGAGAGGGAAAACAAATGACCTTCTGCCAAAAAGTTTCAAAACATATTATGGGAGGTATGATCCATGAAAGCACGGTCCTTTTTCGAACAGAACGGCGGAACCTATACGCAGGTCGGCGAAGTCTTAATTCCGACTCTTACACCGGCTGCACGGTCAATTTCAAGACCTATACCAATTCCATCTGGGACAAGAAGCAGCGGGAGAATCCGGAAGAAAACAGAGCTGTCTTCTACAACACGCATCCGGCGATCATTGAGCCGGAAGTGTTCGACAAGGTGCAGGAAATCCGACAGCAGCGTCACCGCAGAACAAAAACGGGAAAGTCCCATATGTTCTCCGGGCTTGTGTTCTGTGCGGGCTGCAAAGCAAAAATGCGCTACTGCACCACCAGTTACTTTGAGGAGCGGCAGGATCACTTCGTCTGCGCCAATTATCGCAGCAATACCGGCACCTGCTCGGCCCACTTTATTCGGGCTGTCGTTCTGGAACAACTGGTCTGGAAGCACATGCAGATGGTCATCGACTATGTCCTCCGCTATGAGGATTTCTTCCGGGCAAAAATGGAGCAGCGGCTCCGGGTTGAGAGTAACGAGATCCTGAAAATCAAGCGGAAGCAGCTTGACAAGGCGGAGAAGCGCATCCTTGAGCTCGATAAACTCTTCGTGAGGATCTACGAGGACAAAGTAACCGGAAAGCTGAGCGACGAGCGCTTTGCCGTCATGAGCAGCAGCTACGAGGAAGAGCAACAGGCCTTGAAAGTGGACGTTGAGACATTGCGGCAGGAGATCGAAGTACAGGAACAGCAGAATCAGAATTTGGAACTGCTTATCCAGAAGGTGCGTCAGTATGCGGATCTGGACGAGCTGACCGCGTATGCAGCCCATGATCTGATCAAGGCGATCTACATTGGGGCACCGGACAAGAGCAGCGGAAAGCGGCATCAGAGCATCAGTGTCTGCTATGATTTCGTAGGCTTTATCCCTCTGGATGAACTGATGAAACAGGAAACGGCATGACCCTTAAGTCATGCCGTCCCTGCAAAACATTATAAAACTGTTTTACGACACCCGCCCATTGGCGTGTCCGCTGTTTTTGGCGCAGCGGGTGGGATTCGAACTCGACCTTCCAATCGCTATAGTCCTTGTGCCACAAGGGATTTCTCGATTTTCGAAAAAACTGTCGGCATTTTGAAAACGGGTTTTTTCAATTAAACCGTTCTGTTCTTCCCTGCTCACAAACCAATTCTCTTGCGTCACATTCTTTTATCTGGTAAAACATTTACAAGTCAAGCACCCACAGAAAGGATGTCTTACCATGAATGACGCACTCGCTTCCCTTGCTTGTGACAGCAAGAACGGCGAATACATTTTCCTCACCAGAGCCGAGCAATATTATCTCGTCAATCAAAAACTTCCCGATGACCTTATTGCCTTCCCGATTATCGCTTTAGCCACACTTGAGGAAACCATATCCTATGTAAAAGCTTACCTCGCTGATCACCCGGATGCTGGCTTCGATATTACGAAAAGAGTAATAGAGTGACGTTGTTCTCTGCGTTACTGACTTATTCGTCCATTTTAAACATTATCATATTTCTGAGGGCACTTGACCATCTCGGTCAGGTGCCTCTTCTTTTATATTATATCTACAGTGTTGATTGTAAGCTCGATGACATCAGTTCCTACCCTACCACTTTGTCGTCGATTTCACCCAGAAGAACGCGGATAACGTTGGCACGAGAAAAGTCTTTGAAGCCGGTACCATAGCCGACCTTCGTCACCCGTATTGGGGGCATGCTACCGAACTGCATAACAAAGTGCTTCAAGAGAGCTGCTCCAGTAGGCGTACAAAGCTCACCTTGGATATCACCGGAATAAATCGGGATTCCTTTCAAGATCTCCTGCGTAGCTGGCGCTGGGACGGTCAACTCTCCATGGGCGCAGTGTACCGTGCCGCTGCCGACATGGACAGGGGAGGCAAAGACACGCTCCGGCGCGAGCACGTGCATCAGATAACAGACCGAGACAACGTCCGCCATGGCGTCCAGGGTGCCGACTTCGTGAAAGTGGATGTTTTCAATCGGCTGGCCGTGCACCTTTGACTCCGCCTGGGCGATCAGACTGTAGACCGTCAGCGCGTCATCCAGCACTGCCCTGGGAAGCGGGAGCGAGCGGATAAAGGCCTCCACTTCAGCGAGGTCGGTATGATGATGGTGG
>JAFSLL010000282.1 GCA_017448455.1 Oscillospiraceae bacterium | reverse complement strand
CGCTGCTGGAGAGCAGATTGTTGGGACTGTCCAGCCGGACCTCCGTGATGATCTTTGTCAGACCGATTTTGATGTGTTCGTGCAGATTTCCGATCCCCATCCTCGCCCCTCCCTTCCGGTTTTGTCGTTTCTAAGGGAATTGTAGCACAAAGCGCCGCCCGCGTCAACAGAAAAGGGGCCTTCCACGGCCCTTGACTCCGGGCTCACAGCCGCCCCCATTCTGGTGAAATAAGCCCGAAAACGAACGATCCCCATGCGGCCCGTCCGCATGGGGATCTGTTCGTCGCGCGGCGGAAAACAAGCCGCTCTGACACACATATACACAATATAGACATATTCATCATACATTTTTCACTGTTTTTCTGCTTGATTTTACTTGAAAAAAAGATGGTTCTATGTTATACTGCGATTTGGAAAAATAGGAATTTTTCCCAGATTTCTGTATATTTTGCATATACTGTATAACAGCCGGAAAGATGATCAATACCGAGTACCGTACAGGGGAGATGGAACGACTATGGCAACCAATGAAGATCTGTATTTCGACGCAAAGAGAAGATACAACAACGCCTGCTATTCGATCAATGATTGCACCAACAGGATCAACACCTTGAAGAACGATAAGCAGCGCACTACCAATGAGATCAATGAGCTGAAGACCTTCATAAAAAAGAATGAAAAGGCGCTGGAGCAGGTGCAGGAGATTTCCAGGAAGGAAGCCGATCTGAACACAAAGCTTCAGACGATCGCGACGAAGACCGACGCTGCCGCGGTGAATTTCTCCGCCATGGTCAGTGCCAGCAGCGTTACCAGCAAGAACCTGAACGACGTCTACGGGCAGGAGCGGGAGCAGACCAAACAAAAGCTCAGCGAGATCATGGAGACCATCCGTTCCAAGATGAAGCTTTTGGCCGAAAAGCTGGAAGACTTCAAAAAGAAACTGCAAACTGCCCAGCAGAACCTGGAGCAAATCAAGCAGCAGATTCAATCCAAGGAATCCGATCTCTCCGATTACAAGCGAATGAGGAACAACGCCTCCTGCGATATGACGTATTATCGCCGCAAGCTGGAGGAGGAGGGCTACAGCGGTCACTTCTGACGCGCTGCCGACGCAGGAAGCTATCAAGAACGATTGAGGTAACAGCATGGCAACAATTGCGCTCTATTCTGGCAAGATCAACCAGATGCCTTCCCTGGTCCGGGAGTTGAGAAGCGGTGTGTCGAGCTATAGCCAGTCCCTGGCGGAGCTTCAGCGGAAAAGCCTTTCCATTGACCGGAACGTCTGCGATCTGGATGACGTCATCAACGAGCTGCGCGTCAGCTCTCGGACCCAGGAGGAACGGGTGGACGCGCTGGACCGCTTCCAGGAGCACAGCGAGGAGTTTATCGACGAAACCATTCGCATAGACAACGACGTCGCGGAGACAGTCGATCAGACCAAGGACGACTTCTACGAGAAGTACGACTATCTGAAGCCAGACTGCGAAAAGAGCGGCTGGGAACATTTCTGCGACGGACTGGAAGCGTTCGGCGATTGGTGCAAGGAGCACTGGAAGCAGATCGTCATTACCGTGGTGATCGTGGTCGGCGCGGTGCTTGCCATCGCCGCGGTGGTCTGTTCCGGCGGCGTGGCGCTGGCCCCGATGCTGGCGGCAGGTCTGACAGCGCTGGGTATGGCGTCAGGTACGGCAATGACGGTGGCGACTGTTGCCAGCCTGGTGGTCGCCGGCATAGCGATCACCAGTACGCTGGCCTCCTCCGCCTTGAACCTCGTCGATCTCTGGTGCGATATGAGCGGCAATTCCACCTTCCAGGCCTGGAAAACGGCAATGAACTGGACCAGCATGATCTCCAACGGTTTCTATTCCGTGGGCTCCATGTTCAACGCCGCCCACGGGATCACCAACACCGCGCTGCGGGATTACAGCAAGCAGTTCCTGACCAACTCCGACTTCCGGGCCGCGATCCAGGGCGCCGATCAATACGCCAACCTGGGCAGAAATCTGACCAGCTCTGAATTCTGGTCCGGCCTCGGCTCGGACGGCGGCAGGATCTCCGAAGAGTATGCCCGGGAGCATGGAATGAAGACCCTGGGAATGCTGATGGATGAAAACGGCGTTGCGCAGCCTGCCGCGTATGAGGGCTGGAGAGCGCCCTCCGCTTACATGGCAATGAATTCCGGCGGCGACGCGACCATGCTGTTTTCCAACGTGCCCGGCGCCGGAAGCGTCTGGAATACGACCGAAAGGATTCTGCTTGGCGTCAATCCCAATATCACCTCCATTACCTTCACGCAGCTTGGCGTTGGGAGCCAGTTTGTGCCGCGGGTGTTCCAGTTCGGCAGCCTGTTTGGCGGCCTCGCCTCCGGCGGCGAGAGCGTTCTTTCCTGGTTTAGGCTTTCTGATTAGGAGGCGCCATGGAAAAGGACCGGATCCGGGTGATTTGCAAAAACCCCGGCGAGACCGATATCTATTTTGGAGATCAGGCCGTTCAGGTCTTCGGCGATCTGGGCTTGCTCGGATTTCTCGCCTCCTCGGAAACGCTCAGATGGCTGCTCCCGGAGGAGAAGAAAGGACAGCCTCTGAACGAGGCGGAACGGAAGCAGGTCATCGCCATGATGGACGAATACTACGGCGACGAGCCGGACCGTCTGTATTTTGACATGCCTCCCAGCTTTGCCCCAAAGCGCCCCAAAAAACGATTCTGCCGGTTCCGCGGAAAGCGATAGCTCACGCCACGCTTTCATGCGGCGCTGTGAAAAGGAGTAGAGACTGATGGCAACGATCGCATTATACGCTGGCAGGATCAATCGGATGCCCGGGTTGATAAAAGAGCTGCGGGCAGAGGTAAAGAACTTCAGTTCCGGACTGTCCCAGCTTCAGGCGGCAATCATGCAGGTTGACAGCAGTGTCTGCGATCTTGGCGACACGATCCAATAAAACAGAAGACCTTGCCAATTCAGGCGAGGATGTGTTTTACCTTATCGTTGATATTGACACAGATCAAATTGGCTGATTCGTCTGTCAGAGACGAAAAACACCCGAACGTCCAAACGAGGTGAAGGAATGGCAACAATATCTTTATACGCGGGCAAGATCAACAACATGCCCAGTCTGATCAAGGATGTCCGAAAGTCGGTAGAAAAGTACAACAAGGAGCTTTCCAAGCTCTATCAGAAGGCTTTGAAGGTAGACGGCAACGTCTGTGATCTCAGCGACGTGATAGATGGCATCCGGGCCTCCAGCCAGACCCAGGAGCAGCGGATCGAGATCCTGGAGAATTTCCAGAACAACAGCGAGGACTTTATTCAGGACACCATCCGGATCGACAACAACGTGGCGGATACGGTAGACCAAAACAAAGACGATTTCTATGACAAGTACGACTACCTAAAGCCGGACTGCGAAAAGAGCGGCTGGGAGAAGTTCTGCGACGCCTGCAAGTCAGCTTGGGAATGGTGTAAGGAACATTGGAAAGAGATACTGATTGTAATCGAGTTAGTTGTCGCGGTAGTATGCCTGTTTGTTCCTGGATTGCAGGGCTTTGGGCTTCTCATTCTTGAGAACATGATTAAAGGCTTCCTGATAGGCCTCTTGATGGGTGCTGTTATCGGAGGCCTATCCGGCTATGCGCAATATGGAGTCAGCGGTATATTAGGCGGTATACTTCAAGGAGCTCAAGAAGGTGCCATGTTGGGGATGGCTTTCGGCGGCTTGGGCGGCGTAGGCTCACTCGCTGGCAAGCTCTTTGGCTGTAGCTCATTCATGACAGGGCTGTTCTACGGTTCAAGTGCCCTTTCATTTGGCATGCTTGGGTTTGATGGATTATCGCTGGCTTATGCTTTCCAGACCAGATTTTTGCAGGATACAGGTATTGATCTGGGCCTGATTGATCCAACTGCAGGAAAGTTCATTTTCGATCTAAACCAAAAAGCCCACGCACAAGAATGGTATAACACCCTTCAGCTTGTTGCCGGAGGAACGGCAGCCTTTTCTGGCGGTTATGTTCGTACCGCAACATGCTTTATCGCAGGGACCATGATTCTGACAGCTTGTGGTTTGACAGCTATCGAGAATATTAAAGCCGGAGACAAGGTGCTCTCAGCTGATCCGGATACCGGAATCAGTGAGGAAAAGACGGTATTAGTATCGTTTCATAGAACAGTTTCAGAGCTTGTTCACCTGAAAATAGGCAGCGAAGTAATTACGACTACCCATAATCACCCATTCTATGTTTATGGAAAGGGGTTTATCAACGCTGGGAAATTAAAGATAAGCGATTATTTACTGGATTGTTATCATAATAAACGAAAGATTGATGATATCTCATTTGAAACCACAGAAGTGCCTACGAATGTCTACAACTTCGAGGTTGAAGATTTTCATTCATATTTCGTTGGGAAGAGTTTGATTCTTGTTCACAATGCAACATGCACTCCTGAAAATCAGGCAAAGGTAAAAGATCACTTAGAAGGAAATGCCGATAATACCGGAGCAAAACCCAATGGATCAATTAATGGATGTCACGAGTCCAATGCATTCAATAATGAATTATCTGCCAGTGGCGGCCACGTTGTTAGTTCTACGCCTGTTGAAGGAATGGACGGAGTAAGCGTTGTCGAGTATCAGACATCATCAGGGACAATAAAGACAAAAACTGTGTTCGATTCAAGTGTAATCAGTACAGAACAGTATCTTAATCGTGGAATGGAAGCGCTTGGAAACGTACCTGGGGAATTAGCGGACTT
>JAFSLL010000281.1 GCA_017448455.1 Oscillospiraceae bacterium | reverse complement strand
TCCCGGCAGGCTTTGGCAGTTGCAAGAGAGTGGTTGCCGTCACCCACCGCGAACAGCAGCGGCGCTACGCCGGAAACACCGTATTTTTTTCGCATGGCCTCATCGGCACATAGGCCGGTAAGCGCATCCGCAACAGCGTCTACCTGTTCGTTGGAAAGACGATAGCCCTTGATGTGTCCGCCGTTTTCCATGAGATCAAAATCGTACAGCTTTTCCATGTTTTCAGCCTTAGCGGTCAACGGCTCAATCACACTTTTATCTGGGTCATCAATCAGCAACATCACATGAGGCAGCTCAATAGGCGCATTGCGGCGAACTCTGGCACGGGGAGGAATGCGCTCCAGCACCGTTCCCTCAGTGGCACGAATCAGCGCTCCTGAGCCGGGCGTAAAATCATAGGCATCCAAATCGACCATACCCACAAGACCGTGGCGAATTTTGCCGTCGGACTGCTCACGTTCTACATATATGAGAGAATCCTTCAGGGTCGTAAAAAGATCACGTTTGAGGTAATCATCCATGGAAGCATTGATGCGGCTGATTCTCTCCTCTACGTCAGGCGCTTTTAAATCAGCCTCCGGCAGAATCAACCTCAGCGTGGAAGGCGCGTCACCCACCGTGGTCTCCACCCGCTGCCAGTACTCCGGTTCTGAGGTGAACTGGTCACAGGCAACCACCGCCCACTTCTCCATGTCCGCTTCCTTCGGCAGCAGAATATCGGCAGGATAAAACCCGAGCTTTTCAAATTTTTTGTTCATTACGTTCTCCTCCCGTCAGCGTTATCGCAAAGTCTGTTTTTTGATTATACAGGATAGGCTCAAGCGTTTCAATGGATTTGGAAAAATTTTCAAAATATTTTTTTGGGCGCATAAAAAAATGAAAGCATTCACAGACTATCACACGACCCAGCAAAAGAAGTAGGAGGATATTCTCATGATCATCGACAAACTTGCCCTGACGCTAGCCATTATCGGCGCGCTCAACTGGGGAAGCATCGGACTGTTCGGCTTTGATGCCGTGGCATTCCTGTTTGGGGGTCAGACCGGAGCAATCAGCCGCGTGATCTACACGCTGGTGGGCCTTGCCGGAATCTGGTGTATCACGATGCTGTTTCGTGAAACCGAACCCTTTGAAAGCAAGGATCACGCCTGATGAAAAGCCGGCATGGATTTCCATGCCGGCTTTTCCTTATCATTGCCATCATTGAACCGTTTTTTTCCCGAAATCACAGTCCTTTTTCAATGGGCAGGCCGCACAGTTTGGCTTGCGTGCCATACACAAAGCTCTGCCATGCAGCACCATTCGATGACAAAAGTTACTGCTCTCCGGCCCCGGAATGACGGTTCGCAGTTGACGTTCCACGTTCAGCGGATCTGTGCTGCCGTCTGTGAGGCCAAGTCGGCCTGTAATACGAATGCAGTGCGTATCACAGACGTAGGCACTCTGTCCGTAGATATCGCCCAGCACCAGATTGGCAGTTTTCCGCCCGACGCCGGGCAGCGCGGTCAGTTCCTCCATCGTATCCGGTACTCTTCCGCCGTGCCGCTCCAGCAGAAGCTTTGCGCATTCGACCAAATCCTTTGCTTTGGTATGGTAAAACCCGCAGGAGCGAATGACCTCGCCGACCTCTTCATAGGATGCCCGGGCAAACGCCTCCAATGTCGGAAATCTGGCAAACAGAGCCGGTGTGACCATGTTCACTCTGGCATCGGTACACTGTGCCGAAAGGCGCACGGCAAAAAGAAGCTCATAGTCCTTATCATATGTAAGTGAACAAAGCGCATCGGGATAGAGCATCTTCAACTCTTCAATAATCCGCTTGACCGCGGCCTTGGATTTCATGATTCGTCCCCCAAAAAAACCGTATTTTTTCAAGAATAGCATAGAATACAGATTCCGTAAAGGGAAAACTTACAGGAGCTTCGGCACAATTTTATTTCTGTGCGCATATAATAGCTCGAACAATATTTTGGGAGGGTCATTCATGGACGCAAAGACTGCCGCCGCCATTGAGCGGCTCAAACAGAATAAAGGCCTTGCTGAACAGATCATGCGATCTGACGACGGAAAGAAGCTGATGAGCATGCTGACACAAAGCGATGGAGGCGCGGCTCTCAACCGTGCGGCAGCATCCGCGGCAAACGGCAATACAGCGGAGTTATCGCAGATTCTTCAAAGCATGCTTAAGGATCCGAAAGCGGCTGCCGTTATGAGCCGTCTTAACGACACGGCAAAAAAATAAGCAGGAGGATTCCCCATGGCGGACTGGCAGGAACAACTCAATACCATTCTCTCTGACCCGGACGCTATGGCGCAAATCGTTTCTCTGGCGCAGAGTATCTCCGGCGGCAGTTCGCCGTCGGAGCCTCCAGTCAGCGACACGCCACGCGAACCGGAGAGTGACAGTACAGCCATATTACAGGCTCTGGGTGGTCTGGATCCGGAACTGCTGCGTCGGATTGGGCCTTTGATGCGTGAAATGAACCGTCCGGAAAGCAGTGAAGCAACCGCGCTGTTGCAGGCTCTGCGTCCGTTTCTCAGTCGGAAACGGAGGGATAAGGTAGAACGCGCGGCCCAACTGGCACGCTTGATCCACTTGGGAAAGACATTCCTGACTTCTTCGGGACAGGAGGCAGAACCGCGTGTATAACCGCTACATACGCAATGAGCACGGCGACTATATTTGTGTTCCTGTCACTGAACCGCCCCGACGCGCGCCGGCGCCAAGAGAGCCCCTTCCTCTCAAACCGCCTCATCCGGTCGAAGAACAATTTGAGCCGTATCCTCTCACGCCTCCTGTTCCGCCCACGCCAAAGACAGCATTTTCCCATATGCCACATCCACCGCCAAAACCTCCGCCTCCTCCGGACGCATCGCGTTTTCTGGGACAGCTGTTGGAGAAGCTGCGATTGCAGGATGTAGATACAGGCGACCTGCTCCTTTTGCTGAT
>JAFSLL010000280.1 GCA_017448455.1 Oscillospiraceae bacterium | reverse complement strand
TGTGGAGTTTGGTAAAAACCTGCTGGATGTGAAGATCAGCAGGGACCATACCGAGCGAGTGTCGGTTCTGCTGCCGCTGGGAGCCAAGATCAAAGAGGTCGATGCAGAAGGAAACGAGTACGAGACCGATGAGCGGGTCCAGATCACATCCGTGAACGGCGGGAAAAACTACATTGTAGACCAAGAAGCCGCGGCTGAGATCGGAATGATCTGGAAAACAGAGATTTGGGAGGATGTGACAATTCCATACAATCTGCTCCGAAAAGCGCAGGCTCGTCTTTCGGATCTGAGCAAGGGCGTCACAAGCATGGAGCTCACGATCGTGGACGAGTCGGACACCGGCGCGGATATCGGTGACATCCATGCCGGAATGTATGTGGAGTGCAAATCGCCTCCGCATGGAATCGACGGCAGATACCGATGCGTAGGCCGCACCCGGGATTACCTGAACCCGGCAGGGAACACCATCACGATCGGTGCCAGCGGGATCACGCTCACCGGGCTTTCCACAAAGCAGGACAATACGATCTCCGCGCTGGAGGAGGATATTATCGGGCAGTCGTCCAAGATCGATGTCATCTCCGGCGAGGTCGATGCAATCAATAAATCCAAAATGTACCGCACAGAGCTGGTGACGGAAGGCGTGAGCATCTTCCGAGAAAAGACCCAGCAGAGCACTGTGCGGTGCAAAGTTTATTCATGGGATAAAGAGATTACAGATACCCTTGATGCCTCCGCGTTCAGATGGCATCGCAATTCCGGCAATGCTGCAGCCGATGCCGACTGGGACGCTGCGCATACGGGTATGAAAACAATAACGGTCTCCACGGAGGATGTGACGGATAACGCATCCTTCTATTGTGAAGTAACGATTTGAAGGAGGGCACGCCATGCCTACAGTACTAACATCCAGCCAGCAGACTTTCGTTGACATTACCGATCAGCGGAAGCTCTCGGCGTATATCACGTCCAACCTGCCGAAGACCCAGAGCGAGGACCCGAATGTCCTCCCGCACACCTATGCACCGAGCTGGGCAAGTTCGAACCTCGTGTTGACGCCTGTGGTCTTTCTGGACCAGACCAGCATCGCGCTGAATGCATCCGGCCTGACGATCACATGGAAGAGGAAGGATGGCACCAGCAGCGAAACCTCTCTGACCTCCGGTGAAACTGCCTCCGGCGGCATCCTGACGGTCAATCAGAATAAGCTGTCTGCATCCACTTCCGGCATGATCACATACATCTGCTATATCTCCTATTACGACAGTGAGACGAAGAACACGGTCAATATCTCCTCGGATATCACGTTCACGCTGGTGAAGAATGCAGAAAATGCAAAACTCGCTTATGTGACCGCGGATACTTATGTGTTCAAGTATGATACGTCCTCTGCTCTGGTGGGCGCTTCGCAGGCCACTCTGAACGGGCAGGTGCAGGGTGTCACGATCACCAAGTGGCAGTACAAAAACAGCTCCGGCAACTGGGCGGATTATCCGACCACCTCGGATAACAGCAGCATCACCGGCAGTACCCTCGTAGTAAAGCCCACACATGCGGTCTTCACCAATAATGTCGCGCAGATCAAGCTGGTGACTTCTGATGCCGATGTGTACGATACGGTCACGATCACAAAGATCTACGACGGTACCAAAGGCGACCCTGGTACTCCGGGCAGTGCCGGTTCCGGCGGCATCTCTGTTATCCTCTCCAATGAGGCCCAGACCATACCCTGCACATCGGCAGGCGCGGTGACCGCGGCGACAAACGTGGCGATCCCATTTCTCGCTTATGTCGGAATTGAACAGGTGGCGGCAACCTGTACGGTTGGCACGCTGCCGTCCGGCGTGACGGTGAAATCGAACACGGCGGCGACTGCATCCGCCGCGGGCTCTGTGGTCCTGACCTTCGCAAAGAATGCGACCTTGGGCGGCGCGTCGGTCCTGACCGGCACCATCGAGCTGACGTTCTCCGTCTCCGGCCAGTCCGTAAAAAAGAACTTTGCATGGACCAAGGCTAATGCCGGAACAAGCGGTCAGTCCGCGGTCGTGTTCTCGGTCTATGCTCCCAACGGCACGATCGTACAGAATCAGTCAGGCAGCCTGACGCTGGCGACCTCTGCTTATGAGGGAACGACTGCTGTCACGGGCACCTATCAGTGGGCGAAATACAGCGGCGGGACCTGGGCCAACATCTCCGGCGCGACCGCGGCTACGCTGACCGTGAACGGCGCGGATATCGTGAACATCCAGTCTTACCGCTGCACCATGACCTATAACGGTAAGAGCTATGTGGATGTGATCACGGTGGAGGACAAGTCCGATCCTTATGTATCCGAGATGCTCTCCATCGGCGGGTTTACGGTGAAGAACAATCTCGGCGGGCTTGTGCCTTATGTGATCGTCCGCACCAATCAGCACGAGGTGGATGAGGTGCTCGGAAACATCTCCGAGACGGCTCCCGCCAACCCCGCCGCTGGGGACTTCTGGTATCAGGTGGATCATACCGGCCATACTGTGACGCTGAAGAAATACAGCGG
>JAFSLL010000279.1 GCA_017448455.1 Oscillospiraceae bacterium | reverse complement strand
TCGACACGCATCTTGCCTATACCCGGTACTTCCAACAGCTTATCCGGCTCAGATTCGATCACATCCAGAGTGTCCTTCCCAAACTGTCGGACAATCCGCTGGGCGAATTTGGGACCAACGCCCTTGATCATACCGCTGCCGAGATACTTTTCGATTCCAAACACGGTCGCCGGAAGCGTTTCCTCAAAGTGTTCCACAGAGAATTGGCGTCCGTACTTTGCGTCTACCCGCCAGTTACCGCCGAGTTGAAGCACCGAACCGACATGCGTATCCGGCATATTGCCAACGACTGTCACCAAGTCCTGAAAGCCCTTTGCGCGGCAACGAAGCACGGTATAGCCGTTCTGCTCATTTTGATATGTGATTCTCTCGACTACGCACCGAAGCTGCTCCATAGCTAGTCATCCTCATTCTCTGCAAATCTTTTTGTAGAGATGCATCAAGTTTCATCCAGAATTGTTTTTCTGTCATAACGAACTCCCCAAAATAGCTTTTTCTTCGATAATAGCTTCCATATTTCGCTTTACAGCATCCGCAGCGTCGCTGGGTCGCGCTTTCCACCGTAATACTTGTCCAGAATCTTGCCGAACACCGAATCCTTCTCTGCGACATACTCAAATAGTGTCATGCTGGAGCAAAGCTTTATATCGTCAGGTCGTCCCATGACTCGGGTTGAATTGCTATCGGGCAGCTCCAGCAATGCTCCGGTAATCTCTCTCAGTCGAGCACCCAAAACGGGATGGGAAAGGTACTGACGCGCCTCCTCGACATCAGCGATGCCGTAGAACTCGGCGTTGTAGCTGTATCCGAGTCCACGCAGTTGAGGAAAGATATACCAAATCCAATGGCTCCGCTTGCGTCCCGTGCGGATCTCAGAGAGCGCCTGTTCATAGTCCCTCTCCTGCGCGGTGAGAAAACGGCTCAAATTATAGGTCATGTCAGTTACCTCGCTCAGACAACCACTTGACCGCATAGGAGCAAGTCGCCTGTACCTCACCGCCTCGGCGCCGTATCTCGTCCACAGCAGCCTGTACCAGCTTTGACGCAATTCCCTGCCCACGCAGACTGTTATCCACAAAGGTATGGTCGATGTTATAAACACCCGGGAGAATCTCTGGGAAGGTAATCTCCGCAACAATCCGACCCTGCTCATCTTCCATGTAGATGCGATCTTGTTCAGTCAGAAACATCTTTTTCCTCCAGATAATCGATAATTGTTATGCTAAAGTCTTTCTCTCCTGTGTCAAACAAAACACAAGTCTGAATTATCTCAGCAGCCAGCACATCAGTCATTTCCTGCACATTGATCCGGAACATTTCGGTACTGCAACGGACTTACCCCCACCTTTTCGCGGAATCGCTTGATAAAGTAGCTGGGGCTGTTGAAACCGCAGAGCTCCGCGATGCGGGAAACCGACAGAGAATGATCCGAGAGGAGTATGGTGCTTTGTCCCAGTCGGTAATCCGTCAGATAGTTGAAAATGGTGCAGCCGTAGGTCGCTTTGAACAGGCGGCAGCATTCCCCTGAGCTTAGATGCGTGATGTTCGAGATCTTCTCCAGAGTAATGTGCTCAGCATAGTGGTCGTGGAGATATGAAAGGATCTGATGCGCCTCCTGTCGCTCGAGGAGTGGCTGCTGACCGGGGTCAGCGTCCAGATGCTCGAGCAGTGTGCGCCAAATGTGCAGCAGATAACTGTAGGCGTCCAACTCATAGCCAAATGCCTTTTCCCGCAGGAGATAAAACAGGTAAAGCATATCGTTGAGTGTCTTTTCCTGCCAGCGTGTCTCTGGTGTGAGCAGGACAAACTGGAAGCAGGGGTGATTCATATATGGCAAAAAATACCTCCGCTCGACGACGCTGCCGTGGAACAATGTCAGCAGCGATGGTTTGACGTTCAAGCTGACATAGCGCGCAGAATCTGCCGAGGTCGGGCGCGTCATATGTGAGATGTTGGAATTGATGAAAAAACCGTCCCCTGTGCGCAGAATATGATCCTGACCCTGAGCGGTGGTAATCATGCTGCCCTCCAGCACGTAGGTGAACTGCACCTCCTCATGCCAGTGCCAGTTGTTGAAGCCCATAGGCTTGTCACGTAAAAATGTTTCATGCACCACCAGCGGAAAGGCGTAATCCAGCTCAAAATTCGCCTTTTGGTTGTTATCGACAAAAAACATCGTACATTTTCTCCCGCCAAAATCAATATCTTTATATTTTTACTGAAGATAAAGATAGAATTCCTGATACTATTCTTGTAATATTTATATAACGCAAAAGCCGTGCTGTCAAGCTGGAGGAGGCGTGGCTGCGTAAATTATTTTGGAAGGGAGTCGTGAGAATGTATCGGGTAGACTTGAACAGCGATCTGGGCGAAAGCTTCGGCAACTACACCGTTGGACTGGACTATGAAGTAATCGCCCACATTTCTTCGGCGAATGTTGCCTGCGGATACCACGCCGGAGACCCTCTTGTGATGGAACAGACAGTCCTTGCGGCCCGGGACGCGCACGTCGCCGTCGGCGCGCACCCGGGATTCCCTGACCTGATGGGCTTCGGACGGCGGAACATGAGCTGCTCACCCAGAGAAGCAAAGGCTTACGTAAAGTACCAGCTTGGCGCGCTGATGGCGTTTACGAAAGCAAGCGGCGTCAGACTCCAGCACTGCAAGCCCCACGGCGCGCTTTACAACATGGCGGCGAAGGACATGGATCTGGCGCTGGCACTGGCGGAGGCCATCGCGGAGGTGGACAAGGACATCATTTTCCTTGTTCTCGCCAACAGCAACATGGCGGAGGCGGGCAAGCAGTTGGGTCTTCGCGTGGCGAATGAGGTGTTTGCCGACCGCGCCTATCAGGCGGACGGCACGCTGGTCCCCCGCAGCAAGCCCGGCGCGGTCATCCATGACACGGATGAAGCAATCGCGCGCACCATCCGCATGGTCAAGGAGGGAAAAATCACCGCCATCACCGGCGAGGAGGTTCCCCTCAAGGCGGACTCCATCTGCGTCCACGGGGATAACCCCTCGGCGGTGGCGTTCGTGAGAAACATTCGCGCGCGGCTCATCGAGGAGGGCGTGACCATCGCGCCGCTCTCGGAGATTGTCTGAGACAGCAATGTTTTTGATAGGGAGGAAATGCTATGAGTAACGAGAAAACGACTGAAAAGCACAGCCTATCCGTTCTGCTCGGAGCAGCATTCCTGATGGCTACGTCTGCTATCGGCCCCGGCTTTCTGACACAGACC
>JAFSLL010000278.1 GCA_017448455.1 Oscillospiraceae bacterium | reverse complement strand
CGTGGGTTCGAGCCCCATATCCCACCCCACTGTAATAACTGGCCGGCTGCGCCGGCCTTTTTAATGAATCAGCAATGGGATGTAGTGTAATGGTAACACACCGGACTTTGACTCCGATATAGTGGGTTCGAGTCCCGCCATCCCAGCCAATGCCCCAGTAGCTCAGGAGGTAGAGCACCTGCCTTTTAAGCAGGGTGTCCGGGGTTCGAGTCCCCGCTGGAGCACCATAACATCTGCACAGAGTTGATACAATGTATCGGCTCTGTGCTTTGTTATTTTATCCCCACACCGCAAGGCTTTCGGGTTGCATTCTGTTCACCAGTGATCAATCCGTTCCTCCATGTTGCGGTTTAACTGGGCAAATATTGAAGATAGCACAAGATATAGTGATTGTATATCGTTATATTATCTATATTCGTTAAACTACTACTATCTATAAAGATACTCCAGAAGCACCGCTCCTGGAGTCATCTTTTTACCTGTATCTCTCTGCCGTCCCGCATGGTGAATACAAGAGTGTCATCCCGATTAACCGTCACATGATCGATTGTAGTGTTCCACAGCTTTTCATCAAAACCGATTACCGCCGGCCCTGCACCTCTGAGGCTCTCGATCATGCCGTTGAGAATCTGAGCCTTGTTTTGGCGGGCTTCTCTTTCTGCATGGGCATCGCCGTACTGCTTTTTCAGCTTTTCGTGCTTTGCTGCATAGCCTGTCAATAACAAATTAAAATGTCACATTTTTAGTCCCGTATTAACTTGAGAAAATGTCCCTTTTGGTTAAGTGATGGCAAAATATGGAGAGAGGCTGTTTGAAGTGTTCAAAACCCTTGCGTGAGACGGGTTTCAAACACTTCAAACAGGCGGGAACTACTACTAATACGCCTTGAGGCCGGCGGGGCCAAGGAATCTATCTATTCAGAGAGGGAGTTACTACTGTTTGGAAGCCTGCTGTTTCGAGAAGAAGAGATCATACAGAAAGAGGAGCGTCTCGCTGTAATCTTCAAACCACCAAATAGCTTTCCACTGATCTGAGCTGTGTTTTAAATGGGGAGAAACCGCTTCCGCACGTTTCTCCTTCACCGGAGAAGTCTTTTTTTCGGTCTGGGATTCTACAGGTAATTCTGAGGGCTCACACCGCTTCACGGAATAAACGAAGTTTTGGTATTTGGCTCGCATCCCAATACGGGGATTGATCATGAGAGAAATCTCCTTTTTGGGAAGTGAAAAGGATTTCCCATCTTTTATGATTTGGAAAGATTTACCCTTGAAGGAAAAAACACCGGTTTTGTCAGTTTTCCTCTTGACTTTGATGCAGAGAATTTCATCCAATGCGGTAGCTGTAGAGACAGGAACAAAGATCGGATCGCCAGCGGGTTCCACGGCAAAACGCTCATTGAACATGTCAATATACTCTTCCTGAAGAAACTTGTTTGCCGCTGAAACTGTGGTAATGCCCCGCTTCGCCAACTCCACAGGCAACCGGCTCTGCAGAGTCTGCCACATTCGTTCCACACGGCCTTTTGCTTCCGGAGAATTCGCATAGATGATGTCTACCCCGAGTTCATGCATGGCCCTGCCAAACTGAGTCAGATTAACCGTCTTTCCCTGTATTTCTTCTTCAACGGTAAGTTTTCCCATTTTTGGAGAACGAAAGATCGTATGCTTGTCAGAATACACGGACTGAGGAACCCCAAACTTCAGGCAGCAGCATCGCATCATCTCTTCGTAGCCAAACAGACATTCATTCTGTGTCATATACAGTCCGGTTATTTTCCCGCTGGCATCATCTATTGCACCATGTAAGGCGTACTTAAGCGGAGTTCCGAACCACTCATATGGCGTGGCATCGATCTGAAGTAGTTCCCCGGGATGTTCTCTGCGTGCACGCCGCTTTTTCCCTCGTTTTCGCTGCCGCTTGCTTTTGGGACTTTCGATCCCTGCCTCTTTCAGGATACTTCGCAGCGCGGTATAGGAAATTGCGATCTGGTAATCGCTCTCCAAAAGCTCTCGGAAGTGTGTGTTAGACTGCTGAAATACTGCTTCCGTCCGGATCTTGAGAATCGCCTCTTTCGTTTTTCCCGGGATAGCGTGTGCTGGGGTCCTTCCTGTATTTTTGTTAATGACAAATGCTGCGCCTTCCGCTTCTATCCCTTTCTTCAGTCTTGTAACCTGGCGCTCTGAAAGTCCCAGCAGTTCCGCTGCTTTCTTCCTGGTGATTGCTTTGCTCCGGTAGCGGTCTATCACCTGGAGTTTCCTCAACTGTGCTTGAGTCAATGTGATCGTCCTTTCCATGCTGTTATTCTACTACAGGAAAGTGACATTTTCTCAAGTTACTTATAGGTGACATTATCACTTGTTAACAACAGACTGAAGACACAGCGCTTGCGTTTTCGGCAAGGATTGTTTATACTTTTCTTGAAATCGAAACAAACAGGAGGATCAAGCCATGAACTGCAATTTCCGCTGCGACGCACGGACCGCCCTGGTGCGGACGGACCGGGGTCTCGTCAAGGGCTATGAGCACGACGGCCTTCTCATTTTCAAGGGAATCCCCTACGCCAGGGCCCAACGCTTCCACGCGCCGGAGCCGGTGAAAGCCTGGGAGGGGGTCTTTGACGCCTCAAACTACGGCTTCGTCTGTCCCCTGCTGACCAACGACCGGCCCAAGGGCGAGCTGCACGTGCCCCACCGCTTCTGGCCCATGGACGAGGACTGCCTGAATCTGAACCTCTGGACCCCCGGACTCGACGGGAAAAAGCGTCCTGTCCTCTTCTGGCTCCACGGCGGCGGCTATGAGGCCGGCTCTTCCATTGAGCATCTGGCCTATGACGGCGCCAACATGAGCCGCCTGGGCGACGCGGTGGTGGTCTCTATCAATCACCGCCTGAACCTCCTCGGCTATTTCGACCTGTCGGACTTCGGCGAGGAATACGCAAACTCCGGCAACGCGGGCGGGGACGACATCATCGCGGCGCTCCGCTGGGTGCGGGACAACATCGCCGCTTTCGGCGGCGATCCTGAGAACGTGACGGTCTTCGGCCAGTCCGGCGGCGGCGCCAAGGTCACCACCCTGCTCCAGTCTCCGGCGGCGGACGGACTCTTCGCCAAGGGCGTGGTGATGAGCGGCGTGATCGGCCCCGTGCTGGGCGACGCGGTGGGCAGCGGCCGGGATCTGGCGGAAGCGCTGCTGGCCGAGCTGGGACTTTCCAAGGTCAAAGATTTGGAGACGGTGGATTATCACCTGCTGGCCAAAGCCTACGCCAAGGTCAGGCCCGCGCTGGAAAAGGCAGGAAAATACGTGGGCTGCAGGCCTCACCCCAACGCCTTCTATCTGGGCGAGCCCTGCGTCTGCGGCTTCCGGGAAGAGACGAAGCACATCCCCCTGATGGTGGGGAGTGTCTTCGGGGAATTCACCTCCTTCACCCCCGCGCCCTTTGACCGCTCCCGCATGAGTGAGGAAGAGCAGGAGGCCGCGGTTTGCGGCGTGCTGGGCGAGGAGGGCGCCCGGGAGCTGATCCCTCTGTTCCGGGAGGCCTATCCGGAGCGGCAGCTCGTCGACCTGCTGCGGCTGGACTTCATCTTCCGTTCCCCGGAGATCGACTATATCGCCCGGCGCAGCCGTCTGAATGACTGCACCTGGTCGTACCTCTTCAACATGGACCAGCCCATCGACGGCGGCAACACGCCCTGGCACTGCTGCGACATCCCCTACTTCTTCCACAACATCGACCTGGTGGAATACCCCCACGGTCCCCAGGAAGATCCCGGACTCTCCGAACGCGTCCAGGACCTGGCCTTCGGCAGTCTGAGGCGGTTTGCCCGGACGGGGGATCCCAACGGCGAAGGGCTTCCCGCCTGGCCGGCCTGCCGGGACGGGAAGGAACTGACCCTGATGATCGACGGACAGCCCCGGATCCTGCCAAACTTTGACCACCGGCTGATCGAGGCCCACGCGCGGATCATGGGCCCGGTTATGATGCGCATGATGCAGCAGCTGCGCGAAAACGTCCAGCACTGAACAACACAGAGAAGCTCCCTGTTTCTTTCTGTCCCTTTTGTCCCAACCCCGGGAACAGGCATTATCGTCTGCATCCCCGTATAAAACAAGAATGAACAGATTCCCCAAGAATCTGTTCATTGTATCAAGTTTATGCAGATGTGCCATAATTGTACGCTAATCCTGATACGATTAGCGTACTTTTATTTTGCACCTCAGGAAGAATGAAAAGCCCTCATGGCAAGAGGCATTCAGACTTCTCACAAACTGAATCACGGCAGGCAAATCCCCGACAGACTCATTCTGCCGGGGATTTTTGCTTTTCCAACCACCTGGGGTTTTTCTGCCTGTTTCCAACAAAAGATTCTATCCGGTTAGGGCTGGTCAAACATTTTCTTCATGTATTCCACGCGCTTTTGAAGCATCGCCTGGGTTGTTGGCGCAGACACCTTGGAATCAAAACCGTGCATCGTCCCTCCAGGCTCATGCAGCTCTGCGGGGACGCCGGCTTTCGTCAGGAGCTCGGCATAATATATTCCATCGTCGTGCAGCGGATCGAACTCAGCCACCTCAATATAAGCAGGTGGCAGGCCTTCAAAGCTGTCGGCTTCCACAGGTGACCGGTAGGCCAGCGGAGTTGCTGAGGGATTCGGATTTGTGAGCGGGCTGACCTTTTTTGACAGCGTGGAATTCCACATGGGAGTATCCGTATACTTCCGGCAGGATTCGCTTACGTTTCTGTCGTCCAGCCACGGGTAGATCAGCAGCTGGAACAGCGGGCGGCAGGGATAAGCGCGATCCCGGGCCATCATGCAGGTTGTGACAGTCAGAGTGCCCCCGGCACTGTCACCGGCGATTCCGATTCGTGCGCAGTCGATGCCAAGTTCCTCCGTGTGTTCACTTACCCAACGGAAGGCAGCGTAGCAGTCCTCCTGGGGATAGGGAAACGGATACTTGGGAGCAAGGCGGTATAGCACGAACACGACAACGCAGCGCGCTTTTTCCGCATAAGTAAGGGCATGCCGGTAATGGCTGCTGGAAGCCTCGAAGACAAAACCGCCGCCATGGATATTGATCAAACACGGAGCAGGAGCATGAATCTCCTTCGGAGTCATGATCAGCAGATCGATTTCCCCATCACGGAACGCCGAAATTCTCTGCTTCCGCACTTTGACATTCGGATCTTTGAAAACGAATTCTGGCGTGTTCATCCCCTTTTGAGCAAGATTCACGAAGCGCCGGCTGATGGGCGGCGTGAATTTGCTGTAAGGGAAAAATTCCCGATTGATTGGATATTTGGTTTTTGCCATTTGATCACCGTTCCTTTAGAGAATGGAAGAACAGATGCCTGATTAATAGTTATTATTTCTCCTGATCATGAAAAAGCGCCTTATACTCCCCGTATCCTTGCTCTTCCAGTTCATCGTAAGGAATGAAGCGAAGGGCGGCGGAATTGATGCAATAACGCAGGCCGCCGGACTCGCGGGGACCGTCGTTGAATACGTGGCCCAAATGAGAATCCGCGCCGCTGCTGCGGACTTCTGTCCGAACCATCCCGTGGGTAGTATCTACGATCTCGGTGACAGCGTCCTCTGTGATCGGCCTGGTGAACGCCGGCCAGCCACATCCGGAGTTGTATTTGTCCATGGATGTAAAGAGCGGCTCTCCGCTGACAATGTCGACATAGAGGCCCTTTTCAAAGAAGTCGTCATACTCGCCGGTGAAAGCGTATTCCGTAGCGGCGTGCTGCGTGACCTCAAAGGCCAGGTTGCCGATCCGCGCCCGCAGTTCCGCCTCGGATTCTTCCACGCTGTTTTTCTGGAGGTCAAAGTAACTGCGCGGGATATGACAGTATCCACCGGGGTTTTTATCCAGATACTTCTGGTGGTATTCCTCAGCGGGGAAGAAGTTCTCCAGCGGGAGCAGTTCGACTGCCAGTTTCGCCCCGGCCTTCTCTTCCGCTGCCTGATAAACGGCTTCAATCTCCGGAAGCTGGTCTTCTTCCGTGTAATAGATCCCTGTACGATACTGGATGCCCCGGTCGTTGCCCTGTTTATTTACGGAGAGCGGATCGATCACCATGAAGTAGTAATTCAATAAATCTGTCAGGGAGATTACCTTGGGATCATAGTCGATCCGCACGCTCTCGGCATGTCCGCTGCTGTTGCAGACGTCCTGATAGCTTGGTGCTTCATCCGGCCCGTTCGCATAACCGACCTCGGTTCGGACGACCCCGTCAAACTGGTCGAAATATTTCTGCATGCCCCAGAAGCAGCCGCCGGCAAGATAGATTGTTTTCATATTCTCCGTTACCTCCAAAGTAGTTTCTTCTGTCACGATTTCTCCGGTCCAGGTGTTGATCCCACCGAATTCATAAACATTGGTATATCCCATATCCGCGAGCTTCTGCGCGGCCTGTTTGGATCGGTTCCCGCTCCGGCAGTAGATCAGGATGGGCTGATCCAGATCAGGGAGCTGTTTTGGACGCTCCGCTTCAATACTCTCGTTCGGGATCAGGATTGCCCCCGGAATATGACCGGCATCATATTCATCCTGCCTGCGGACATCCACAATCACATGCCCATCATCCCGCGCCATCATCCCGGCGGCTTCCTCCTGCGAGATCTGCGTGTAGCCCATTTCTCTGATCATTCCATCTCCGTCCATGACCTGCCCAGCGGAAGCGCAGCCTATCAAAATAAGGATCAGCGCTGTCGGCAGAAGTAAAAAAATACGCTTCATCTGTCTGCTCATCATCACATCCCCTCCCGAAAAAGTTTCAGTACATCTCATTCACTGTATATTTCAATAATCCAAGGCAACTCACGGTTTCTTTGCCATAGTTCCATCAAAGTGCGGTTTAGATGATTGAAAAGCGAGCGTTTTTTCAAGCTCTTCCGGAGGGATTATCCCGCTTAGCATGATATGCGCATTGATTCGGCAGGCCTCCATAATTCTATCAGTGACTTCATCATCGGACCCAGGCATACCGCATTTGACCCAATAAATGACGATATTGTAGATATAACCGTGTGGGAGGACAGAAACAAAATCTGTTCCGCTGGAGTAGTCAGCCATTTCATTGAACGCATCTAAAAGGAACCATTCGCGATGTGCGCGGATCAGAAGCTCAATCTTCTCATGGTTTTCACGGATTGTTCGAATGTATTTTTTCCAGTTCTGTTCTACGTCTGAGCTGAATGTCTTCAGCACCAGTGCGTTCAGATCCCCGATATGGTCGCGAAGGACATCGTCTTTTGTCTTATAGTTGCGGTAAAAAGCGGACCGCGAGATGCCTGACTTTTTGATGATATCCGTTATGCGGATCTCCTCATAATCCTGCTCCTTCATGAGCAGAAAAAGTGCTTCCTGAACGGCTTCACGGGTGACGAAATTGGATTCTTCGTTGTTTTTCTTCAGTGTATCCCGCTGCTTCTGTGAAAGACGCATAGAACATTTTCCCCCTTTTTGTACAACCCGACGAGAATGGGGTTGAACACTTGTTCTGTCCAAGATATATTATGGAAAGAACAAATGTCTCATCCGCAAAGGATCATACCACAGATACCAGGGGAGATCAAGATGAAAAGGCAGTCATCAAACAAATCGACAGCACAACCTGGCAATTTACTGAAAAATTTCTCGGCGAAAACGTGTATTGCTATCTGCTCGTTGGAAATGAAAAAGCACTGTTGATCGATACGGCATACGGATTTCAGATATTGCCGGTGCTGTCCGGGAACTGACCCCGCTTTCGTATGTCATTCCCCTATCTCCAGCTGCACTTCAAGGAGTATGAAAACGATCTCGCTAATGCAGCCCATCCGCAAAATGTACCCCACCAGGGAGGCGAGAAGCATTGATACCAAAATCACAGAGTGCAGTCCTATTTCCGAAAACCGCTGATTATCTGTTGATCAGCGGTTTTCTCCTGTTTTATGCAGTCTTCTTTAAGCTTTCAGCTGTGTTTCAAATCGAGGCACTGCTTTCTTTTACAGAAGGACTTCCTCTGTTGAAAGGACGCATGATTTCTGATATACTTTTCTTCAGATGACAGATGCTGCATTTTCTCCATCATTCGTACGGTTGGAAGCATCTTGACAGAACAGAAGAAAAATGCAGTATCTTCTGGATTATAATACCGGGCAAAATGCAGAAGTGCGAGCAAATCTGTAAGTGAGTTGCCCGGAACATGGCAAAATGAAGGGAGGGGGACTTATGGCAACTTTTGAAGATTTTATGAAGCTGGATATTCGTGTCGGTACGATCAAGGATGCCAGGGTATTTGCGAAAGCAAGGAAACCGGCCTACCAGCTGCAGGTGGACTTTGGCGGGGAATTAGGCGTGAAACGATCCTCCGCCCAGATTACAGACCAGTACAAGCCGGAGGACCTGATCGGAAAGCAAGTCCTCGCCGTGGTAAACTTCCCGCCTCGGCAGATCGCGGATTTCATGTCTGAAGTACTGGTGCTTGGCACGTACAGTGAGGGCGGTGTCGTTTTGATCACGCCGGATAAAGAAGTGAAAAACGGAGATAAGCTGGGGTAAGAGAAACCGGGGAAGCGATCCGCCCGGCGCGCAGAAATTAACCCAAATGGAACAAGGGAGCGTACGATGAAGAAAAAGATTCTGCTGCTTGCAACAGGCGGGACAATTGCGTCCCTGCTGTCCGATCACGGTCTGAGGCCGGGGCTGAACGCAGAGCAGATCCTGTCCTTTATCCCGGAGATCAGAGAAGAGTGCGATGTGGATGCCGTTCAGGTCTGCAACATCGACAGCACGAATATGAGCCCGGAGATCTGGAAGCAGATCGTCTGTGCCATTGAGGCCAAATATCTGTATTACGACGGCTTTGTGGTCTGCCACGGGACCGATACGATGGCTTATACCTCGGCAGCTCTGTCCTACATGATCCAGAACTCCAACAAGCCGATCGTGATTACCGGATCGCAGAAGCCAATCAGCGAAGACAGTACGGACGCAAAGCTCAATCTGCTCGACTGTATCCGCTATGCAGCCGATAATGCGTCTGTGGGTGTGGTGCTGGTCTTCAACGGAAATGTGATTGCGGGAACAAGAGCGAAGAAGACCTACGCCCACAGCTACAATGCCTTCAGCAGTGTTAACTTCCCCACGCTGGCCGTGATCCGGGAGCGCAGAATTATCCGCTTTATCTCTCAGGCGCCATTCACGGAACCGGTCCGCTTTGGGCACAGGCTGGACGACAGTATCGTGGTCCTGAAACTGATTCCCGGCACAAAACCGGAGCTGGTCGAATACCTATTTGGGCATTACGACTGCCTCGTGATTGAGAGCTTCGGCGTCGGGGGCATTCCGGACGGCCTGCGTGAGGTGTTCTATCAGCAGATGGAACGCTGGATTTCCCGGGGCAAGATCGTCGTGATCGCCACACAGGTTGCCAACGAAGGAAGCAACATGGAGGTCTATGAGGTCGGTCAGCAGGTGAAACAGGACTTCCATCTGATGGAAGCCTATGACATGACGCTGGAGGCGACGATCACGAAGCTGATGTACCTGATGGGGACTTACGGCAGAGACTATGTATCCGTCTGCGATGGGTTCTATAAAACGATCAACTATGACATCCTGATGCCGTCTGTGCAGTAAAGGAATAGTAAACTGAGAGGGGAAAAACTATGAGCAAGAAACTGGTAGCCTATTTTTCAGCGAGCGGGAGCACCGCCAAACTGGCAAAAAACCTGGCCGCGGCCGCAGACGCCGCACTGTACGAAATCCGTCCTGCTGTTCCCTACGAGCGGCGCGATCTGAACTGGATGGATAAGAAAGCCCGCAGCACGGTCGAGATGCAGGACAAAAACTGCCGTCCGGCGTTAGCCGACCACGATGCGCCGATTGCGGACGCAGACGTCGTGTTTATCGGGTTTCCCATCTGGTGGTATCGCGAGCCGAGCATTATTGACAGCTTTCTGGAGGCTTATGATTTCAGCGGCAAGACCGTCGTACCCTTCCTGACCTCCGGCGGGAGCGATCTCGGCGAGGGACAGGGCAGGATAGAGATGCTTGCGACAGGTGCCACAGTGCTGCAAGGCAGACGTTTCTCTGCCCGCGCTTCCGAGAACGAACTCAAAACCTGGATTGCAGGGCTGGATCTGGACTGATGGAGTGATAATGGCAGAGATTGCCGCACTGAGAGAAGCCCGGTTTTCACATGAAGGTGAAACCTGCTTTTTGAGAGTTTGAAATGGACTTTCCGGCTTCTCGCATACCAATCAGATCAAGGCTTCCCAGACAGCGTCCTTTTGCCGGAAATTGTCTTTTTTTCAGACACTTCACCGGAAAACCGTGAACATCGAATGAACGAAGTCCACGGTTTTCCGGTTTTTTCAATTTTATCTGCTTTATTCCCTGTCAAGCCTGATCAGGCTTCCGCTTGTTCCCTTCTGTGCCATCATCCGCCCGAAACCGGGAAGAAAAAGCCCACAACATCTCCTTCACGCAGCTCGCGGTCCAGCGGGCTGCGTTCGCCGTTGACACTGACGAGCAGGAGTTTTGCTTTTAACGGACTGCAGCGGATCAGTCTGAGGACATCCCGTACCGTGCTTCCCTCCGGAAGGTCGGCCCAGGACTTTTCGTCGAGTGCACCGCGATCGCAGCCGTGTGGGGGAAGGATTTTCACTCTCACCAAGACGCGGCCTCCTCCATCCGGATGACCTCCATCGGG
>JAFSLL010000277.1 GCA_017448455.1 Oscillospiraceae bacterium | reverse complement strand
TGGCAAGCTCTCCAACTCCGCTTGTAGCCGTGGAGAAAAGCCCAAGCAGGTTTTTTACAAGTTCTATCAGGATTCCAGCGACAGGACCAAAAGCAAATGCACCAATCAATGCCGGGAAATCTGACAGATCCATTCTTGCAAAGGACGGAGAAAGCGGAACAGGAAATTCAAAGAAAGCCAGTACGAAAGCGACTGCCGATAGTACCGCTACAGATGTCATGGTTCTGATGGATAATTGCTTTTTCATTTCCTGTCCTTCCTTCTGAAAAGGAGACTGAACCAGATCGTCCAGCCTCCTTTGTTGTTACTCTCTATGTGTTGATGAACGATCAGGCAAGCAGCCAGTCCACCATCTCGTCGGCTGCCTTCAAATCTTCCGGCTTCTCCATGATGCTGCCGGGAACGTTCGCATCACCGGCTACATGGGCTTTGTAGTCGCGGAATCCGGCGGTGGCAAAGCTCTTCAGATTGGTCTCCACCATCTGCGTGTACACATCAACCGGGCCGAAACCGGCAAAGAAGTATCCGCCGAGCTTCTTATCCTTACGTCCTGCCATCGAGAAATCGGGCTGGGTGAAGTCCATGAAGGAGTAGGTACGGTCGAGGAACGCCTTGAGCTGAGCAGGGAACTGATCCCAGTGCACCGGCGCAAGGATCAGCATGGCGTCACAGGAATCGATCTCCGGAATCAGGGCTGTGAAATCATCCTTCTGGATGCAGTTGGGGGTGTGCTCGCGCTTACAGCCATCGCAGGCAAGACATACGCGAACGTCCTTCTCACCGATGTTAAAGGTGGTGACTTCCGCCTTGCCCTGAAGCTGCTCTGCGATACGGGACTCCAGCGCATAGGAATTGCCTTTTCTTCTCTTGCTGCCGTTAACGATCAAAATCTTCTTCATGATAGATTACTCCTTTTCTTCATTCGATTCATTGTCGACTGCCTGCCTTGTATCTTCCACGATATCGGCAAGCGTTGTGGATCTGAGTTTCTCTTCCATAGCTTTCTGTGCATCAATGAGACGCTGATCCAACACCTTGTGGATGTTTCTGCCCACAGGGCAGTCCGGGTTCGGCTGCTCATGGAAATGGAAGAGACCTTCCTCCGTATCTACACTGCCAACGGCTTTGTAGATGTCGTAAAGTGTGATCTCATCAAGCCGCTTTGTGAGCTCTGCGCCGCTGCTGCCACGCTGTGTCTGCACAATACCGGCTTCCCGTAACTGTGAAATGACTGTGCGGACGATGACAGGATTCACCCCGATGCTTCCGGCGAGGAATTCACTGTTCACACGATCCATATCCTTGAAGTAGTCGATAGCCGTGATGATGTGAACTCCGATTGTAAATCTGCTTCCGATCTGCATTTTTCACCTCCACACAAATTTTATCAGCTGACGGTTGTAATATATCACATTACAACTAAGTTGTCAATACCTATATTACATCTTTTGCAAAAAAAGAAAGTTCTCAACTAAACAGATTGGAATGTGCTTTTCCGAAGGCTCGAACGAGCCCTCCGAGCCCCAAAAACGAGCCCTCGCCATTATGCCGCTGCTACCCGTATCAAAGACGTAGTGCAGTTTTCATAGACGGTGATGGTCTCGCCGTTGAAGCGTGTGTCGGTCAAAAGCAGATCAGTCATCAGATAGATGATGTCGCGGGAGGTGAAGTGCGCTCCCGCTTCCTCGCCGTAGGACTCGTTGAAGCGCCGCACCAAATCCTCGAAGATGTAGCCGCAATCCACGGCGGAAATCTTATCGGGGCCGAGGTAGCCCTTGGCGCTGTTGAACTCTTTGATGACGAGGTAGAGCGTGTTGCTCTCCACCATGCGTTTAATGACGTTGTCGAAGTCGAACTTGGACAGCACATCCTGCACGTTGCCGGAAAAACCCGCGAGGTAGTCGCGGAACCGCTTTACGACGGTCATCGGCAGGATGACGAGGCCGTACTCATGGGGCTTGAAATAGCCAAAAAGGTGATTGGCCACGTTCCAGATGACGGCGGACTTCTCGGCGATGTTCACGCCGACATTGGTGATTTCGCTCATAGGTAGAATCCTCCTAGGTGGGGTGTAGTAAGTGTAACTGGATTGGTGTACGATAAAAAGGATAGCTGTCGATTCTGGCGGAAAAACCCATTTTGTACAGTATATCTGTTCATTTTGAGCAATTCAACATATTTTTCGCTTTTCCACAACGCGCGTTCAAGCAGAAGGAACCACGCCCGAAACCGCTTACAAAGGAAGCCTGAACGTGCGCCTTGGCAGCGACCTACACAAGCGTGCCGCTGTGTATGCGATGACGCATCAGCAGAGTCTGAACAGTTTCATTGAGGAAGCCGTGCGCGACAAGCTCTCCGCAACGAGCGCGTAGCTCATCAATCGCGTTGACCAATTCATCTCTGGATACAGCAGTTATAGCAGCCACCAATACGCTCTGCTTTCTTGCAAACGGGAGGATAGCTCGACATCACCTAGCTGGGATGTCATATAAGCAATATCATTTGCCGCAAATCTCGTTCTGTATGCAGCGAAAGTCAGCGAGTCCAAAACGGACGATATATAATGCGCCACACCTACGTGACCCAGCTCGTCGAGTCCGGCGTCGACCTCTCGCTGGTGCAGTACCTCGCAGGTCACAGTGACGAACGCATGACCAAAAAGGTATACCTGCACCGCAACAAGCAGGTGCTGGCAGACGATGCCGCGCAGGCTGCCCGCGAAGCGTTCGGCTCGACCCTGTAACCTCTTTTCGGCAGCTTCTACAATCAAAATACCCGCCGTCCTCTCTTGAGAACGGCGGGTTGTCTCAGATTTTTCCCGCAGTTTTCCCGCACTTTTCCCGCACTTTTCCCGCACTTTACCGCAAAATACCTCAAGATAGCAAAAGTGGTCCAGAGTCAGCTTGGCCAAAAAGTTGAAAAAACACCCAATTTCCGAAGAAATCAGGCGTTTTTCTGGTGCGCGGTACAGGACTCGAACCTGTGACCCCATGCACGTCAAGCATGTGCTCTACCAGCTGAGCTAACCGCGCGAGCGAACGTAGATTA
>JAFSLL010000276.1 GCA_017448455.1 Oscillospiraceae bacterium | reverse complement strand
GGCGGCTCGTGGTCACGGGGGTGATGTGCGAATGCTGCGTGCTGTCCAGCTGCCTGGACGCCATCGACCTGGGCTGCCACGTCCTCTATCTCCCGGACGCCTGCAGCGGGGACGACGCGGTCATGGAGGAGCGGGTTCGGAACGTGCTGAAAGGCCTCTCCCCGCTCCATGTGACGGTGCTGGACACGGCGGCGTATCTCCGGGAAGAAGATGTCAGCGGGGACGGTTCCCGCTGACATCTTCCACGCCTTTTGGGTTAGTCCAGAGTGGAGTCCGGTCCGTATGCCGGAAGCTCCGCTCCGTAACTTGTTACGCGCTCTGCCGGGCGGCCTCGCGTTTGGCCTGCTTCCGGCGCTCCATGGCGGAGACGATGACCGCGCAGGAGGCGTCGCCGGTGATGTTGACCGTGGTGCGGCCCATGTCGAAGATGCGGTCGATGCCGGCCACCAGGGCGATGCCCTCCACCGGCAGGCCGACGGATTGCAGCACCATCGCCAGCATCACCATGCCCGCGCCCGGCACGCCCGCCGTGCCGATGGAGGCCAGGGTGGCGGTCAGGACGATGGTGAGCATCTGCGGGAAGCTCAGGCTGATGCCGTAGCAGGAGGCGATGAAGATAGCACAGACGCCCTGATAGATGGCGGTGCCGTCCATGTTGATCGTGGCGCCCAGGTGCAGCACGAAGGAGGACACGTCCTTGTCCGCGCCCAGCTTCTCCGTGCACTCCATGTTGATGGGCAGGGTGCCGACGGAGGACGCGGAGGAGAACGCGAACATCATCGCGGGGAGCATCTCCTTGAAGAAGCGCAGCGGGCTCATCCTGGCCGCCACGCGGACCGACAGGGAGTAGACCACCACCGCGTGGAGGATGTAAGCCAGGTAGGCGATCAGCAGCACCTTGGCCAGGGAGCCCAGCACGGCGGGGCCGTTCTCCGCCACCACGGGGCAGATCAGGCAGAACACGCCGATGGGCGACAGCTTCACGATCATCTCCATGGCCTTCATGAACACGTCGTTCAGGACCTCGACCAGCGTGTACTCCACCTCGCGCCGCTTCTCGATGACCAGCAGGGCAAAGCCGATGATGAGGCTGGCCACGATGATCTGGAGCATATTCGCGTCCACGAAGGGCTTTAAGAAGTTGGACGGGAAGATGCCCACCAGGGTGTCCATGAAGTTCACGGAGCCGGAGGACTCATAGGTCAGGTCCGTGGTCTGGAGGGCCGGGAAAATACCCTTGAACAGATTGGCCAGAATCAGGCCGATGGTGATGGCAAAGGCGGTGGTGCAGAGATAATACACCACGGTCTTGACGCCGACGGAGCCGACCTTGCGGATGTCGCGCATGGAGATCACGCCCGCCATAATCGAGAAAAACACCAGCGGCGTGACGACCCATTTGATCAGGTTCAGGAAGATCGTGCCGAAGGGCTTGATGTAACCGTTGGCGACGGCCGGGTTGCCGGTCAGCGCCATGCCCACAGCAATGCCCAGCACCAGCGCGATGAAGATCTGCGCGGCCAGGGACAGCCTTTTCTTTTTCTTCTGTTCCATGTGATTACCTCTCCCTTTTCTTATTTTTACTCCCGCAGACGACGGAAGTTTAATACACACCGATGACGCGCAGCAGCAGGAGCAGCAGGACGAAGAGGATGATGGGGCGGGTGATCCGGCTGCCGGACTGGATGGCCAGGCCCGCGCCCAGCCAGTTGCCCAGCATATTGCAGGCCGCCGCCGCCAGGCCCAGCGTCAGCAGCACCTGCCCGCCCCGCAGAAAGACCAGCAGGCTTGTGGCGTTGGTGGTCAGATTGACCGCCTTGCAGCGCCCGTTGGCGCTGCGCACGTCCATGTGGGCGAAGAGGGAGAAGGCCAGGATGAGGAAGGTCCCGGTGCCCGGCCCGTAAAAGCCGTCGTAGACCCCGATGCCCAGCGCGGCCGCCGCCGCGATCCAGGCCGAGCGCCGCTCGCTCCCCGTCGGCTGCGGCACCTCGTCCCGCAGCACGTCCTTCCGGAGCACCAGCAGCGCGGTCAGCGGCAGGATCACATACAGCACCTTCTCCAGCACCCCGGCGTCCACCAGCAGCGACAGATGCGCCCCGCCCCAGGAGCCCAGCAGCCCCGCGCCCATGGCCGGAAGGGAAAGCCGCCAGTCGATCAGCCCCCGCCGGGCAAAGCGAAATGTCGCCAGCCCCGTACCGCAGGTGGAGGACAGCTTGTTCGTGGCAATCGCCTGATGCGCGGGCAGCCCCGCCAGCAGATAGGCGGGCAGGGAAATCAGGCCGCCCCCGCCCCCGATGGCGTCCACAAAGCCCGCCAGCAGCACCAGGGGGCAAACGATCAGAAATGTATGCAAATCAGGCATGGTCGTCCGGCGTTCCCTCTCTCCCGTTCCCTGTCGGAACAGGGCGATTTTCCCCCATCATAGCAGATTATGGGACAGATTGCAATGCGTTTGTGCCATGCCGAAAATGTCAGCGAGAACCGTCCCCGGTGACAACATTGAGGGGCAGGACCATGCAGATTGCGTCCCGGCTGCTGCCGTCTCCGTAGCGGTAGGCTTCCGGGATGCGGCCGCAGATCCGGAAGCCCAGGCGCTCATAGAGATGACAGGCCGGGTCGTTGCCCTCCGTGACCGTCAGTTCCGCCTGGCGGAAGCCCCGCTCCCGCATGGCCTCCAGCAGCCGCTCCAGCATCGCCCTGCCCAGGCCGAAGCCGGTATATTTCTGAAACAGCGCGATGCCCAGCTCCGCACGGTGCTTCACCCGGCGGCTGGCGGACAGGCCCTCAAAGGAGCAGTTGCCCGCGAAGGCCCCGTCCACAAAGGCCAGGAGCAGCAGGGCGTCCTCGGATGCGTTGCGCGCCCGGATGAAGCCGCGCTCCTCCTCCAGGGTGATGTGTACCTCGTCCGGGTCCCGCAGCAAAAAGGGCGTCTCTCCGGTCACGGTTTTCAGGTAGTCGATCAGCCTGCCCGCGTCCGCTTCCTCCGCGCAGCGCAGGACGATCTCATGTCCGGCCAGTGCAAAGCGTTCCTCTGCCCGTATCATTGGATTCAGCCTCCTTCTTTGCGCCGCTCAGGCTTCCCCCGTCGGCTTCCGCTTCAAAGTCTTCAAGTATTCCTTCCGCTCCGGCGGGATGCGGCGGCTCTCCACCGCTTTCTGAATGGCCTTGTTGTGCGTCCAGACATCCAGCCGCCCCTGTTCCAGGAAGGGCAGCGCCGCCGCGTACTGCTTGGCAAGCGCCGTGGCGAAATACCAGGCGATCATCATTTTGACATAGTAGTCCTCCGCCCGCAGCCGCGCCACAAGTTCCGGGTACTCCGTTTGGAACGCCTCGTCCAGATAATGCTCCATCAGCATCCCCAGCCCAAAGCGGACCGTGTAGGGCGCGTTCGATCCCAGCCAGGCCCGGACACGCTCCAACAGCTCCGGCCTGTGCCGTCGAAAGACCCTGGGAGAAAGCTGGTCGCAGGTGGCCCAGTTGTCCACATAGGGCAGGAAGCGCTCCACCTCCGCCATGCAGCGGGGATAGTCCCGAATCTCGCACAGCAAGAAGGCGTGGAGCTGGTTTTCGTCAAAGTAAATGTGGGGCAGCGCCCGCAGGAAGTCTGCGGCGGCCTCCGTTTCCCGCAGCTCCTTCGCGTAGGCCCGCAGCGCCGGGGTCCGCACCCCGATCACCGTCTCCGGCGAAACCGTGGGGAGCAGCTTGCATTGAAAGGCGCGGTATTGGGGGTCTTGCAGGTGGAAGAGCCGGGATTGGATTGGACTTGGCATGGGTGAAAACCTCCGTGATGCGTCAAAAACAGAAGGCCTCGCTCTGCGCTGCGCAAAGCCCCGGCGCCTCCTGTGCGGTCGAACGATCATTTCTTTTTTGGAAACAGGGAAATCGCGTTGATCAGAATCGACGCGCCGATACAAACCCACAGTACCGTGTTTATCGCCGGCATGGTATCCATCAACCCGGCCCAGTCCTCCCGGATCACCCTTCCCGCTCCATCCGCATAAAACGCGCACAGCGTCAAAGCGGTGAACGCAAGACTCAAAAACCGGAACCACCTGGCGTCCTTGTGACACAAGGTCCATATGACATTGAAAATGGCGGATAGAACCGCAGCGGCACCCAACACAAGCCACATCTCTTTCTTCTCTCCCTTCGGTTTATTCGATGATATCCAAATTATAGCCTCAATGTCATGCAAAGTCAATTGCAAATTCTTTCGTTTGTTTCGCACTTCCTGTCAAAACGAAAGGGTCAAGAAAGGCTTCCGCTGCTGCCGATCCCGGCGGCGCGGAAGCCTTGGGTGTTCCTGTATTCATGCAAACGGTGCCTGTTTGCACCTATGCACCCGGAAGCATATCGTTGTGCATGTCACCGGGGACGGTTTTCGCCGACAACACTGCGGTTCATTTTCCCCACTTTTACTCGGACAGTGATATAAATGACGAACCAGACCAAAGCAAAGGCGACAACAAAGATTGCTGTAAAAATCCAGATTTTACTCCACGGAATCCAACCGTTTAACAAATAGAATCCCAAATAGTCGAGATACAATACAGACATTTGGATCAGTCCGGCAAATGCTTTCGGCAAGCTCTCGATCTGATATACGATGGAAACACCTGCCGCCAGGAACGCCATGATCGTCATGGAAACAATACCGAGAGCCACCTCGTTTACAGTCAGAGTTGTAACGACACCCGCTGCCTGTAAGACCAACCAGACGATTGCCAAGATGACCGGTCCGCTCCATGCAAACGTTGCTCCCCTGATGCAGAAATTCTTAATATGTTTTTTCATAAACCATACCTCCGCTTGAGCTCTGCAAAGCACCTTCTGGAAATGCATTCAACATAACCGCTCTTGAACACGGCATCCACAGCGCCGGATAGCTGAACCTTGAATTTTGATATTTTCTTCCAGTTTGCAATCGCGGACTTGCTGATTCTTTCATAATCGCCGGGAAGTTCGTTTTCAAGCTCGTACAGTCTTTTGCGAACCAGGTGCTTTTTGCCGTGATAAAGCGCGAACGTCTTTTCATCCTCCACGATAAAGCACTCGATTTCGCATACCTCCAGCATGGAAATCTCGCCGTCTGCATATCCGGGTATCCGGTCCGAAAGGCCGTCCTGCATGACCAGTCTCTCAATCTCGTTGATGAGCGGTGTTCGCGCATGGACACAGGCAATCACCGTCTCCTGACAATCCTGATCGATGGATAAGCTGAAAATCAATTCTCATCACCTCCGATACCGCAATTATACACGATCTTATCCTCCCTGTCACAAAAAAACGGTATTTGGCAGCGATGAACAGGTAAACGGCAGAAAAAGGCTCCCCGCCGCCGATGATGGCAGTGTGGGAGCCTTGGTGCGTCTATACGAATCACGATTTATAGAACCCTTTGAGCAACAACCACAGTGTAACTATCAGTATCATAGGTAGTTCCTGTTTCTATAAATCTATTTTTGTGCCAAAAATGTTCCGCCTGAGGATTCCCTTTAACCCAGCCAAGACGAAGACTTGAAACTCCTATATGATATAGGGCTGCGCATAATTCATCAATTATGGTACTCCCGATTCCATTGTTTTGCACAGATGTATCTGTCATGAAAAAGCCTACAAAAGCCGTGGACTCATCTGGATAAGCCATGATTAAATCCATCACTGCAATCAGTTTATCTCCTTCATAATATCCAACATAGTATTTATCGAAAAAATCTTTGTTTGGAGGTAATGCACTCATATCATCTATAATGCTTTGAGTCGAAACAAACGGAGGGCAGTGTTGATAGTACAAGCTATTATTACAACATAATTCATAAACCTTCGCAATATCAGAGTAATCTATCCTTCGCACAAGATATTTATCTGATAGTAGTGAAACATTCATTATAAACTTCCTCCTCAGGCTTCGATTTTCTCTTTTCTACCCTCGCGCATCGAAACTACAGTTACAGTCCCATTTGACAATAGAACGAGAGCCTCAACCTCTCGAAAACCCTCAAATGGCAACAATCCGATCGTCTCAATCTCCGATTTTTGCCCTTGACAGCGAAACGAGAGTTACAGTAGCAGAATTCCCCGATTTTGTCCTCTTGCTCTGTACATGTCAGTGGGGACGGTTCTCATTGACAACTTTTTCGCATTGGGGTATGAAAGGTTGTCACCGAGAACCGTCCCCGGTGACATGATCCGTAAATCGTCATCATGAAATCCTCCTATCTGTTTGGTGATTTCATTGTATTTTGAAATGTCTGAGAACACCACTACATCAAGTTTACAAATCCGCAACATGACTTTACATACGGTAAAATAATCCTCCTATGCCGGTCCCCGCCGCCGCTGATGGCAGTGTGGGGCCTCCCTTTAAAACTTACAAACTTGAAGTTGCCATTATGGGATAGATTGCTCATTCCAAGTTTAGTTTATAATAGTGCGCATCAAAATACGTTTCTTCTCCCCACTTTTTATAGCGCGTTTTTCTGTCCTCTAAAAACCCGAATCTACGAAGAAGAGCAACTGAAGCAAGATTGATATCTGCTACTTCTCCCGTGATGGACTTGCCGCCTTCCTCCTTAACCCAACGAATGATAGTATCTACCACTTCGGTTCCGAGGCCTTCCTTCCAATAGTCTTTTGAAATGCAATATCCGATATCGTAATTCCCATTTTCAGGAAATATGCAGCAAGTGCCGACTGGTGTCCCATCCTTTTTCCATTCAACAACCAAATAATACCCCTCTGGGTTGTCTTCCATCTCATCGATACATTTGAGATACGCTTCATCCATGTTCTCACGGACAGGATCGCTCATATACTTCCCGTTTTCTTTATCTCCCCATAGAGACAGCGTAAAGTCTTTATCGGATTTTAGCCAAGAACGAATCGTCAATCTTGGCGTTTCCAAGTTTTCATTAAGAAGCACTGTGTATTGTCCTCCTCCACAAATCCCGATTCAAAGCAATAAATAATTCGTCGGACAGCAATCCGAGAGTTACAGCCCCATTTGACAGCAGAACGATAGTCTCAACCTCACAAAAAGGCCCAAATGACAACAATCCGATAGTCTCAACATCACATTTATGCCCAATGTCAACAGACCAGTAGTCTCAACAAAATTTTTCTCAATTTTGCCCTTTCAGTCTGTGGAAACTTATCCACGCTCCCACTGACGGCAAAACCCGCAAATGCCCTGATTTCAAGCCTTTTCCGGCCCCTCGACCTCATTTTCTGGATAGTGAAACGACCGTCTCGACATGGCTCGATACGTCCGTTTGGATGTCAGCGGCCTCCTACGTTCGCGGAAATAAATCCACATAGTTCCGTAAGAACATATCCACCGGATTTCTCGTTCGGCTCGACCTCTGTTCGTTATCGGAAACAGGTCAACCGCTGCCTTGCTTCCTTATAATAACGAGCAGGGAGGAGGAGCCATCGCCTCAACCATCTCGAGGTGGCGAGTGCATGGGATTTCCCATCGCCTCAACCCTTAGAGTTCGATCTCTTATCCCAAAATTCCTGCACCGGGAATCATTAACCTTACTCTCTGCAGGCAGACAAGCTGAAATCTGTCACGGTGCAGCTGCCCTTCTACGCGCCTTCCACCCGGCATACCGTTCTGCAAGCCATGCAGACAGGATCAGATTTGCTGCCGCTATAAGCAGTGCAGGGACAAAACCCAGTGTCTGATCTTTCCATGTCAGCGCCCGGATGATTCCTTCCAATCCGATCAACACCCAGTGAATGCAGAAGATATTGTTGATGTGTCTGCTCAACTTCTGCAAATATCCGATTCCGACTTTGGAAAATCTCTCGTGGAGAAAATAGCAGACGCCAATCCACGATATAACGAACGGTATCAGGAATGCAGCGTCAATGACACTCAGATAAAAATACTCTGTCGCAATGCTTGTGAGCCCGATTCCAAGTACGATAGCCGTAAGTTCAAAAGCCGCTCCGATTGGGAACAGTATCTGCAGGCTACACTTATACGCCAGCCGCTTATCTGTACACCTTTGCAGAAGTTCACCCAAGGCGCACCCTGCTGCCGGAAAGATAAACCAGTGGAACAGTGTGAAATAGGTATTGTCGCAGGTTTTCCAGAACAGACCTAAAATGTAGTCCACTATCAGAACGCCTGTCCCTCTGTCTTTCAGAAAAGTTCCCGCGACAAGCATCAAAGCCCCGACGACAACGGGCACCCCTGCTTTCGCATTCAGTTTTTTGAACGTAGCCAGCAGCAGGAACGCAAGTCCCGCAAAATGCAGGATATCGACCTCAAAGAAGGATGCTGTCAGACTGACAAAAGAAATCGTTTCTTTTGTAATCAGGCTGATAATCACCTGCGGCACAATATAGCGGCAGATATTGAGGCCATAACCCATGAGCAGAAGTGACAGCCCCCTTTTTGCCATCAGGGCAGGCGTGCTGCTTCTGGAAAAGCAGATCCCGATCCCCATGCAGACCATAAAGACAGGTGCTGCAAACGGGCCTCCAAGAATCGAATCGACAAACAATCCGGCGACGGTGGAAGTGTCTCCGCCGAGAGTCCGAAGTGTATGACACCAGACCATGAAGATGATGGCAAGCCCCTTGACGATGTCCAGCTCATCCTGCCGACCGGTATTCAGTTTTTCATTTGCAAATAATCCCGGCATGGTTCTGTCATCCTCATCACAATGGTTTTCTCACAGAATCCTTTTGCTGTAGAGCAGGCATTTCAGCGGCACTTTTTTCTTTCCCAGATCGACTGTTACATCCCGGCTTTCCGAACGGCTGAACCCTCTGTGCTCATAAAACTGATATGTGCAGGCATCGTCGGTGTAAAGATAAACGAGTTTGCCGCTTTCTTCGGATTCAAATGCTGTGAGCAAAGCAGTACCGATGCCCTTTATCCCGCAATCCGGATCAGCAGCAAGAAAAATGATCTCGCCATCCGGAGTGCTGTTCCTGCAAAATGATCTGTACATATCCCGATTGGCTTCATCATAGGCACCCACACCTTTCCCCGCGACAAGGTGCTGCAGCCAGTCGAACATCTTTACATACATCTGTTTCAGGATGCTTTGATGCCTCTTGGGCTCACTCTTCATATCTGCCAGAAGAACGCCGACAAAGGCATCCCCGACGTAAGCACCATACACTTTTGTCGCACGGTTCATCTCCATATTCCAAAAGTATCTGGCATACAGATCGAGCACCAGTTTGCTGTCCATGTACCAGTTCAGGTGCATTCCATCAATGGCGAACTGCCGTGCTTTTTTATAATCCTTCTTACGGATATCATGTATTTCAATCATTGCTATCCCTGCAAACGCCGATTGTTTTACTCGCAGTCGATCCCTCAGTACGGAGTCGTTGGCGGCATACACCTGCTCCAGATCATGCTCGGCCTCATCCGTCTTCAGAAGGATACGCTTCTGGATAACCTCATCTGCAGAAGAGGAAGACAGGGACAGGCGGGTCTTGAAGCGGGCTTGAATGCGGGAGAACTCATTCTCGCGGGCTTTGATGATCTCGTCGATGGCTTCCTGCCCGGTGCAGACCACCCAGACCTTGCCGCCGCACTCGCTGCCGATCTTTTCCACGAGGGACTGCAGGTTGATCAGCAGGTCCGTGTCACCGCCGACGTACTGGCCGACCTCATCGATCATGAACAGGAGCCGGAAGTCACGCGGCTGTGCGTCCACATACTCTTTGATCTCAGAAACGAGCTGGGCGATAGAGGTCTCCACCGTCTCGGTGCCATTGAACCAGTTGCTGGCAGCCTGCTCACTCATGCCAAGCACTTCCTGAAGGGTGGCGACAATGTCATCCTCAAAGAAGGCGTAAGCATCGCGGGACTCCAACCAGGACGCACCGTTCTTCTCTTCAAACACGCGCCGGAATTCCTCAGTCTTGCCCTTCTTAGCGATGAACTGCTCCAGCTTGGCAACCTTCAGGTTCTCGCCGTAAAAGCCGAGGTAGTTATAGAACATCTTGGCAAAGACGCGCAGCACGGCGGTCTTGTCCTTATTAATAGAGCCTTCAATGTCGATGTTGAACAGGATCGTATCCGTCCGGCCCTTCGTGGCCCGGTCGATCAGCATGAAGGTGGCCGGATCGTCGGCAAACTTGGCCCTGAACCGCTCCACGGTCTTGACGCCCTGAACCTCTTTGTTCTCCAGCAGATAGGACAGCATTTTCAGGAAGTGAGATTTACCACTTCCGAAGAAGCCGGAGATCCAAACGCCGATATCGGCGGTGGTCTCGTTGAAAGACTCGATGTAGTTGTTGAAGAAGGTTATGAAGTGCTTCTTCAGTTCTCTGGTGATGACATACTCGTTCAGTTCCTGCACGAGCACGCTACTCTCATCCTGATCGACCTTGACGACGCCGTTGATCTTACGGTTAATGTCGTCCTTGAACATCGATTGAATTCTCATGTCGCGGCTCCTTCCTTATATAACATTAAACGCCCTGTAATACGGATTCGGCGTCAGCTTATCAAACAGTTTCACATAGCGGCCATCAAAGGTACCCGGATACATCACCAGCACGGGGACATCCGAGAAATACGGCTGCATGGCATCCAGCAGAGCATGGACCCGGATGAACGGGAACGCCTCTCCGACGCCGGTGATTAGGATCACATCACCCGGCTCATGCGGCTCGTACTGCATCTTTCCGATGAAGGCCATGTTGTTGGCCATGCGTTTCATCTGGTCCAGTACAAACTGCTTTCCTTTTTTCTCCTCCTGTCCTGCGACCCGATCCGTGATCCGTTTATCATCGCAGATGGAGAGAAATACCTTGTAAAGGTTGTATTCGATCAGGTGACAGTTCAGGCTCTGATCTGTCATCAGCTTCTCCGTAAAGTGCCGGACTGCCATCTCATCCTTCGGGTCATAGCAGAAGATCCGGATATTGACTTCATTGGACAGGCCTTTGCCCTCTAAGAACTCCGGTTCCTGTATCAGCGCTCGTAGGTTATCGAGGCGCTCCATTAACTCGCTCATATACACGGCCCTCCTTAGTTCAGGCAGTTGAAGGCCGGAAGCGCCAGCTCCTGCCCGGATGCCCGGATTGCGTTCTCCAGTAACGGACTAATCAGCACCGGATTCAGATGATCCGCTTCGGTGCTGTCGAGGTACTCATTTTCCACCAGAATCTTCTGGAGAACCTGCTTCAGCTTCGTGATGGTGGAGTCGCTCCATGTAGCGACCCAGTTATCCTGCTCCTGTAAACGCATGAAAAATCCATTCAAATCTATCTTACCAAACGAGGTATCCAATAATCTGTACTTTGAGCCCACCACGGTCAGCATAAATTCCCACACCAGGCGGTACTGGCGCATCATCGCATACAGGCAGATCTGCTTAGACACATCACTGGGCTGCGTGGCTATCGCCTGCACCAACGTGCTGTCCTCCAGCGCATCCAATCTGCGGAGGCAGGCCAGCGCCATCTTTTTCACGGACTTCTCCGTGGGGTACTGGAACAGGTTCTCCTTTACGATGCGGTCCACAATCTCATCGTTGCCGAGGCCTTCGCAGATCAGCTTTGCCGTGGTACGCACCTCATAAAACAGAAACTGTTCTCTTGTGATGGCAGCGTTATATGGGCTGGCGTCGCGCAGGGCGACTTTATCTTTTTCGAGCATATAGTTCCTCCTTAGAGGGGTCACTGCTGTGCAGGTGCGTCCTCTTCCAATTCCATAATATCTTCGAGCTGGCAGTGCAGGCCCTCACAAATGCGAACGAGCACATCCGTGGTAATATTTTCGCACTTGCCCAGCTTGGCAACAGAGGCCGAACTGATATTACATTCCCTTTTTAGATCCTGCTTGTTCATTTCACGGTCAATCAGCAGTTTCCAAAGTTTTTTGTACGTGATATGCATCATTCTTCCTCCGTGGAGCTCTCATCCGTCTCCATGTCTATTTCAGTTTGTACACCTTCACTCACGTTATCTTTACGGTTCCAAGCCCGACCAAAGAGCTCATTACCGCCACGAGTCAAATGTAATACCTCTGCTTTTTTCAAGATTTCCATTGCTTTCTCTGTGGCAGTTTTATCGAAAGCAATGAATATCTGCTTTTCTGACTTGCTGTAATAATCCAGAATTCTTTCAACAACCTCATTCTCAATCTGCAAAAGAAGGACAGAATCATGAACGAGGAACGGTAGATTGCTGGACTGCAGAACAGCAAGATCAAAAAGGATTAGCCCCTTGTATCGCATACCGGTCCCGCCGTCATCGGGAGTATAGAAGGTATAGGATGTAGCACTCTCTACATTGATAATCGGTGCTTTCATGGCATCCGCATACATGGTACTGTTCATTTCCTCCATGATGCCATCCAGCTTCAGATCAATCCCAGCCATCTCAGCAACGATCAAATCATCCAGTTTCTTCTTTTCATCCTGAGCAGTCGTATGAAGCCTCTCTCTATTATCATAAGCTTCATTGGCATCGATCAGCAGCTGCAGTTCCTTTTTGATGGCAGCATACTCATCCAGAATAGCCATCGCGACATTCGGCATTTTTTTGATTCTAATAGTTTCCTCTTCCAGACGCTTGATCTCGGCGGCAACGATTTCAATCATAGCCTCAATGTCGACCACGCTGTCTTTTATTTCGCCTCCGAGTATTCGGGTTAGGCTTCTATGAAAATTCTCGACCTCTTCCAAACGCTTAGCATCTGCTTCAGGGAAGAAATAAAGAAGTTCATCATAATCCCGCTGGAATGTTTTCTTGCTGTCAGCTTGGCTTTGCTTAATAACATCCAGTTGCCCTTGAAGCCTTGTCTTTTGCCGTCTGAATGAAGATAGCTTCGCTCTTAGCTCACGTAGCTTCTCTGCTTGCATCGAATCGAGATCCAAAAGCCCATCAGAACTTTTTGCCGCCAGATTCTCAGCGAGGGCTTGTAGGGTAATGATCCTCTCCTTATTCCGTTTGTACTCCGTCTTGTTCTTTACATGGGGAATATACTCATATTTCTGGGCAGCCTTGAAGGTATCCTCACGGTCTTCTGCTTCAGCAGCAACCTTCTCCTGTTGTTCAACTTCACCGTACCGTCCATACAGTTTAAGCATTCCGAGAATGGCCGCAGCATCTGTTTCCCGCTCCGCTGATCGAAAAGGCTTATCTTCCTTCATCGTTTCACGCCTATCAACACGGATGAATCTGCTTACAGCACCACGGAAAGTGAGTCCATCGCTTACCAGACCGTATTTCTCCGCAAGGAAATCGCAGTACTGTGCGACTGTCATTTCACCATCTTCCAATGGCTTATAATCCTGATCACAGCGGAACACTGCGCGATAATCATCGGTAGCCCGATAAAAGTAATATGACTGTCCTTCAAACTCAAACTCAAAACGGATCTGGTGAGGCAAGATGTTTTTATGGACTTCCTTCGACTTTCGAATATAGTCATCTCCGCCAAACACAAAATCGAGAATCATCAAAAATGTTGATTTGCCCACAGAGTTTGTGCCAGATTCGTTTCCAATAACTGCGTTTAAGCCCTTGTGAAACTCGATGGGAGGCCGAACCGCTCCATCAAAAGTTTTGAACTCATCGCATTGAATCCTCTTCAACATAGTGGAGCACCCCCTTTCCCGGTATGAAATCTACTTTCTCAAGCAGATATAGCGCATCGAGTATTTCAATAAAGTCTGCCATATCAACGCCGCGTTTCACTTTCTGATAAAGATCACCCGGCCTAATGTCACCCTGTTGTAAAACCTTAATCACGGCAGGAAACTTCGCCAGAACGCTTTTCCTGTAAGGCGTCACTTTACTCGGTAATCTCATCTGTATCTCCTTCACCTTTCGGTTCGTCCTTTTCAGCGGCTTCAAATGGATGGAAAACATCGCAGAGCTGAATGAAAAACGACACAACAATATTACCGGCAGTCTTATGGCTGCTTCCAAACCCAAAGCTATCCAGTATCCAATCCGACAACTCGTCACATATTTCTTCTTGATTCATCCCGGCAGCTTCGTACTTCTCGTACACAGAATTCACTTCGGACCGAATAACGTTGAAGGACGCACCATTGATGCCATCAAGCGCGGAGAACTTCTCCTCAATAAACGGGTAATACTTGACAACCCGATCCTCCATTTCCTGTTGCAGGGCAAAGAACTCGGGCCGAATCTTTTCTTTCACCTTCACGGCTTCGGTAAATGGCTTAAGCTGCGTCGTTTTGTTTATCCCGATAATGGCTCGGACAATATCCTCGATCTCTTTTTCCAGCTGAGTCCCGGACGCCGCTATTTTTCCGTTGTGGATTCGCACGATCTCCTTTTTCTTTTGGAGCAGCTTCGCATATTCTTCAGGAGTTGGATTCAGGAGATAGGCTTCGGCGCAATCCGGACACAAAGCAATAAGGTTTTCACCAGAGTCAAAGTTGGCAGGCGCAGGCTTGATCTTGTCAAATTTTGCCGCTTGATCGCTGGTCAGGTCATCCGGATAGATTTGGACAACGCGATATTTCCGGACCATTTCTCCTTTTACGCGCTTATATAACTTGGTTCCAGATAAAGGACATTTATAGTTGGCCTCTTCGATATAGAAGAGATCGGTTTCCTTCATCTCCTCATCATGAGATAGGTTGTCCCTGCTTAAAGCATATAGGATTACCTGTGTGTAAAACTCGTTGTATTTATCCTGGTCATAGAACTTCTGCATGCGTGTTACGACCTTCGCAGGCACGCTTTTATCGCTGCGAAGAAGATTCAAAATCTTGGTGCAGATATCATCGATCAGGATCTTGCTGATCTTGGGAACAACATCCCTGATAATCGCTGCTTCTGCCTTGGCTACGACTTCTGGTCTGGTCAAGGCATTTTTTATTTCTGTATGTACGTCTCTTCTCCGCTTAACAAGATTTGTGATCATCTTTCCGTCAACATCTACTTGGACCTGTTGTGCTACGGGATCAAGGATCATTCGACCTGCGTTCTCCTGAGTTTCTGCGAGGCCTTCTTGCATGATTTTTATCAGTGAAGAGACGTTGAAGTCGCTCATCCGTAGCAGACCTCCTTTCTGTAGTGTCGGAAAAACGATGGCAATTTCAGGGCAAAACGGCGGCAATTACTTTTGAGGCGTACTCAGATAGGATATAGGCAGTGAGTGGACCTCACTCAGCAAAGCGCCACAGCGCACTGCTGATATTATATCACACTTGGTCGCCATCCGCAATATCTTGACTGCGATGACAGACAAAAAAGCGCGGATGCACGCAAAAAAGTTTCCCCGATGATTTGAGAGACTGGATGGTGAAATGAAAATGATGAGCAAGAAAGACTGGATCATAAATCTGGAGAACACCGCCGCTAAGGTTGCTACCCTTTGGGGGAGGGAAACGGTGCGGCACATTCTCCAGAAATACGGTGCGAGATCGATTGAAGACTTGAGCCCCTGCCATTACAGTGAGGCCTTTGACGAGCTGGACTTCATGGCAAACGACGACCGCGACTAAGAACCCCACTATAGAACAGGTACGGTCCTTCCTCCAGAAGCTCTCTGTACCACGCAGTCGAATCACTTTGATCTGCGTTCAGCTCCTTTGCTCGACGATGGAATATCTGGCCCACAACCTGTCGGCTCAGATGTCCTTCAAACTCCTCGGCAATCTCACTGTACGAACAACCGCCACGGAGTACCATGCGCACGATAGCATTATCGACCCGCCGTGTGGTTCTGGCATACGGGCTGGCAAAGGTTATCTCCGGATAATACACGCACCCGCAATCAGGGGACAGGCACTTGGCCTTCCTGAACTCATAGGTGATCGTGATGATTGCAACATCATCGCCACGCGGGATCACATCAAGATAATCCCGGTGCATATTCCCCTGATTACGCACTTCCGGATTTCCGCATCGTGGACAGCACGGACGAGCTTTCGCAGGTACAAGAGTACAGAAGAAATGGTTCCTGTCGCCCTTCCCAGATATGACCTGAAGCTCGGGCTGCCCCAGTTCCTTCGTTCTACGTCTATCAATCTCGTATTTTTCAATGCTCATCTGTACTACCACCCCATCAATGCAATGACTAATAATAGTTTACCACCAAATTCATTACAAATCCACTGACCTATTCGCAGGTTTTCGATATAGTGTACAACGCCCCTACGTGGGCATTGGTAATACCGTCCTAAGCAAGACGCTAAAAGGCTTCGGGTCACCAACGTGATCGCTCCGAGTGCACAGAAAGGAGCTGTTCGCCACGGCGGTGACGCCGACAATTGAATACTGAGCCAGCACGCGAACAGCTGGACGCAACTTGAAGCGGAGACAATGTTCTCTCGCATCGGGTGGGATTTCTGCGTCCATTTTGCCGCTGGCACCCATACGGGCTCTCCGCTTCTCCACGCCATCAGCGGTCGTGGGGCCAGAGGAGGGCCCGTATTATGCAAAACTTTGACAACCCGAGTAAACCCTATCGTATCTTCGACCGGAACCTGAAGGAATGGTTCGAGGTCCCCGCCGACTACTACAAAGAATATGACCGTGAGCGCACGGCGTTCAGGAAACGAATGCAGGATCACGGTCGGTGCTGCTGCCCCCGAGATAAGTGGTGGCTCTGCGACATGTTCTGTGAAGACTGCGAATACCGCCGCGCCGGGGACCTGCTTTCCTTCGATGCCCCGGAAGGCGACGGCAGCGTCACCCTGCTGGATCAGCAGGAAGCAGACGGTCCTCGCATGGAAGACGTCATCGCCGACCGCGACCTGCTGGCCCGCCTGATCAAGCGGCTCCGGGAGCTCGACCCCGATGCCGACACCATCCTCGCCATGTGGCAGGAGGACTCCACCATGTCCGACCGGGCGATTGCCAAGGCGCTGGGTCGCCCGCAGCGGACCTTTGCGGATCAGATGAAGCGCTACCGCACAGAGCTGCGGAAAGTCCGTGGCTACTAATTATAATGTAAGACCCGCTTCTGGCTGCCGATCCCGGTGGCCAGAAGTTTTTTCATCTTTTTTGATTTTCCTCCGCTCAAATCCGCCGCCCATCTCCAGTGGAAAGTGTAAGGCAACGACACCGGCCTACAGAAACGGAGGTGAGACGACATGGATCACAGCAACCGCAGAGACAGCAACATCGCAGCTGAAGAAATCTTGGTGCTCAACGCGATCAGCCTTGTATCCGCCCGCATGGCGCGAAGGCTTGCTGCCCTTGCCAAACAACGACAATCCGAGGAAGGAGGAAAACACTATGAGCAAGATGAGCGATATGGCTCAAACCATCGAAGAGCTCCGCAATGCTGCTGCCGCAATTACTGACGCCGCCAACTGGCTGGCACAGCAGTTCTCCGGCGAAGGCAGTGATAAGCAGCAATCTAATAAAACTGCTGCTACAAAGGAGGAGCCGAAACCGGCGCTGACCTTGGAGCAGGTTCGGGCCGTTCTGGCAGACAAGTCCCGCGCTGGCCACACCGCCGCTGTCCGGGAACTCCTGCAGAAGTATGGCGCTGCCAAGCTCTCGCAGGTCGACCCCAAGCACTATGAAGCCCTGATGAAGGACGCGGAGGTGATCGGCAATGCCACCTAATGGACACGCGCTCCTCTCTGCTTCGTCTTCGGACCGCTGGCTTCACTGCCCGCCATCGGCACGGCTCTGTGAGAGCTACGCCGACAAGGGCAGCGACTATGCCGCCGAAGGAACCGATGCCCACGCGCTCTGCGAGTACAAACTCCGGAAGGCACTGGGCATGGAGGCCGAGGACCCTACCGAGAACCTTACCTGGTTCAATCAGGAGATGGACGACTGCGCCACCGGCTATGCCGCCTACATCCTTGAACTGGTAGAGACCGCCAAGGAGACCTGCGCTGACCCAGTCGTCCTGATCGAGCAGCGGGTGGACTTCTCCCGCTGGGTGGAACAAGGCTTCGGCACATCCGACGCCATCCTGATCGCGGACGGCACTATGCACGTGATCGATTACAAGCACGGTCTTGGCGTCCTGGTCTCGGCGGAGGACAACCCCCAGATGAAATGCTATGGTCTCGGCGCTCTGGAGCTGTTCGATGACATCTACGACATCGACACGGTGGCCATGACGATCTACCAGCCCCGGAGGCAGAACATCAGCACCTTCACTCTCTCCAAAGACGACCTCTACCGCTGGGCGGACGAGATCCTGAAGCCAACGGCCCAGCTGGCCTTCGCCGGTGACGGCAACTTCCTCTGCGGCGAGTGGTGCGGCTTCTGCAAGGCAAAGAACGACTGCCGCGCTCGGGCCGAGGCGAATCTGGAACTGGCCCGCTACGACTTTAAGCTGCCACCTCTCCTGACCGACGAGGACATCGAGGACATCCTCTCCCGCGTAGACGATCTGGTCGCATGGGTCTCGGACATCAAGGAGTACGCTCTGCAGCAGGCTCTCTCCGGCAAGGAATGGACAGGTTTCAAGCTCGTCGAAGGACGAAGCAACCGCAGATACAGCAATGAGGCCGCCGTCATTGACGCGGTCGAGAAAGCAGGCTTTGACCCGTATGAGAAAAAGCTGCTCGGTATTACCGCCATGCAGAAGCTCCTCGGCAAGTCCCGCTTTGATGAACTCCTGACGGCTTACATCGAAAAGC
>JAFSLL010000275.1 GCA_017448455.1 Oscillospiraceae bacterium | reverse complement strand
TGCGGATTCTACCTATAGATTTATGGTGTTGTTTCAGAGCCGGCGCACACGGTCCGATGCCCAGGGCGGCCGGACTCAGTAGAATTCGCAGCCGCCCCGGTGCTGGGTCTTGGTGCGATACAAGGCAGTATCGGCGTCTTTGTAAATATCCCCGCTTGGGTTTTCACGGTCACCAAAGGCAACCCCGACGCTCAGCGACATGGGCGGCAGTCCGTCTTTCGGTGTTTTCAGCGTATCGTTGATTCTGCGGATCTTTTCTTCCACCAGATCGCGCAGGGAGGAATTCATGTTCACCATGATGACCACAAACTCATCCCCTCCGATGCGGCAGATGTAGTCTTCCGCCCGGAAGTTCTCCTGAAGCAGCGCAGACACGCAGCACAGGGCTCTGTCGCCGATATCGTGCCCGTAACGGTCGTTGATTTCCTTAAAGCGATCCAGGTCGATGATCAGCAGGGCATTGTCACGCCCTTCAAGGCGCGAGCGCAGTTTTTCAAACACGCCTCGGTTGAACAGGCCGGTAAGGGCGTCGTGCGTTGCGTCGTAGCGGAGCTGCTCACTGTGGCGCAGATTCTGTTCGCGGACCTGGTTGTAGGTCCGGGCAAGAAAGCGCAGTTCGCTCGCACCCTTTTCGGGGAGCTCCTCGTCCAGGCGGATGTGGCTGATATAACTGCGCAGCGGATACGATACCAGAAGGGCTGTGGACAGAATGAGAAGCAACGCCAGAAGAAGCATTCCGACAATCAGTGCCTCTTCGCGATGGATCAGGTGCAGCAGCCGGTCAGAGCTTTCCCTCTGCTGCTGATGCGTTTCCCCGATCAGCACTTCGACGCTCTGGGAGACGTTCTTTCGGATCTCATCCTTATAGTTCTGGTAAGTCTCGTCGAAGAGCATGTTCAGCGCTTCATCGCGCTGTTTTTCCGGTGAGAGCGCCCGTTCCGCTTCACTCGGCTTCAGGGCTCTGAGTTCCTCCGGAAGCGCTGCGGAACCATACCCGTAACTCTCCGCCGCAAGGCGCATGGCACTGTGTTCAATCTCAAGCAGCTGATTGGACGCGTCCATGGCGGCGCTCAGATAGGAATAGGTGGGAGAGTCTTCCAGAAGATCTTCGATTGCCTCAAGGGCATGGTCGCGTCTCCGGGTCACATTCGTTTCTTCAAAAAACTGTTCCATCCGTTTCAGGTCGCCGGTCGCCACGAAGGCGCGCGCCTGCGCGGTCAGGTAGTCTGAGCCCGCCTGCATGTCCGCTGCCGCCTGCTGGGCGGTAATATAACGCTCGGTCGCCTCTTCCATCCGGGAATATCCCCTGCTTGTGAGATACGTTGAAAGAAGCAGCACAAAAGTCATGACGGCAAAGATCACCGCGGCAACCGCATAAAAATAACTCAGCCGGATTCCGTCCCTCTTTTCCCTGCCGTTGCCCGCAATCCTTTCATCCATGTTCTCACCTCTTTTCCGTCATTCTGAAAGCCCGCGCTGGTCAGGCTTTGATCAGGCTTTCCAGGGTACTGTACAGATTTTCCGGTTCAACCGGTTTGGACAGGTGCGCATTCAGCCCCGCCTGCAGAGAACGCTGCACATCCTCATCAAAGGCGTTTGCCGTGAGCGCGATGATCGGAATGATCTGCGCATCCGGCCGGTCCGCGGCGCGGATTCTTCGGGTTGCCTCCAGGCCGTCCATTTCCGGCATCCGCATATCCATGAGAATGGCGTCGTAGTAGCCCGGTTCATGCGATTCATATTTCTCAACCGCGATTTTCCCGTTTTCCGCAAGATCGGCTTCCATCTCCCTCGCCTGCAGCACCATGGACATGATCTCCGCATTGATCTGCACATCCTCCGCCAGAAGAATGCGGCGGCCCCTCAGCTCCGCTTTCTCCTGCTTCCTGCCCGCGGTGATTCCTTTGCGCTTCATGGCGGACTTAAATTCGTCAAGAACCGTCGCTACAAAAAGCGGCTTGGGAATAAAGCTGTCAACCCCTGCCTGCAGGGCTTCTTCCAGCACATCATCCCAGCGGTAGGCCGTCAGGATGATGATTGCGGACTCGTGGCTGATGATCTCCCGGATCCGCCGCGCCGTTTCCACGCCGTCCATCTCAGGCATCTGCCAATCCAGGAGGATCAGGTTATAGGGCTCCCGTCTCGCGTGGCGCAGTTTTACCTTTTCGATTGCTTCCGCACCGGACGACGCGAGGTCTGCGGCAATGCCCGCCTTTTCCAGCACCAGCTTTGCATGCTCGCAGGCGACAGGGTCGTCATCAACGATCAGCACGCTCATCTCGCTCGGAGAGATCACAATGCTTTCCTCTCCGTCTTCGTGCCGGGAGGCATTCATCAGAGTGACTTTCACATAGAAGGTGGTGCCGACACCTTTTTCGGACTCCACCTCAATGTTGCCGTTCATCATCTCCACAATGTTCTTCGTGATCGCCATGCCGAGGCCGGAGCTTCCGTACCTGCTGGTGGTGGAGGAGTCCTCCTGGGCGAAGGTATCAAACAGCCTGGGCAGGAATTCCCTGCTCATGCCGATTCCTGTATCCGCAATGGTGAAACGCAGGGTCGTCTGGTTTTCAAACTGTGCCAGGCGCTCCACCGTCAGCTCCACTTTCCCGCCTTCCGGTGTGAATTTGACGGCGTTGCCGAGGATGTTAATGAGTACCTGGCGAAGTTTCATCATGTCGCCGATGTAATAATCAT
>JAFSLL010000274.1 GCA_017448455.1 Oscillospiraceae bacterium | reverse complement strand
TGTTCTTGACAAGAAATACGGTTCTCCGCTGATCACAAACGACGGCGTGACCATAGCCAAGGATATCGAGCTTGAGGACGCTTTTGAGAACATGGGCGCCCAGCTCATCAAGGAAGTTTCCACCAAGACCAACGATGTTGCCGGCGACGGTACCACCACCGCCACCGTCCTCGCGCAGGCCATGATCAGCGAAGGTCTGAAGAACCTCGCCGCAGGCGCCAACCCCATGGTCATGAAGAAGGGCATCCAGAAGGCTGCCGTTGACGCCGTTGAGGCAGTCAAGGCCGTTTCCCAGCCGGTTGCCGGTTCCAAGGATATCGCCCGTGTCGGCACCATCTCCTCCGGCGACGAGCTGATCGGAACCCTGATCGCCGAAGCCATGGACAAGGTCAGCCAGAACGGCGTGATCACCATTGAGGAGTCCAAGACCGCCGAGACCTACAGCGAGGTCGTCGAAGGCATGCAGTTTGACCGCGGCTACCTGTCCCCCTACATGGTCACCGATACCGATAAGATGGAAGCCGTCATTGACGACGCCCTGATCCTCATCACCGACAAGAAGATCTCCAATATTCAGGAGATTCTGCCGCTGCTCGAGCAGATTGTCAAGAGCGGCCGCAAGCTCCTCATCATCGCTGAGGATGTCGAAGGCGAAGCGCTTGCCACCATCATCCTGAACAAGCTGCGCGGCACCTTCAACTGCACCTGCGTCAAGGCCCCCGGCTTCGGCGACCGCCGCAAGGAAATGCTGCAGGATATCGCCATTCTGACCGGCGGTCAGGTGATCTCCAGCGAGCTCGGCATGGAACTGAAGGACGCTGATCTCTCCATGCTCGGCCAGGCCCACCAGGTCAAGGTCACCAAGGAGAACACCGTGATCGTCGACGGTGCCGGCGACAAGGCCGAGATCCGTTCCCGCGCGATGCAGATCGAGCGTCAGATTGCGACCACCACTTCCGACTATGACCGCGAGAAGCTCCAGGAGCGCCTGGCGAAGCTCTCCGGCGGTGTCGCGGTGATCAAGGTCGGCGCTGCCACCGAGACCGAGATGAAGGAGAAGAAGCTCCGCATTGAGGACGCCCTGAACGCTACCCGCGCCGCTGTTGCCGAAGGCATCGTAGCCGGCGGCGGCACCGCTTATGTCGTGGCCGCGAAGGCTGCGGAGAAGCTGGTTGCCCAGCTTGAAGGCGACGAGAAGACCGGCGCTGCGATCGTGGCGAAGGCCCTTAAGGCTCCGATCATGCAGATCGCTGCCAACGCCGGTGTGGAAGGCGCCGTGATCCTGAACAACGTCGCTTCCCACGACAACGTCAACTACGGCTATGACGCCGCCAACGACACCTACGGCGACATGATCGAGCTCGGCATTGTCGACCCGACCAAGGTCTGCCGCAGCGCAATGGAGAACGCCGCGTCCGTCGCCGCGATGGTCCTCACCACCGAGAGCCTCGTGGCCGACATCCCGGAGAAGAATCCTCCGATGCCAGCCAACCCCGACATGGGCGGCATGTATTGATAGATAACTATTCGATACGGAAACACAACATAATCCGCTGATTGCTTTGATTTTCGGAACTTTTCACTGTAGGTAAATTGAACCTTACGACAAACTTACGACAATTGAAAGCAAAAATGTGGGTATAAACTCGAGGCCGGTGCTATGCGTGCACCGGTCTCTTGTTATTAAGCTTAGAGAACAGTTATTGTCGATACACATTCAAGGGAACAAGGCATAATAATAGCCGGGGTGGGAATACCCCGGCTTATATGCTTACTTTTTCCCTGTTGCGAAATCATGCAAATCATTATATGTTGAGTTATCAGAATAACCAGTACCGTTGCAAAATACACATTTACCGCCTTTATATCTGCCAGACCCATGACATACTTTACATTTTGTTTTTCCGCCACAAGCGCACAAAGAAAATAAAAGAGCAAAACAAAGAAGCAGAACAATAATAATTCGAAGACTCTTTTTCATAATACCGTATTAGCCGTAGTCAGAATTTATGACCGCACTTGTTGCATTGATATTTGCTCATAACTTTATTTGCCGCAAATACCCCCCATACAGCAACAGAAACCGCTTTACTTGCCCCGCTGATTACCTTTGTGTCTGTGCTTCCACATTTGGGACAACGGACAGATGTGTCTATTCTTCTCCCGCAATTTGGGCAAGTTGGGGCGCTGTCACTTACTTGTCTTCCGCAATCTGGGCATTTGATCAAAGCCATATGTTTTCCCTCCTAAAATTATATTCTGATTTATATTCGTAATGCGGATATATAATTATACTCTAAAGCAGGATACAATGTCAACGGTGGTGTTGACATGGAAAGATTTTCTCCAAGAAAACCAGAACAGGTTGTTACAACAATTCGCATTCCAAAGGATGTTCTTGATCGCGTTGACAGGTTATCTGCCGTAGCTGATATATCTCGCAATGAGTTTATTAATCAATGCATTCTTTATGCGCTTGAGAGCATGGAAGAAAAAGAATGACCGGGGCTTGACGCTCCCGGCCTTGCCATACATTCAGAAATCAGAATCGGTATCTTCGCCCCACGATGATGTGAAATGGAAATCCCCTGTATCGAGGTCTATTGCTGTACCGTCAGAATTGCGTTGCCAAATATGCCCGTTGGAATCAATAGCTGTACCGTCCGAGAGAGTGTCCAGGTAATCCCCGGTTTCAAGATCAATAAGTCCCATAATATACCATTTCCTTTCTGTTTTGGAAATAAGCCGCCTGTGATTGAAACAGACGGCTTATCTCTTCCCGCCGCTATTGCGGCCAGCACATTAAGGCTGTGCTCGCCAATTGGATGTGAGTACATGATAAGCTCCATGATAGCGGCTTGAAACGCAATACAATTTCTGTGATCAAGACCGTTCTACAGCCCGCTTTTGAAATGGCGGTTGACGATGATGCAATCCGAAAGAATCCGTTCCGGTTCAATTTGTCAGAGCTTTTGCCGAATGATCAGGTTGACCGTTTGGCGCTGACAAAAGCACAACAGGAAAGCTATCTGGACTTTATCAGCACGCACGGCACAGGAGTCTACTACGACGATATTGTGATTCTTCTGGAAACAGGGATGCGTGTCAGTGAACTCTATGGTCTCACGATTAATGATGTAGATTTATTCAGTCAACGGGTTTATGTTCGCAGACAGCTTTGCCGCACGGCAGACGCGCCCTATTTCATCTGTCCCCCGAAAACAGAAAATGGAATCCGTACCATTCCCCTTTCCAGCAAAGCAAGCCAAACATTCCGGCATGCTTTGGCAAACAGAGCAAAGCCCAAAGTGGAAATGATGGTCGATGGATACAGCGGCTTCCTGTTTTTAGATTCATACGGGCGTCCTAAAGTCGCAATGCATCTTGAAAACTATATGCGGCAGATGCGAAAGAAATATCAGAAGCTTTACGGCGGTTCCCTTCCCCCGATTACCCCGCACGTTCTGCGGCATACATTCTGTACGAATATGCAGCAAGCGGGAATCGACCCGAAGTCTCTACAGTATTTGATGGGGCATAGCGACCCGGAAATAACCATGTCCCTTTATACACACTCTGATTATGATTTCGTAGAACGCACATTCAGAAAAGTTCTCGGTATCTGAGCTTAGAAAACTGTCTGTAGCTTACGACAAAACTTACGACAATCCCCCATAGAAACATGTAGATTTACATAGATTTGCATGATCACGTTCAATTCCGCAGTGGTATAATATCTTTGTAAAAGTTCCTGTTACTTCTTGTTTTCGATAGTTTTTCGTACTTTTTAGAGCATTGCAGAAATTCAGGTTCCAATGGGCGGCATGTATTGATCGAGGCAAAAAAGCCTTGAGAAATCAGCGCTTTTCGGCTTAGGGCTGCCCTTTACTACACCAGCTTTACACCAAAAGCGTTCAGTATGAGATGATGAGATCCCCCAGAGAATGAGCAAGCGCTCGTCCTCTGGGGGATTATTGTGCGGATTAATGACATTATTGCAAATGTGTGGGCAGGCGCCGTTCAGTCTGCCACAGCGTAGAGCTCTTCCCGCAGATGCAGGAATGTCGGCAGCTGCGCGCGCACTTCGGCAATGCGGTTCCGGTCAATCTCCGCGAGCAGGAGCTGCTCCGTCTCATCCGCAGCAGCAAGCGCCTTGCCGTAGGGGTCGAGAATCATGGAATGTCCCCAGCACTCGTAGGAGAATCCGACATAACGGGCCGCGGATGCCGCAACCAGGAAAACTTCATTGTCCACCGCACGCGTACGAAGGGTTGCCTCCCAATGGGCCGGACCCGTTGTCATGTTAAACTGCGCCGGCAGGAAAATCACTTCCGCGCCGCGGCGCGCCATTGCGCGGAACAGCTCCGGAAAGCGCACGTCAAAACAGACGGCGAGTCCCATCCTGCCAAACCCGGTATCAAAGACGGTGATCTCCTTTCCGGGGGTAAAGGTGCGGGACTCAAAAAAGCGCATCCCAGGCAGATCCACGTCAAAAAGATGCACCTTGCGGTGGCGTGCCAGCAGCTGCCCTTGCGCGTCATAGACAAAGCCGGTGTTGTAAAGCAGGTCTCCTTCCCGTTCCGGAACGGACCCTCCGATGAGCAGGATCCGATTCTCCCGCGCCCAGGCTGCGAGTCTGCGGCAGGTATCCTCGTGACCGCGTTCCGCAAATACGCGAAAATACTGCCTGTTATACGGGCAGGAGAACATCTCCGGCAGAACGACAATATCCGCGCCGGACGCGGCGGATTCCCGGATCATGGCTTCGGCCTTTTCCATGGTAGCTTCATAGTCCGTTTCGGTCCGGAGCTGGCAGACGCCGATGCTGAACCTGTCTTTGCTCATTGCAGCTTCCTCCTGATCTCTTTTTTACAGTATAACATATTTCCCCGCTGTTCTGAAGCCCGCTCTTCCATTTTTCTTACGTTCGGTCAGGCGCGCCCGTCTGCACAATTGACGGTCCGGTCATTTTTTGGTATGATAGCGCAGGGTGATTGAAAATGAAAAAGAAAGCAGTCGCCATTGCCGCTGTTGCCGGGGGAGTCGGCGCGGTGCTGGTTGGCGGCGCCTACGCAACCTACCGCTTCGGTTTCTACAGTCCGAACGCGAATCAGAATCTCGACCGCAGCTTCGGTATCAGTGACCAGACACGGCCGATTTACAGCAAAATCATGGATCTGCTGGATGACTACAACGCCATCCCCTTTGAGCGCGTCTACATGCAGTCCTATGACGGTCTGCGTCTGACCGCGCGGTATTACGAATCCAAACCCGGCGCGCCGCTCTGCATCTGCTGCCACGGCTGGCGGAGCACGCCGGCACGGGATTTCTGCGGTGCAACGCCCATGCTGCTGAAACACGGCTATAACCTGCTGCTGATTGAGCAGCGCGCTATGGGCGGCAGCGAGGGCCACACCATGACCTACGGCGTCAAGGAACGTTTCGACGCGCGCGACTGGGCCAAATGGGCCGTGGAACGCTTTGGAAAAGACCTGAAGATCGTGCTGATCGGCGTCTCCATGGGTGCGGCAACCGTGCTGATGAGCGCGGATCTCGACCTGCCGGAAAACGTAAAGGGGATCGTTGCGGACTGCCCCTTTGACGCACCGCACCGGATTCAGACCAAGGTCGGGATGGAGACGGGATTTCCCCTCTTCACCTCACTGCTGATGGCAACACTTGCCGCACGTCTCTTCGGCGGCTTCTCGGTATTCGGCTCTTCCGCGATGAAGGCGGTCAAAAAAGCAACCGTGCCGATTATGATCTTCCACGGCGACGATGATCAGTTCGTTCCGGAATGGATGAGCGCGAACATCGCGAAAAAGAACCCGGAAAAGATCGAGCGTTACCTTTTCCATGGCGCCGGCCACGCGCTGAGCTATATGGTCGACCCGGAACGCTACGAGAAACTCCTGACCGGCTTCCTGAGCAGAGTGCTGGCATAAGGGAAAACAAGCGAAACCACCGATTCATCCGCGTGAGTCGGTGGTTTTCTGCTGGTTTTTTCACGGTATTCCGGTTTTCTCTCAGTCTGTTTTTCTCTCAGTCGGTATAGAACACCTCGTCGGTCTCCAGACACAGGCAGGCAAGCCGGCCTCCCACGCGCTGGGGAAACGCGCAGCCACAGTCCAGACAGATGACGTTCCCGTTCCGAACGATCTCCATGGGATTCGCCGCGCGGAAATAGACGGTCGGCGTGTGTCCGCAGAGGATCGTCAACTCCGGGAAATCATTCTCCGTAAAGGGATCCAGGCGCTCCCAGACCGCGTAGCTGGTTTCATCCGGATAAGCATGCCCCCGTGTCGGAAAGGATGCCGCCGGAGAACCGTGCACCAGCAGCCAGTCTCTTCCCGCGCAGTTCAGCTCCAAGTTCAGCGGCAGGCCTGCCAGCCAGTCCAGAAGCGCTCTCTGTTCTGTCTTTTCAAGACTTCGGAACGCGCGATGGGTCACTTCGCCGCCGTTATAGTACCAGAGATCTCTCTTTTCATTACGTCCAAAAAGGGGGCGTGTCGGTTCCGCAAGGGCCTGCAGCATCATATGCTCATGATTGCCGAGGATCATCTGCATATTCTCCGTTTTTCGGACCTGCTGCAGCAGTTCAATCCCATCCGGATTTCGGTCGATCATGTCTCCAAGCAGGTACAGCGTATCCTGACCGGTAAAACGGATCCGGTCCAGCATGGCACGAAACCGGTCCGCGCGTCCATGAACATCGCCCAAAACGTAAGTCAGTGTAACCGCCTCCTTTTTCCAGCGGGCAGGTTTCCGCATGTCTTCAGCGGGTCAGGATTTCCCCTGCTCTTTCTTCTCCGGTTTGGAGAGGCGGAAGGCAAAGTAGACCGTCAGCAGACCCAGCGAGGCCGCCGTCCCGACAATGGTCGCCTCAAAATTGAACGGAAGAACTTTGCGCAGCAGAAAAACCGCACCCAGGCCGAGGAGATCGATCAGCGTGCGCAGGAGACTCGCCGCCATCACCGCATTGCTGCTGTTTTTTTGGACCGCCCGTTTATTGATGCGGGAATTCACCCAAGCCAGCAAGGCGCCCCAGACGAGGCCAAGCACCGCGCCGACGACATATTGCATAAAGAATCACGCCCTTTGAAGGAGATTTTGTGTCATCATACCATTCTTTCCGGGAAAAGACAAGTCGCCACTTGACTTTAGCACCAAAACGTGCTAAAGTGGCCGCAGTTTCAGATGGAGGGCATGAAAAGCATGAAGGCTTTCTCTTTTGCAGTCTACGCCTACCGCTATTACTTTCGTTTTGTAAAGTAATAGAAGTTTGTGCTGCAAAAGTTTTTTCTTTCACCGATTCAGCCGCACGGACTTCTCCGGGCGGCTTTCTTTTTTGCCTTCCCTGACGAATAAAAAGGAGGATAACAAAATGAAAAAGTTTCTTGCGATTCTCTGCGCGCTGTGCATGATGCTGGCGCTCTGTGCCTGCGGGCAGACTGCGGCTCCCGCCGCTTCCGAGCAGGCCGCTCCCGCTGAAGAAGCTGCTCCCGCCGAAGAGGCCGCCCCTGCCGAAGAGGCCGGCATGACTTACAGCGTCGGAATCTGCCAGCTGGTTCAGCATCCCGCTCTGGATGCCGCCACCCAGGGCTTTATCGACGCGCTGACCGAGAAGCTCGGCGATGCGGTCACAATCTCCAACCAGAACGCTGCCGGCGACTCCGCCAACTGCAGCACCATCATCGGCACCTTTGTCTCCGATGAGGTCGACCTGATCATGGCCAACGCCACGCCCGCCCTGCAGGCCGCGCAGAACGCCACCAACACCATCCCCGTCCTCGGCACCTCCATCACGGAGTACGGCGTGGCGCTCGGTCTGGACGGCTTTGACGGCACAACCGGCATTAACATCTCCGGCACCTCGGACCTCGCCCCGCTGGACGGACAGGCCGACATGCTGGCTGAGATCTTCCCCGACGCCAAGACCGTCGGCATTCTCTACTGCAGCGCGGAGGCAAACTCCAAGTACCAGGTAGAGACCATCGCTCCGCTGCTGGAGGAGCGCGGATACACCGTTACCGAGTACACCTTCTCCGACACCAATGACGTCGCCGCTGTCACCACCACCGCCTGCGGCGAAAATGAAGTTCTCTACATCCCCACCGACAATATGGCCGCCTCCTGCGCCGAAGCCATCAACAATGTTGCCCTGCCCGCCGGCATCCCCATTGTCTGCGGCGAGGAAAACCTCTGCTCCGGCTGCGGTGTTGTGACGCTCTCCATTTCCTACTATGACATTGGCTATGCCACCGGCGAGATGGCCTATGAGATTCTTGTCAACGGCGCCGATGTCTCCGCCATGCCCATCGCGTACGCGCCTCAGTTCACCAAGGAATACAACGCTGACAACTGCAGCGCGCTCGGCATCACCGTTCCCGAAGACTACGTCGCGATCGCCGGCTGATCTGATTTTCTCGCTGTTCCCGTCCGCTCCCCCGCGGGGGAGCGGGCATTCTTAACGGAAGGAGTCTCTTTCCCGTGAGTGCATATTTCGCTTCTCTGAGCTTCCTGAAACTGGTCAAAAACTTTCCGGGCGGCGTCTCCCAGGGGCTGATCTGGGGTCTGATGGCGCTCGGCGTCTATATTACCTTTCGTCTGCTGGATGTCGCCGATCTGACGGTTGACGGGTCCTTCACAACCGGAGGCGCCGTAACGGTCATGCTGATTCTTGCGGGCTGGCCCGCCTGGGCTGCCCTGATCATCGCGGTTCTGATCGGCATGCTGGCCGGGCTCGCAACCGGGCTTCTGCATACCAGGCTGGGGATTCCCGCAATTCTGGCGGGAATTCTGACGCAGCTCTCGCTCTACTCCATCAATCTTCGGATTATGGGAATGTCCGCCAACAAAGCCGTAAGTGTGGACAAATACCAGCTTGTGCTCAGCTCCCGCCATATCCCGGCTGCCATTCTGACCGCCGCCCTGATCGCGCTGGCACTGATTGCACTTTTTTACTGGTACTTCGGCACCGAGCAGGGCTCTGCCATCCGGGCAACCGGCAACAACCCGGCCATGAGCCGCGCGCTCGGCATCAACATTGACAACATGAAGCTGATCGGCCTGGCGCTGTCCAACGGTGTGGTCGCACTCTCCGGCGGACTGATGAGCCAGTATCAGGGCTTTGCGGACATCAACATGGGCCGCGGCGCCATCGTCATCGGGCTTGCGGCCGTCATCATCGGCGAAGTCATCGGGAACGCCCTTCTGAAGCGGCGCCTGAACTTCTTCGGCACCATGACTTTTGTGGTCCTCGGCGGTGTTATTTACTATCTGGTCATCATCATCGTGCTCTGGCTGAAGCTGAATTCCAACGATCTGAAGCTCTTTACCGCCGTGATCGTCGCGGTCTTCCTGGCCGTCCCCTATCTGCGCGGACAGCGGATGAGCTCCTTCTCGAAGTTCAGAAAGAAGGGGGCGAAGACCGATGCTTGATATCCATGAGATCAGCAAGACCTTTAACCCCGGCACCATCAATGAAAAGCGCGCGCTGGACAAGCTTTCGCTTCATCTCGACCCGGGTGACTTCGTCACGGTGATCGGTGGAAACGGCGCCGGCAAATCCACCATGCTCAACGCCATCGCCGGCGTCTGGCCAGTGGATGAGGGGCGTATTGTCCTCGCCGGCACGGACGTCACTGCCCTGCCGGAGCACCGGCGTGCCGGACTGATCGGCCGCGTGTTTCAGGATCCGATGATGGGAACGGCACCCAACATGCAGCTGGAGGAGAACCTGGCTCTCGCGAAACGGCGGGGCCAGAAGCGCGGCTTCCGCTGGGGCGTCACCAAAGAGGAGCGGGAAGAATACCGCGAGCTGCTGAAGTCGCTGGGCCTCGGTCTGGAGGAGCGCCTCACCGCGAAGGTAGGTCTGCTCTCCGGCGGACAGCGCCAGGCAGTTACACTGCTGATGGCCTCCCTGCGTCAGCCGAAACTGCTGCTGCTGGATGAGCACACCGCCGCTCTTGACCCCGCCACGGCAGCAAAGGTTCTGGATCTCTCCGACCGGATCGTGCAGGAAAACAGGCTCACAACACTGATGATCACCCATAACATGGGAGACGCCATCACGCACGGCAACCGCCTGATCATGATGAACAACGGGCAGATTATTCTGGACGTCCGCGGGGAGGAAAAGAAGCACCTGACCCGCACGGAACTGATTCAGAAATTCAATGAGCTCGCCGGCACGCCGCTCGAAACCGACGCCGTCCTGCTCTCCTGACAAATCGGCATCACCCGGTAAAGCACATCGCCCCCGTCTTTCGACGGGGGCGATGCTTTTTATATGGTCTGTAATACGGCACTTCTCCGGTTTATTCCGGCTTAAAGGCGTCTCTGCCGAGGGAGGTACGCTGGGTGTTGAACTCCTCCAGCAGCTTCTGCTCGGCAGCCTTTTCGGCCTCGCGCTTCTCCGGCGAGAGCTTCGCAATGCGGGCCTGTTCCTTCGCGGCGGCATCTGCCTGCTTCTTCAGCTCGGCCTGGTAAGCCTCTTCGCCTTCCTCGCGGCGAATCTTCTCTTCGGCAGAAATGTACTCGCGGCCCTCTGCCTCGGCAGCGGCCTTCTGGTCGGCTACGATGGCAAGATGGTCGATCTTCGAGAACTTCTCTACTCCCATGAAGAGGAAGAGCAGGAAGATGCCAAGGTAACAGATTGTTTCCCCACCGATGAAGACCCAGGGCATCGCCGCGCGCAACGCCTCATTGGTCTGCAGCGTGGATACGTCGTAGTTCACAGCGGAAAGGACCATGTTCAGCACACCGGTGGTCAGACCGGTCATACCGGCAATGATCGCGCCGTAGACCGTCATGGAAAAGCCGTCGGTGCGCTTGCCGTTGACAGCCTCCTGGTGGTCAAAGATATCCGCCAGCAGGGCGAGGGACAGATACATGGCCGGGGTGGAGCCCAGGGCCTTGATGACGAAGGAGATGATGACCACGATAAAGTTGTTCGGAGCAATCATACCGATCGCGCCGCCGACAACCGCCATCGCGGCGCCGACGAGGATGGCTTTGTTCTTGCTGCCGAGGGCATTGGCCAGAGGCAGGGCGATCACCATGCCGATGGCGGTCGGGATCGCGCCGATGATGGCGAGTGTGCCCTGCAGCTGACCGCCGTAGGCAACGGTATAATTTCCCATCGCGTCGGGGAACATGGCGGTGCAGAAGTAGTTCTGGGAGACGTTTTTAATCATACCGCCAAACTGGTAGAGGAAGAAGAACACCATCATGATGATCCAGAACCTGTCTTTGAGGCAGATCTTCGCCTGGGCAGAGGTGGACAGGGTCGCCTTGGGAGCGGCATCCTCCTGTCCCATGGACTCCTCGGTCACGCGCTCACGGGTGAAGAAATACTCGATCAGCACGCCGACGGCGGTGATGATCAGCAGCGCGATGACGAAAACCTTCCAGTGGGCATAGGAGGCAGCGGAGTCATAGATGGCGGCACCGCTCTCGTCCACGTAATAGAGCACCTTGCCCGCGTCGTTGGTGACGGCGGTTCCCTTGCCGCTCATGTCATAGACAAACAGCAGGTTCAGGAAGAATGGCAGGAACATGGAGCTGATGCCCATCGCCGCGAGCATCGTGGCGTTCGAGATGGTGGCGAGAAGACCGCGGTCCTTGGAGTCTCTGGTCGAGAGAGAAACAAGGCCCGCATGCGGCGTATAGTACATCGGGTAGGCAAAGGCGAACCAGAGGTTGTAGCCAATCGCAATGCACACCAGCGCGCCGACATGCCAGCTGTCGTTATTGGCGTTAAAAGGCGAAAAAACAAACAGGAACAGCAGCGCCAGAAGGCTGATCGGCAGGCTCAGCAGCAGCAGCGGGCGCGCCTTGCCGTTTTTGGACTTGCTGTTGTCCATCAGCTTGCCGACGAGGATATTGCCGATGACGACAAAGATTACGGAGATCACCGGCAGCCAGGTAAAGAAGGCGCTGGCCCAGGAGTTGATGTGCAGCACGTCGGACATATACTTGTTGAAGTAGTTCGACATGACCGAGTTTGCCAGCAGCGCCAGCGTCGGGCCGACCAGGTAGCCGATCGCGCCCTCGGGGATCAGGGTAACATTGTTTTTCTTAATCAACGTCGGGGGAAGCCTGTCAAAGAATCCGGCGAGGCCGTTTTTCTTTTCTGCCATGTTGAATAGTTTCCTTTCTTTCTCGTAAATCGTTCCGCTCAGGTGACGGCTATGATCGTCTGAACGACAGGATCAGATCGGCAAAGAAGTCAACGGTGATCAGGGCAAAGACAATGCCCCAGAACACATGGCCGCCGCTAAAGAAGACGACTGTCAGAACCGCGACGAGAACCGTCAGGATGATCGCAACGATGGGAGAGATCCCGTTTCCGTTTTTCATGTCAGCCCCCCCTTATTCCAGTGCTTTCTGCTGCTTTGCCACGCCCTGCTGCCGGAAGAAGCCTCCGATGACCTTGCCGAGGCCCTTGCAGAAGCTGATGCCGTGGCCGTTGATGATGTCCAGAATGCCGTCGCACATGTCCTGGCTCACCATGCCGCCCGCCATCTTCCCGATCGCGCGGATGGGCATGTTGTAGATAAAGGTGATGTTCAGGTCCGGCTCGCCCTTCTCGATGCTCTTCTGCAGCATGCCGTCCATGACCTTCCAGACCAGGCGGGCTTTCAGGCTCTTCGCATAATAGAGCTGGGCGATCGCGTCGTTGGCCTGAATGGTGCCGGCCCATTTGCCGTCCGGAATCTCGTGGCCGAGCAGTTCCCTAAACTCCGCGTCGGAGACGGCCCGGATCTCACCGGAGACATAGCTCGGAAGCTTCGCGAGATCCTCGCAGGCGGGAGCGTCGGTTCCCTTGACTGTGACTTCCGTACTGAGGCGGATGTCCGCGACCGAGGCGCCGACCAGAATGTCATACGCGCCGCCGTCGATCTCAAACCTGCCGGTCACGTCATTCCAGTAACGGAAGGCTTTGTCGTCCAGCGGGATGCTGACGGTTTTGCTCTCGCCGGCCTTCAGGAAGACTTTCTGGAAGCCTTTGAGCTCCTTCGCGGGACGGTAGACCGTCGGGTTCTGGGCATGGACATAGACCTGCGCAACCTCCGCGCCGTCCACGGACCCGGTGTTAGTCAGGGTAAAGCGGACCTCTTTGTCCGTCGCCGTAATGTCGCTGTACGCGAAAGTGGTATAGCTCAGGCCGAAGCCGAAGGGGAACAGCACGGGCACCTTCGCCGTGTCATAGTAGCGGTAACCCACATACAGGCCCTCACGGTACTCGACGCTGCGCTCCTTCGCCGGGAAGTACGGCGCCGAGGAGCAGTCCTCATACTTGATGGGATAACTCTCGGAGAGCTTTCCGGAGGGGTTCACCTCGCCCAGGATGACCTTCAGAACCGCGGAAGCGCCCGCCTGGCCGCAGAGGTAGCCGTGGACCATGGCCTTGCACTGGCCGAGCCAGGGCATCTCCACAGAGGAGCCGGCAGACATGACGATGATGACATTCGCGTTCGCCTCGCTCACGGCCTTCAGGGTCTCGATCTGGCACTGGGGGATCGCCATGGTGGAGCGGTCCAGACCTTCGGACTCGCTGATCTCGTCGAGACCGAGGTACAGCAGGACGTAGTCCGCCTTCTTCGCGAGTTCGGCCGCCTTCGCCATCATGGCGGCATCCGGCGCGCCGTGGCGCGGATAGCCGGCTTCAAAGCCGACGACATCGAGGTCAAAGTTCCCGATCACATCCATGGTGTGGTCGAGTTTGGTGCAGTTGACGACAGAGCTACCCGCGCCCTGATAACGGGCCTTCTGGGCGAATTCGCCGATGACGGCGACCTTGCTGCCCTTCTTCAGCGGCAGGATGTTCTCCTCGTTCTTCAGCAGGACAATGCTCTGCTCGCTGGCCTTCTGAGCGAAGGCGTGGTGGGCGTCCACATCGAAGGGTTTGCCTTTGAGCGGATCGACCGCCCTGCGGGTGGCGAGCATCACGTCCAGCAGCTCATCCACACGGACGTCGACCTCCGCCTCCGTGATCTTTCCGTCCGCAACCGCCTGCATCAGCTGACGCGGACCGTCGCCGCCGGTGGAGGGCATCTCGAGATGCGAACCGGCACGGACGCCCTCGGTGAAGTCGTTGTTGGCGCCCCAGTCGGATACGACAAAGCCGTCAAAACCCCAGGTGTCCCGCAGAATCTCCTGCAGGAGATGGGCATTTTCGTTGGCATAGACACCGTTGACCATGTTGTAGGAAGACATGATGGACTTCGGGTGGCCTTCCTTGACGGCAATTTCGAAGTTGGTGAGATAAATTTCCCGCAGGGTGCGCTCGTCCATGACCGAGTTCGAGGCCATACGGCGAAGCTCGGTGTTGTTGGCAGCGAAATGCTTCGGGCAGGCGGAAACGCCGTTTGCCTGAATGCCGCGGATATAGCCGGCAGCCATCTTGCCGGCAAGGTAAGGATCTTCGGAGAAATACTCAAAGTTCCTTCCGCAGAAGGGATTGCGTTTGATGTTGAGGCCCGGTCCGAGCAGTACGCATACGTCCTGGCTGGCGGCTTCAGCCCCGAGATGACGGCCGAGCTCTTCGCCCAGTTCCGGATCCCAGGAGTTGGCCATCGTCGCGGCCGTCGGATAACAGGTGGCGGGCACGGAGCCGTTGAGACCCAGCTGGTCCCCCGCGCCTTCCTGTTTGCGGATGCCGTGCGGGCCGTCCGACAGCGTCATATTCTCGACCCCGAGGCGCTTCACGCTCTGGGTCTGCCAGAAATCCCGTCCGGAGAGAAGATGGCACTTCTCCTCCAGCGTCATCCGGCTGATAAGGTCCTGATGTTTCAAGCGGTTATTTCCTCCTTCTCTGTTCTCTCAGTTCTGCGATGATTCACCGATACTCTAATTTTACCCTTGATTCACATCAAAGTAAAGAAGAAGTCATCGCCGATTCCGGACAAGTTCCCGGAATCTGTTCCGAAAAGAAGAGGGCTGTCACTGCCCCGGAACGGAGAACGGTGACAGCCCTGATTCATGCTGAATGTGTGCTGAATTACGCAGCGGCCGCTGCCTTTTTCTTCTTTTTGTAGTTTGCCAGCAGGATCGCCTCAATCGCGACGATCAGGACGCCGATTCCAACATCCACACCGAGGAACAGCTTGGTCATGTTGTCCATGCCGCCCTTCGCTGCATCGCCGGCATAGTAGCCGGAATTGCCAACCGTGTAGAGGATGTTCTTGCAGGCCTGACGCATGGCCAGGGTCGCGGTGGCGCTCTGGTCTGTGAATGCGTCCGTCGGCATATACCCAAAGCCGAGCATCAGGTCGTTGCCCGCACGCACGCTGTGGTCAGAGATCATATAGCCGTAGGATCCGTCATAGTCGGTCTCCACCATGCCGACGAAGCCCCATTCATCGCGGAGCACCTTGTTCAGCAGATACGGGTTCGCCGTGGAAGGCTCCGTTCCGATGAAGTTGAAGGAAGACATGACCGCGATCGGGGTTCCCTCATAGTTCTTCACGCACATCTCGAAGGGCTTGAGGTAGATCTCGCGGATCTCCTGCTCGTCCGCGAAGGTCAGCAGGAAGCTGCAGCGGTTGGTCTCCTGATCGTTCAGAGCGAAGTGCTTGATGTAGGGATATACGCCCTTGCGGCAGGCGCCGTTAATCTCGGCGGAAGCCAGCTTGCCGCCCAGGACGCCGTCTTCGGAGTAGTACTCAAAGTTACGTCCGGCAAAGGCGTTGCGGTGGGTATTCATGGCGGGACCATACCAGCCGAAGTTGTTGGCATCTTCGTACTCCTGACCCATCGCTTCACCCATCTCTTCGATGAGTTCGGTGTTCCAGGTCTGGGCCATCAGGACTTCCGCGGGATAGGCAGTGCCGTAGGCACCGGTGATGAAGTTGGAGAGGCCGGCGGGGCCGTCGCAGTCGGAGGTCGCAACCTTGCCGACGGAATCGATCTTGGCTGTCTGCCAGCCGCCGATGTTGATCATCGTGACCATATCCTCAAAGCTGAGCTGATCGAGCAGCTTTTCCCAGTCGGGATCGTCATAGCTCTTGCCGGCGAGGTCCGCCAGCTTCAGGCCATTCTGAGCACCAAGGGTGGGCATCACATCGGAGGCGTTGTCCCATTCGGTGGGATCATAGAATCCGGAGGCGTACTTCTCGAGCACGGCACGGATCTCCGCGCTCATGGCGAAGTCGGTCGGAGCAGCCGTGGCTTCGGCATAGTTGGCAAAGCCGTCGGCGCGGCTCAGGCGGACATAGTCACCGCGGGAGTAATCCTGGAACTGGTTCACAGGAACAGCCAGATCGGTGCTGCGGCCGTCCGTGTACTTGATGTCGGAAGCAACATTGAAGCTCTCTTCCGCAATCACCGTATGGGCGTCGGAGCGCAGGGAAACGGTGTAGTCGCCGGCTTCCAGGATGTATCCGCCGCCGGAGACCTTCACGCCGGAGTCATAAGCGGCAAAGTCTTCCTTCGCGATGGTAAAGGAAAGGGTCTCGCTGGCACCGGGCTCCAGCACGCCGGTCTTGGCAAAGTCGATCAGATTGACCGCTGCCTTCTCAATACCGCCGTTGTTATAGGGCGGGGTGAAGTAAATCTCCGCCACGTCCTTGCCGGGTACGGTACCGGTGTTCTTCACGATGACTTCAAAGGAGACACTGTCGCCGTTGTCAGCGAAGTTGGCAATGCTCTTTTCGAAGGATGTGAAGCTCAGACCGTAGCCGAAGGGATAGACGACCGCGTCGTCATAGTCGAAGCCTTCCATCGCGTCGGCAAAAGCGGTCTCATAGAACTTGTAACCGACGTAGATGCCTTCGACATAGTTGACAAAGGCCATGTTGCCTTCATAGGCGGTATCGGCTTCCGCAACCGCTTTCTTGAAGTCGGTGACGTTGTCGTAGGCGAAGTTGCCGAAGTTGTTCCAGGTCGGTGTCGCGGTCAGGTCACGGACGAAAGTATCCGCGGTCTTGCCGGAGGGGTTCACCGTACCGGAGAGAATCTCGCCGATGGCGGTCAGGCCGGTGTTGCCGGCGCCGGGAGCGTAAAGGACTGCGCCGATCTGGGGATAGTCGGCAATCCAGCCGAGTTCCATCGCGTTGTTGGCGTTGATGATCAGGACGACCTTGTCAAACTCGGAGCAGACCTTGGCGATCATGTTTTCCTCGGTCACGGAAGGCTCGAGGTAGTGCTCGCCCGGCTCAAAGTCGTCATAGGAGCCGTTGTTGGTGTAGACGCCGTTGGTGTAGCCATAGGCACCGGTAACGGAGACCTTGTCCGCAATGTTCCAGGTGCCCTTGATGACCGCGTTCATGTCGGTGGGCAAGTCAGCGCCTTCACCGCCGGAGCGACTGATCACGATAACCGCCACATCGGAGAAGCCCTTGGCCTGGCTCATGACGTCATCCGTATACGCGTCCACGGTGGGTTCGGGAAGCGTCCAGTCCTGGTTCTGCATGGCAATGGTGGGTCTGTCGGCGCGATAGCTCTTGTACATCGCCGTCAGGTCTTCATTGGTCTCAAAGCCGGCCATCTGCAGCGACTGCAGAATGCCGACCGCTGTGGAACCGTCCGAGGAACCGGAACCCGTGCCGCCCAGAATGGGATTGGTGGAGCTCCAGCCGAAGACGTTCAGCTTTGTCACGCCGGCGAGCGGAAGAATGCCGTCGTTCTCAAGCAAAACAACGCCTTCCTCGCCGACCTTCTGGATGACGGCCTTGCTCTGCGCGACAGTCTCGTCGCTCAGTTCTACTTTGGATGCGTTCAGGAATCCGGAGACATTTGTCTTCAGCGGGCCGTAACACATCAGGTTCACCACAATCGCGGTGATTGCCAGCCATGCCAGAACGGCATTCCAGCGAATGAGGCCCTTGACGCCCTTCTTTGCCTTGCCTGCCACGATCAACACCACGATCATGGCGACAAGCGCGATCAGAATCACCCAGACATAGCTCTGAACCATCGTGATGTAGTTGATCAGGTCCGCCTGGCTGACGCCCATCGGTTCAAAAATAGGACCGAGCAGGCTTCCGAGCAAATTTACCATAGATTTTCCTCCCTGTATTTTGAATTCGCGGAAGAGTGTGAGCCATTTTAACAAAGATTTAACATCTATGCAAGTAGTAATATGTAGAAATTCGACAGTTTGAGAAAATTTTGTGAAATTCGATCATAATTGTTTCCCGGGCTTTGGTTTCCGAACAAAAAAATCTGCAGAGCTGAGATCCGATCATGGGATCACCTGCTCTGCAGGATGTGCTGTTCAAGGAAAACGGTTCTCCCGAAAAGCCGGGTTTCGCCGCTGAGGGGATCGCACGCAACACGGAGCGTGCCGCCGGGTTCCGTCAGTGTCAGGTCCACCGCTCTGCCGCTTCTCTCCGCCAGCAGCATGCCGACCGCGGCACTGCCGCTCGCGCAGGAGTTTTCCCAGAACAGGGTGTCGCTGCCGGGGATATAGACCAGCGGCGTCAGATGAAACGCGCCGTCAGCCGCCGCCAGAAACATCAGGCCCAGACCCGGCGCCCTGCATGCCCCGCACCAGGTCTTCACCGCCTGGCCGGCAGCTTCCCGGTCATCCTTCAGCGGGAAGAAGGGAGACCCCGTTTCGATGGCCAGATGTGTGATGCCCTCCATGCGGATAAGCGGAAGAGACGCGCGAAGACCGTTCCACTCCAGTTCCATACTCCCGACGGACAATGCCGGCGGGAACATTACACCGGCACTCCATCGTGCCGCGTCTTCCCTGCTCAGGTTCACTTCCACCGGTTTGTCAGTGCCGGAAACGCGAAGAGAGACCAGCTCCGGCTCACGCTCTCCTGCCTGCCACAGGGTGGCGGCGTAAAGCGCCGCAGCGCACATGGAGGCGTTGCCGCAGAACTCTCCCCCCGCCATACGCAGCTCCGGGAGTGCCCCGGTTTCCGACGGCCGCGGAAAGCGCACAAAACCGACCTGTTCCACCGCCGGATGAAGCCGCATAATCTCCGCCGCAACGGAGGGCTGCTGTGGGACAGGTACCGGATCCCCGACCAGCGCGGTGATGTTCCCGGTCGGATCAAAGATGCTGTATCGAATTGTTCCGCTTCTCCCCTGCTCCATCCGGAAGATTTCCTTTCTCTCTGTGCGATGGTTTACGCGGTTATGATTTTATCGCTCAAATACCTGCAGGAACTGCTTTGTACGCTCCTCCTTCGGGTTGTCGAAGACCTCCAGCGGGTCGCCCTGTTCCACAATGACGCCGCCGTCCATAAAGATGACCCGGTTGCTGACAGCCTTCGCGAAGGGCATCTCATGCGTGACGACCACCATGGTCATCTTCTCCTCCGCCAGCTGACGGATGACCTTCAGCACTTCTCCGGTGAGCTCCGGATCCAGTGCGCTGGTGGGCTCATCGAAGTACAGAACCTCCGGCCGCATCGCAAGCGCCCGTGCGATCGCCACGCGCTGCTGCTGTCCGCCGGAAAGCTGGAAGGGATAGGAACTCTCCTTTCCTTCGAGGCCCATCTTCTTCAGAATGCCGAGCGCGCGCTCATGCACTTCGTCTTTGTTTTCCCCGTGCAGAATCGGCGCCTCGGTCACGTTTTTCAGAACGGAATAGTGCGGAAACAGGTTGAAGTTCTGAAACACCAGCCCAAAGAGTGTTTTAAAGCGTTTCAGTTCCGCTTTGGAGGCATAGACGCCGTCGTGCATGGCAACCTGCCCGTCGTACAGGATATCGCCGCCGTCCGCTGTCTCCAGGAAGGAAGCGCAGCGCAGCAGGGTTGATTTTCCCGAGCCGGAAGGTCCGATGATGGAGATGACATTCCCGCGCTCGACCGAGAGCGAGATATCCTTCAGAACGGAAAGGGATCCGAAGGACTTCTGCAGGGCGCGGATCTCCAGAATGCTGGGCGCGCCGCCCGTACTGATATTCTCCTTGCTGTCCATTCTTTCTCCCTCCCTCAGCGATAGTAATCCAGGCGCTTTTCGACCCTGCCCATCACATAGTCGACAACCGCGTTAAAGACATAATAGAAGACACCGGCAACGACAAAGGGTGTGAAGCTGGTCTGAGAGTTGGCGATCTGCTTGCCGATGGTGAACATCTCCTGATAGGAGACCGTAAAGGCCATGGACGTATCCTTGACCAGGGTGACCACTTCGTTCGTGATGCTCGGCATGATGCGCTTGATGACCTGCGGCAGGATGATGCGCAGGAAGGTCTGCGCCCTGGTATAGCCCAGTACCTCGGCCGCCTCATACTGCCCGATGGGGATCGACTCGATGCCGCCCCGGTAGATCTCGGCAAAGTACGCCGCGTAATTGATGGAAAAGGCAATCACGACCGGGATCAGCTTATTGCGGGCAACATTGGTGCCGAAGAGGTAGTAAGGGCCGTATGTGACCGCGAGCAGCTGCAGCATCAGCGGCGTGCCGCGCAGCACGGTAATGCAGAAGCGCGTGACTGCCGCAACGGGCTTGAACTTGCTCATGCGCAGCAGGGCGACAATCATGCCCAGCGGCAGAGAGAAGAGCAGGGTCAGGAAAAAGATGGCACAGGTCTTACCCAGGCCTTCGCTCATCTTGATAATCATGGTCATTAAGGACATGGCGGAACCCCCGGTTTTTCAGGATCATGAATCAGACAGAAGTCCGAAAACGCAGAGCGGAGGCGTTTTCGGGCTTCTGTGAGTTATGGTGTTGTCAGGAAAGGATCAGCCGTTCAGGAAGAGCAGGTTGTTGACGATCTCCGCGTACTCCGGCTTGGAAGCGATCTCGGCATACGTGCCGTTGGCAACCAGCTCCTGCACCGCCGCGTCAACCTGCGCACAGAGCTCTGCGTCACCCGCGCGGAAGGCGATGCCGTACTGCTCGGCACCGAGGTTCTCATCAATCACAGCAAGGCCTTCGTGGCTGGCAACATAGCTCGCCGCGACAGGCAGATCGACAAAGACCGCGTCCACCGCGTTGCCTTCGAGCTCAGTGAAGCACTTCAGGAAGCTGTCGCAGGTGAGGACACTCTCGAAGGTCGCCGCGAGATCGGCAAGGTCGCCATCTTCCCCGAGCAGGGCCTCACCGGAGGTGCCGAGCTGCACCGCCACAACCTTGCCCGTCAGGTCCGCGGAAGAGGCAAAACCGCTGTCCGCCTTCACAACCAGCACCTGGGTGTTGTCATAGTAGGGCTCGGAAATGTTGTAGCCGGATTCCTTCATGCTGTCGAGGATGGTCATGCCGGACCAGACGCAGTCACATTCCATGGAGTCAAGCTGAACCAGCTTCTCATCCCAGTTCACGCCGAAGATCTCAAGCTCCCAGCCGAGATAATCGCAGACCGCCTGGCAGATTTCCACGTCAAAGCCGGTGTAGTTGCCGTCATCCCCCAGATAGCTGAAAGGGGGATACTCCGGGTCAATGCCCATAATAAAGGTTCTGCCGGATGAAGCCGCTTCTTCCGCCGGTGCTGCCTCTTCGGCAGGGGCCGCTTCCTCTGCGGGGGCTGCAGTCGCTTCAGTAGCGGCAGGCGCTGCGGACTGGCCGCAGGCACAGAGCGCAAAAAGCATACAGAGCGCCATAGCAAGTGCAAGTATCTTTTTCATATTGATTCCTCCGAATTCTTACGGGAACAGTCTATCCCGGTAATGCTCTAACATAATAACACATTAGCGAAATAAAGCAAGCAAAATATCAAAAATTGCCGCACAAAATCTGTGCGGCAAGGATCAGAATAACTGTGTAATTCGCCGGGTTCAGCCGGCGCAGAGCTCCTCGTAGACCTCCCGGAAGACCGGAAGCGCGCGCTCGATCATCTCTTTCGAGACGCAGTAGCCAAGGCGGAAATACCCCTCTACGCCGAAGGGTTTGGAATCCACCACCAGGAGGTTTCGTGCGGTTGCTTTTTCGATAAAGGCCCGGGTATCCCCGTTCGGAGCCTGTACGAAGAGATAGAAGGCACCGTCGGGCCTGACGCATTTGTAGCCGATCTCCGTGAGCCCGTTGTAGAGGAGTTTGCGGTTGACGTCATAGGCCTCCAGGTCGGGCATGCGGTCGATGCAGGCGGCCACTGCCCGCTGCATGAGGGAGGGGGCGCAGACGTGCCCGCACATCCGGGCGGCGCCGGCCACGGCGAAGAAAACGTTCTGCGAATCCGTCACGTCGTCGGCCACCATCACATAGCCGATGCGCTCGCCGGGAAGGCTGAGGGACTTGGACCAGGAGTAGCAGACAATGGTATCCTTATAAATATTGGGGATAAAGGGAACTTTCCGACCGTCATAGACCAGCTCGCGGTAGGGCTCATCCGCAAGGATGTAGATCGGGTGGCCGTAAAGGGCAGACTTCTCCGTCAGGAGCTCCGCCACCTTCCGCAGGGTCTCCTCCGTCAGGACGGCGCCGGAGGGGTTGTTCGGGGAGTTGAGGATAACCGCCTGGGTGTGCTCGTTGATGGCGGCCTCCAGCGCGGGGATGTTCACCTGGAAGTGTTCCATATCCGCCGGAACCAGGACAAACTTGTTTCCCGACACCTCGGTAAAGGGTTTGTATTCGGTGAAGTAGGGAGCAATGGTAATAATCTCGCTCTCATCGGTGTGCAGGGCAATCATCGCCGCCAGCAGGGCGGGTGCGGCGCCGCAGGTGATGAAGACGTTCTGGGGGCGGATGGGTTTGCCGAAGCGGCGGGTCAGATTCGCGGCAACCGCTTCCCGCAGCAGATCGCCGCCGGCACCGCTGGTATAACCGTGAACGCGAATGCTGCTCTCGGTGTCGATGATGCTGTGGATTGCCTGGTTGAGTTCATGCGGAGCGGGGATGGACGGGTTTCCAAGGCTGAAGTCATAAACCTTGTCCTCGCCGAGCAGTTTTGCCTGCTGCCGGCCATATTCAAAAACCTGGCGGATCTCGTTCGGAGCGGTCCCCAGGCGGTGTGCTGTCTGATTTACCATGGCTGTTCCCTCCGTATTCATGCTTTGTTTACCGAGCTTATTCTAGCAGATCAGAACCTGCATTTCAACAGCAAATATCCGGCCTTCAGCCTTGACAGTTCTCCGTTTTCTGCGTATACTGATCAGGCTGTTTACCGGCATCCATCTACTATAAAGGGCTCTGCCCTGTTTAAAGGAGAACAAGCATCCGTCATGAAAAAACTATTCAACAGTCTCCCCTTTCGGTTGATTCTCGGTCTGGCCCTCGGTGTTATCCTGGGCCGTCTTTTCGGAGAAGGGGTCATGAAGGTCGTTGTGTCCCTGCAGTACATCATGGGACAGCTCATCACATTCTGCGTTCCGCTGATCGTCATCGGCTTTATTGCCCCCTCCATTACCCGCATGGGCAACAACGCCTCCAGAATGCTCGGCCTGGCTGTCATCCTCGCCTACTGCAGCTCCATCTGCGCAGCCTTCATGAGCACCGCCGCCGGATATGCCCTGATCCCGCACCTGTCCATCGCAACGGATATTGAAGGCCTGCGGGAGCTGCCGCCGGTGGTCTTCCAGCTGAATATTCCGCAGATCATGTCCGTTATGAGCGCCCTGGCCTTCTCCCTGCTAATCGGCCTTGCTGCCGTATGGACAAAGAGCGAGCTCACATGCAATCTTCTGGAGGAGTTCCAGAACATCGTCCTGAAAATCGTGGAGCGCGTGATGATCCCCCTGCTCCCCTTCTACATCTGCGCCACCTTCTGCAACCTCAGCTATGAGGGGATGATTACCCACCAGCTGCCGGCCTTCGTGCAGGTCATTCTGATTGTCATGGCCGGGCATTACATCTGGCTGGCTGTTCTGTACCTGATTGCCGGCGCCTACTCCCGCAAAAATCCCTGGGAAGTGCTGAAGCACTACGGCCCCGCCTACCTGACTGCCGTGGGTACCATGTCCAGCGCCGCGACACTCTCTGTTGCCCTGGACGGCGCACGCAAGAGCAAGGTACTGCGCCGGGATATGGTTGACTTCGGCATTCCCCTGTTTGCCAATATCCACCTCTGCGGCTCGGTTCTGACGGAAGTCTTCTTCTGCATGACCATCTCCAAAATGCTCTATGGGAAAATCCCCAGTGTCGGCACCATGATTCTCTTCTGCCTGCTGCTCGGCATCTTCGCCATCGGCGCACCGGGTGTTCCGGGCGGCACGGTGATGGCTTCCCTGGGCCTGATCACCGGTGTTTTGATGTTTGACGATGCCGGAACCGCACTGATGCTCGCCATCTTCGCACTGCAGGACAGCTTCGGCACTGCGTGCAACGTCACCGGCGACGGCGCACTGACGCTGATCCTTACAGGCTATGCCGAGAAGCACCACATCGCAGCGGCGCCCAAGGTGCGCAAACTCCCCCACGACTGAGTCCTGGCGGAAAACAGACCAAAAATATTCCCCTGCTTACCCGAATGGGTGAGCAGGGGATTTTCATATACAGTATCAGAATTACTTGAGGCCGTACTTCTTGTTGAACTTGTCCACGCGGCCGCTGGTGTCGACGAGCTTCTGCTTGCCGGTGTAGAACGGGTGGCACTTGGAGCAGATTTCAACCGTGATGTTCTTCTTGGTGGAACCGGTCTCAATCACGTTGCCGCAGGCGCAGCGAATCGTGGTCGGCTGATAGTTGGGATGAATGCCTTTTTTCATTTCAGTTTCTCCTCATTACAGGCTGCCCTGATTGTGCAGGCCTGGCCTGCATAGTTACAGGGCGCAAAATGTGGTGTACGATCAGACCGCTTACAGCTGCTTCTGGGCGTTGATTTTGACGCCGGGGCCCATGGTGGAGGCCGTTACGCAGGAACGGATGTACTGGCCTTTCGCTGCAGCGGGACGGGCCTTGTTGATGGCGCCGATCAGGGCAGCATAGTTCTCGAACAGCTTGTCGGAACCGAAGCTTACCTTGCCGATGGGGCAGTGGATGATGTTCGTCTTGTCCAGACGGTACTCCACCTTACCGGCCTTGGCTTCCTTGACAGCCTGAACAATGTTCGGGGTCACGGTGCCGGCCTTCGGGGAAGGCATGAGGCCTTTCGGTCCGAGGAGCTTACCGAGACGGCCAACAGTACCCATCATATCGGGGCTGGCAACAACGGTATCAAACTCAAACCAGTTTTCTTTCTGAATCTTCTCGACGAGGTCCATGCCGCCGGCATAGTCGGCACCGGCTGCCAGAGCCTCTTCTACGCGCTCGGGCTTGCAGAACACGAGAACCCGAACAGTCTTGCCCGTGCCGTTCGGAAGAACGATGGCGCCGCGGACCTGCTGGTCAGCGTGACGGCCGTCAACACCGAGCTTCACATGGAGCTCGACAGTCTCGTCAAACTTCGCCTTGCTGGCGGAGATAACCAGGTCGAATGCTTCCTTCGGCTCATACAGAGCCTGTTTATCAATGAGCTTTGCGCTCTCTTTATAATTTTTACCTCTGAACACTTTTGTTTTCCTCCTAATAAGTGGTTACATGCGGATGAAACGATCCTCCCACAACGAAACGGCCGCGCCGTTCACGGAGAAGCGATAACGTCCGTCAGTCAGTCGCCGACGACAACGCCCATGGAACGGCAGGTTCCGGCGATCATGCTGATGGCGGACTCGATGTCGGTGCAGTTGAGGTCGGGCATCTTCTGCTCGGCGATCTTGCGGACATCTTCCTTGCTGATGGTGGCAACCTTGTCCCGCTGGGGAACACCGGAGCCGGACTCGATGCCGCAGGCCTTCTTGATAAGCAGGGCGGCAGGGGGAGTCTTGGTGATAAAGGTAAAGCTGCGGTCAGAGTACACGGTGATGACGACCGGGATCATGAGACCCATATCGCCCTTGGTGCGCTCGTTAAAGTCCTTGGTGAACTGACCGATGTTGACACCGTACTGGCCGAGAGCCGGGCCGACGGGGGGAGCCGGAGTCGCTTTTCCGGCAGGAACCTGGAATCTTACGTATCCTACAACTTTCTGTGCCATAGAAAGCACCTCTTTCTTTAATCATTAATTGCGTCGACCTGGTCGAGCTCCAGATCTACCGGAGTCTCACGGCCGAACATGGAGACCACCACGCGAACGCGGTTCTTCTCGGCATCAAGCTCGTCCACCACGCCGTTGAAGCCGGCGAGAGGACCGTCATTGACCCGAACGGTGTCTCCGAGACCGTATGCGACTTTGATGTCGCGGCGCTCCACGCCGAGCGCCAGAATCTCTTCTTCGGTGAGAGGGATTGCCTTTCCGTCCGCCCCGACAAAGCCGGTCGCACCGCGCACATTGTGCACCAGATGCCAGCTGTCATCGGTCAGGATCATCTTCACCAGGACATAGCCCGGGAAGACCTTCCTCTCGACGGTTTTCTCACCGGATTCGGTAATCTCCGTCACGGTTTCCAGCGGGATGTTGACCTCTTTGATCAGATCCGTCATCCGGCGGTTTTCCGCCGCCTTCATCACCGCTGCCGCAACGGCATTTTCATAACCGGAATACGTATGGACTACGTACCACTTTGCCTCTTCAGCCATGGATCAGCCCACCAGCGTAAAGAGAGCGCGAATAAGCATCTGCGCCAGCTCATCACAGGCCCACAGAACGACAGCAGAAACGAGCATCACGCCAACGGAAATCCCGGTGTTCTTTGCAAGCACCGCGGGTGTAGGCCAGATAACCTTCTTAAGCTCGCTTCTCATCTCGCGAAACCATTTGCCGATCCGCTTGAAAAAGCCGGGTTTGGCATCGTCCTTCTTGACGGCCGTAACAGCCTTGGCAGGAGCTGCGTTGACTTTCTTTTCTTCAGCCATTTGTGCACATCCTCCCGACGTTACTTGGTTTCAACATGCTTGGTGTGTTTTCTGCAGAATGGGCAGTACTTGCTCCGCTCCAAACGGTCAGAAGTGTTCTTCTTGTTCTTGACCGTGTTGTAGTTCCTCTGCTTGCATTCTTCGCATCTGAGTGTAATTTTTACTCTTGCGCCTGCAGCCATAGTTCGGCACCTCCTATTTTATTTACCTGCATTCGGCAGGCATTGCCTCCCTGTATGGAACGAAGAGCGCACAAAAAGAAAGCCTCTCGTCCGACAGGTAAATCGGACTATACCACATTTCCAGGAAAAGGTCAAGCATTCTTTTGCGAAAAAACCGCAAAAATCCTCCGGAATCTTGTTTTTTCGGACTCCGGAGGGAGATTGCTTCTTCTCGCGGTTTATTCCGCGCTTTCCTTGAGGCGGATGCGTCTGTCATTACCGCTGTAGGCCATCACAATCGGCACATACTCGGTGATGAGTGAGGAGGTGTCCAGGCCGTACCAGCGGACCTTGGAGCCGACCACATGCCGGATCGCGTACTTGAGGTGGAGAATCGCCTCGTCAAAGTTCGAGAGCTCCGTTTTGGTCGGAACCGCCTTGTAGATCATGCAGAACTTGAAGGTACCGACCGTGCCGGGACCGTAGATGGAGTACTTCTTCTCCTGCGGCGGAAGCTTGCCCTGCGCCTGGAGATCCTGGACGATCTGACGCAGGTAGACATTCACGCGGGGACTGCACTTGAAGCCGAGGTTCAGGCGGATGCGGTAGATGAAGTCCGTACCGTAGGTCTCGAGCTCGTAGTTGAGCGCTTCGGGCTCATCCAGCACGTGGACGCTGACAAACCAGTAGGCCTGGGCGCGCTTGACATCCCTGTCCAGAATGGAATAGAGGATATCGCGGTCGACGCCGCCATCGCCCGGATCGCCGCCCTCCAGATAGACCAGGTTGTTCGCGAGCAGGGGTTCTTCCTCGTCGTCATGCAGGCTGCGGAGGTTGGAGACATAGTCCTTGAAGGGCAGCTGCGTGCTGTATTTGCGCTCGAGCTGAGTGCCGCGGTACCAGATCACCATCACGGCAAGAATCAGCAGGGTCAGGATGACCGTGACATAGCCGCCGTGCATGAACTTGCCGAGGCTGGAGATGAAGAACACCGCCTCGATCATGCCGAAGACCACCAGCACCACGCCCGAGAGCAGCTTCAGCTTGCGAACACGGTTCAGGTAAACCGAGATCAGCAGCGTTGTCATCAGCATCGTCACCGTGATGGCAAGGCCGTAGGCGGATTCGATCCGTGCGCCGGACCGGAAGTACAGCACCACCAGGCTGCAGCCGATCCAGAGAATGGAGTTGACGGTGGAGATGTAGAGCTGGCCCTTGGTTTCGGAGGGGTAACGGATCTCCATATGAGGCAGGAGATCCAGCAGAATCGCTTCGGAGACGAGGGTGTAGGAGCCGGTGATCAGCGCCTGCGAGGCGATGACCGCCGCTGCCGCGCCGAGGAGAACGGCAAAGGGCCGCAAACCTTCCGGAAGCATCAGGAAGAAGGGGTTCAGGTCTAAAACACTGTACAGCGCGGCATTCGCCTGATTGCGGATGATCCAGCCGCCCTGACCGAGATAGTTCAGGATCAGGCAGGCCTTGACCAGCGGCCAGCTGGCATAGATGTTGCCCTTTCCGACATGTCCCATATCGGAATAGAGAGCCTCCGCGCCGGTCGTGGCGAGGAAGACGCTGCCGAGGATCATGAAGCCGGATTTGTTCGCGGGGCTCAGCAGAACCTGAACGGCATAATAGGGATTGAAAGCCCTGAGCACCGCCGGCGTCCGGAAGATGCCGAGCAGGCCGCAGACGCCCAGGAAGCTGAACCAGAGCAGCATCACCGGGCCGAAGGCCTTGCCGATGCTGCTGGTGCCGGCATGCTGGACGAAGAACAGGGCGGAGATGATCACCAGCGTGATGATCACGACCTTCACCTGGTTCGGGCCGAGCAGCCGGTCCATGACCGCAATGCTGCGCAGGCCCTCCACGGCGGTGGTGACCGTCACGGCAGGCGTCAGCACACCGTCCGCGAGCAGCGCGGCGCCGCCCAGCATGGCCGGGAAGATCAGCCACTTTCCGTAGTTCTTCACCAGCGCATAGAGGGAGAAGATGCCGCCCTCACCGTGGTTGTCCGCTTTCATGGCGATCAGGACATATTTAATCGTGGTCAGCAGCGTGATGGTCCAGATCACCAGTGACAGAGAGCCGATGATGAAGGCCTCGTCGACGTGCTGTATGCCGCCGTTGCCCTCCAGGATCGACTTCATGACGTACATCGGCGAGGTGCCGATGTCGCCGTAAACAATGCCGATGGTCACCAGGAACATCGCGAAACTGCGTTTGTTTGTCTTTTCCATGTCTATCCGTTCATCCTCTCCCGGCACGGAGCTGCCGGAGGTCTTGCCTTTCAGCTCGTGTAGTTGTCAAAATAGCCCTGGACCAGGACGACCGGGGTGCCCTTGTCGCCGGATCCGCTGGTCAGGTCGCAGAGCGAGCCGATCAGGTCGGTCAGCTGCCGCGGGGTTGTGCCCTCGGATGCCATCTTTCCGACGAGGTTCGCGTCCTTCTTCCGGATGCTTTCGGAGATTGCTGCCTTCAGCTCCTCGCCGGAAAGGGCGGCAAAGTCGTTGTCTGCAAGGTATTTGAGCTTGAGCTCGTTCGGAGTCCCGCGCAGGCCCTCCGTATGGAAGGGCGAGACCACCGGATCCGCGAGTTCCCAGATCTTTCCCTGCGGGTCCTTGAAGGCGCCGTCACCGTAGACCATCACTTCCACCCGTTTTCCGGTCCTCTCGAAGACGCGCACGGCGATCTCCTCCACCAGCGGCTGGGAGTCGCGCGGGAAGAGCTTGATTCTGTCCTCGGTGGATTTGTTGGAGCCGAGCAGACCGTACTGGGCGTTCCAGCCGCTGCCGTTGACCGGCTCGTTGAGGATCTCATCCATCCGGTAGACCACGGAAGCGCCGGCCGCCCGGAGCAGACGCGCCGTGCGGAAGCGGGTGTGGATATCACAGGTCAGAACCTTGTCGGTGAAATGCAGGATCGCCTGCGGGCGGTTGGCAAAGACGATCTCCGCCTCGGCGCCGCAGGAGCGGATCAGATCACCGTAATAGGCCACATAGTCCACTCCGGTAAAGGGGTGGGCATTGACGCCAAAGAGTTCGCGGTACTGCTCCAGCGAGAGCACATCGGTATAGGGGTCAATACCGGCCTCGTCCAGCTGGTCAAGGCTGACCAGCTCGTTGCCGACCTCATCCGAGGGATAGCTGAGCAAGAGGACGACCTTCTTCACGCCCATCGCGATGCCGCGCAGGCAGATGGCGAAGCGGTTGCGCGAGAGGATCGGGAAAATCACACCGACGGTGGCGTCATCGCCGAACTTCCGGCGCACATCCTGCGCGATGTCCTCCACAGTCGCGTAGTTGCCCTGCGCGCGGGCGACCACAGACTCCGTCACGGCGATGACATCGCGGTCATGCAGCGCGAAGCCTTCGCTCTCGGCGGCAGCGAGCACGCTGTCGGTCACGATCGCGGCGAGGTCATCCCCTTCCCGGATGATCGGGCAGCGGATGCCGCGGGAGACGGTTCCTGTTCTTCTTTCTTTCTTATCCAAGCTGATTCCTTCTTTCTCCGACCGGGGCGTTTCCGCCTCAGCACTGATATACTATATAAATATATATACTATGATAAATAATGCATGCGCGGGATGTCGGGCTTACCGGTTTGCGTACATCCTCTCGTAGTAGTTCCGGTACTCGCCGGAGATGATCTCCTCCCACCAGGGGGGGTTCTCCAGATACCACTGAATGGTCTTTTTGATGCCGACCTCAAACTTTGTTTCCGGGAGCCAGCCCAGTTCGTTGTGGATCTTGGTCGGATCGATGGCATAGCGCATGTCGTGGCCTTTGCGGTCGGTCACATGGGTGATCAGGCTCTCGGGCTTTCCCAGCTCGTGGCAGATCAGCTTCACGATGTCGATGTTGCGCATCTCGTTGTGGCCGCCGACGTTGTAGACCTCGCCGATGCGCCCTTTCTGCAGGATCAGGTCGATGGCGCGGCAGTGGTCCTCCACATAGAGCCAGTCGCGCACGTTCAGTCCCTCTCCGTAGACCGGCAGCGGCTTATCGTTGAGGCAGTTGGCGATCATGAGCGGGATGAGCTTTTCCGGGAAGTGGTAGGGGCCGTAGTTGTTGCTGCAGCGGCTGACCGTCACCGGCAGCCCGTAGGTGCGCAGGTAGGCCAGCACCAGCAGGTCCGCGCCCGCCTTGGAAGAGCTGTAAGGGCTGCTGGTATGGATCGGCGTCTCCTCCGTGAAGAACAGATCCGGCCGGTCCAAGGGCAGATCACCGTAGACCTCGTCCGTAGAAACCTGATGGTAGCGGATATTGCCGAAAGTGCGGCAGGCGTCCATCAGGACGGAAGTGCCGATGATATTCGTCTGCAGGAAGATGGACGGATCCTCAATGGAGCGGTCCACGTGGCTCTCCGCCGCGAAGTTGATGACGGCGTCCGGCTTCTCCTCCTCGAAGAGCGCGTACACGCCCTCCCGATCGCAGATGTCCAGCTTCACGAAACGGAAGTTGGGCAGATCCATCACGTCCTTGAGCGTGGAGAGATTGCCCGCGTAGGTCAGCTTGTCAAGGCAGACGATCCGGTCTTCCGGATGCTCGCGCAGCATGTAAAAGATAAAGTTGGAGCCGATAAACCCGGCTCCGCCGGTCACAATAACGGTCATTTGCTGTCCTTCCCTGTCGTTTTATTGAGCTTCTCGTCGTTTTTGAATTTGCCCCCGAAGACCGTGAGGAAAAGAATCTTCACATCCAGGGCAATGCTCCAGTTCTCAATATACCAGATGTCATAACGGATGCGCTCCGGGATGGAGGTGTCGCCGCGCAGGTCGTTCACCTGCGCCCAGCCGGTGATGCCGGGGCGGACCAGATGCTTGAGCATGTAGCGCGGAACCTCTTCCTTGAACTGGTCGACGTAGAAGGGGATCTCCGGGCGTGGGCCGACCATGCTCATATCCCCCTTCAGCACATTCCAGAACTGCGGGAACTCATCCAGCGAGTACTTGCGGATGAAAGAGCCGAAGGCCGTCTTGCGGCTGTCGGTCCGGCTGCTCCAGGCGGTGTCCTGCCGGTCGTTGACGCGCATGGAACGGAACTTGTACATCATGAAGGGTTTTTTGTTGCGCCCGATGCGCTCCTGTTTGAAGATGATCGGGCCGGGGGAGGAGATCCTGACCCCGATGGCGCAGAAGAGCAGCAACGGGGAGAAGATCACCAGAATCAGCGCGGAAAGAACCACATCCATCGCGCGCTTGACAAAAGCGTTGGCGAAATTGTCCAGCGGGATGCGGCGCACGTTCAGCAGCGGGATCCCGTCCAGATCATCAAACTGCGGGTGCGCGGACATATACTCGGTATAGAGCGGAATAATGGAGAGCTTGCAGCCTGTCTTCTCACAGGCCTGAACAATCTTCCCTGTCCGTTCATAGTCCTCCGCCTGTATTGCGGAGACCACCTCGTCCGGCTTGCGCTTTTCCAGTACGGCCTCCAGATCCTCAAAGCCGCCGAGATACCGAAGTTCCCAGTCCTCACGCTTCTCTGAGGCAATATAGCCCAGCGGATGAAAGCCCATCCGTTTATCTTCTGTAATCTTGTTCAGGTATTCCTCCGCGAGCGGGCCGCAGCCGATGAGCACCACGTGCTTGAGGTTGAAGCCCCGGCTGCGGTAGTGCCGCAGCACCAGCCGGAGCACGACGCGCTTTCCGCCGAGCAGAACAAGGCAGAGCAGGAAATAGATCAGGATCATCTGTCGGGAATAGTCATCCTGATGCTGCAGGGAGAACCAGCTCAGCAGCAGGATAAAGCCCAGCAGACAGGCGGCGAGCAGGCGCTCCAGCTCTCTCGTCAGCGGGATATGCCGAAAAGGCTTGTAGAGCCCTGCCGCCAGGAAGATATACAGCTGGATCAGCATGAAGAAAACCCCGGTCAGCAGGTAATAGCTCAGGGAGACGGTTACCTTGCCGTCGGGGAGCACGGAAAAGCGAAGCCAGAAAGCGACCGGGATCATCAGATAGATGATCAGCCCGTCGCTCAGCACATTCAGGCGATTCAGCAGCTGCTGGTTTTCCTTGATCATATCGCTGTTTCTCCGCAATTCACAGACACATTATATTTTATTGTACCATCTTACCAGTGAAATCGCAAGAAGATTATGCGCCCGCGGGATGATCCGGTTCCCGCGGGCTGCATACGTTTTTATTTCCCAATAAATTTTCGTTTCAAAAAGGCCGTTCCCTTCTTCAGCCAGTGCTGTGACTCCATATGCAGTACGGTGCACTCGGTGTAAGGGATCCGGTTTGTTTCCACCCAAACGTCCAGGAGTCGTTCGGCGACGAAGCCGAATACGCGCTTATCATAGTCGCTGTAGCCAGTGATGTCCAGTCTCTCCTCCAGCCTGCCCAGTACGTCAAACAGCCAGGAACAGTAGCTGTCCAGGAGCTCCCGCTTCATTAGGAACATGTTAAAGCGATGTCCAAGTGTTCGCTTCAGCGTAAAGTCGAAAGCAGCCACATAGTCCGGATACGCCTCTTCCAGAATCGCGCGTGTAACAGTCAGATCTTCTTCATGATGGGCATGAATATACTGACTGTATCCGGTCTCGATCCAGTAGTTCCGCTTCTTCGGCAGAACCAGCGGCGCCTTTTCCAGCAGCGCCGAAGCCTCCGCTTCCGTCAGGATTCTTTCCCATGGATCCCTGCTTTTCCGTTTTCCCGCAAAATAGCGCCGGTAATGGCAGAGCCCGACCACGTCCGCGTCCAGGTTCTTCCATGCCCAATAGAGGCAGGTCAGCTCGCAGTAGTTCGCATTTTTGAGACTGATGTTCTCGCCGCTGTCATCCCCCTGATAGGGCAGTGCTTCATGCAGCGCGCGTCCCGCCTGAACCGGCAGATAGAGCGCGTCTGCCGGCATGCGGTATTCCTTATGTGTCGCAACGATCATTCTTACCTTCACTGCTCTTCCCTCCTCTGTCTTCAATGCCATCATTATACCAGAGCACTGAACAAATGCAAGCGCAACCCGTATACCTGCATAGAACACATGAACTCCCGCCTTGCATTTTCCATTGCCTTTTGCTATGATAATAAGCAGATTTTGACGGATTTTAAACCGATAGCCTTACGATCATCAGGAACGCATCATGGACTTTTCATTTATCATCCCTGCCTATAATGCGGCAGATACAATCGAAACTGCTGTCAATTCCATATTGGCACTTCAGGCCGAAGCTCTTCTTTCATTCGAGATTCTCATTGTCGAAAACGGCTCCACCGACGACACGGTTTCCGTTATCTCCCGTCTTGCCTCGCAGCATGACGAAATCCGCATTTTCCACAGTGAAAAGGGGGTTTCCCGGGCGCGCAACACGGGAATCAAGGAGGCTCAGGGCAACTGGGTAGTGTTTATCGACGCCGATGATCGCTGTGAGCCCGGTATTCTGGACGCACTCCCGATTTTATCGGCCTATATACCGGATCTTTTCGTCGCTTCTTTCCGGAAAGATAACGGTATCCTTCTTCATCGCTATTCCAAAATGAACACGCCGATCAGCGGTGATGCTCTCCCTGCCGTGGAAACCTGGATGCTGGCACGTCCTACCCGGAGAATGATCGCCTGGGCAAAAATATACCGGACTGCCTTCCTGAAGAATCATGACTTGTTTTTTGACAATGCTCTTCGATATTCCGAAGACTCGGAGTTTTTGATCCGGGTCTTTCACTGCTGCAGGAAACTGATTATCTCGGATCTTGTGATTTACCGGCACTGCGGCGGTACCTCATCCGTCATGCGCAGTATCGTTTCAGACAGAATTGAGGCATACCTTGCTGCACTGGAAAAAGCGGAAGCAGACATAACGGTCTCCGACCCCGCCCTTCAGGATGCTTTTCCCGATTAT
>JAFSLL010000273.1 GCA_017448455.1 Oscillospiraceae bacterium | reverse complement strand
CGTTTCGACTGGTGTGAGATGATCCGCGAAATGGTTCGGCAGCGGGATGCGGGGACAGGTGCCCCAGTGCTTGCGGCAGCATTCATGAACACCCTGATCGAAGCGGCGGTTCAGACAGCCGCAGCGGCGGCAAAGGAGACCGGAATCCGGCAGGTCGTGCTCTCGGGAGGCAGTTTTCAGAACCAGTATGTAATGCGGCGGCTGCCGCGCAGACTGGAAGCCGAAGGATTGGAGACGTTTTACCATCATCGGGTATCCTGCAATGATGAAGGACTTGCCCTGGGACAGCTGATGATCGGGAATGCCCGGCTTAGCCGTACGTCCGGAAGCGAGTTGTATTAAAAAAATACATGAAAAAATGTAAGGATTAGAGAAGCGTAATTCAATTATTTTGACATTGATAAAACAGCAAAAAAGGTATATAGTATCTCTGATAATTATCTGACGATGGGTCAGTATATGCAGATGGGGATTCAAGAGTCGTTATGTGTTTAGCGGTTCCTTTAAAACTGATTGAAATAAACGGAAAAGACGCAGTCGGCGAGGCTTTGGGCATGCGCCGCGCGGTACGCGTGGACTTTATCCCGGATCCGAAGATTGGGGATTATGTCATGGTTCATGCCGGCTTCGCGATCGAACGTCTGGCTGAGGAACAGGCCATGGAGGATCTGGAGACCTGGGAGGAGCTCGCGGATGCGCTCGGATGAACGATGCGGGAAGCTGCTGCGCGCGATTGCGGAGCTGCCTTTGGGAGAGACCCGGATCATGGAAGTCTGCGGGACACACACCATGTCCATTGCGGAAGCCGGGATCCGTTCCCTTCTGCCCGGGCATATCCATTTGCTGAGCGGGCCGGGGTGCCCGGTCTGTGTCACACCGCAGGAGGATATTGACGCTGTCCTGGATTTGGCAATGGAGAAAGACCTAATCCTGACCAGCTACGGCGATATGCTGCGCGTACCGGGAAGCAGAAAAGGCGACAGCCTGCTCCGCAGGAGAGCGCTCGGTGCGGACGTGCGGGTTGTCTATTCCCCGATGGATGCTGTCAGCATTGCCGAGCAGCAGCCGGGAAAGCAGGTCGTGTTCCTCGGAATCGGCTTTGAGACCACTGCGCCGGGAACCGCGGCAGCGGTGCTCTCCGCAAAGGAGAGGGGACTTCCCAATTTTACGGTATTATCTCTGCTGAAGGCTGTGGAGCCCGCGCTTCGCACGCTGATGCAAACGGAAGATTTCGCGGTTGACGGTTTTCTCTGTCCGGGACACGTCGCGACGATCATCGGCGAAGAGGGCTTCCGCTATCTTCCGGAGGAATACGGAATGCCAGGGGTAATCGGGGGCTTTGAACCGGAAGAGATTCTCGCTGCCGTTTATCTGCTGCTCAGGCAGATCGCGGAGAAGAGACCCCGCATTCAGAACGCGTACCCGCGCGCGGTTTCCCGGGAAGGAAACCGACTGGCACAGCGGATGATGCGGGAGGCTTTTATCCCGGAACGCGCCCGGTGGCGCGGTCTCGGGGAAATCCCGGGCAGTGGGTTTGCTCTGCGGGAGGAACTGCGCGAATATGACGCGGCGGCGCGTTTCTCGATCCAACCTCGAAAGACAGCGCTTCAGAGCGGATGCCGCTGCGGCGATGTGATCACCGGAAAGATCCGGCCGCAGGAATGCCCGCTGTTCGGAAAAGCCTGTACGGCGGAGGACCCGGTGGGACCCTGCATGGTCTCCTCAGAGGGGGCCTGTGCCGCGGCTTATAAATACGAATGCTGAGGACCGGTGAAAACCGGGAAGCCGATATGACGGATGAAGAGATTATAACGCTTGATTACGGCAGCGGCGGCAGGAAGACCGCCCGCCTGATTGAGCAGAAGATATTGCCAAAACTGGACAACGAAGCGCTGCGGACTCTTGGGGACGGGGCGGTTTTGCCGGGAGATGCAAAACTCGCTTTCTCCACGGACAGCTTTGTGGTGGATCCTCTGTTTTTCCCCGGAGGAGATATCGGAAAGCTGGCTGTCTGCGGAACGGTCAATGACCTTGCCATGTGCGGAGCGGAACCGAAATACCTGAGCTGCGCGCTGATCATTGAAGAAGGCCTCCCGATGGCTGTGCTTGACCGAGTGCTGCAGTCCATGGCGCAGGCAGCGGAAGCAGCGGGTGTGCAGATCGTTACGGGCGATACCAAAGTGGTTGATCGCGGGCGCGGTGACAAGCTTTACATCAACACTTCCGGCATCGGCTTTCTGCGGAAAGAGCTTCCCGGCCCGAATGTCATCCGCCCGGGAGACGCGGTGCTGGTCTCCGGAACAGTCGGGGATCACGGCACAGCCGTAATGCTTGCCCGCAGCGGTATGATGGAAGGGGAGATCCGTTCCGACTGCGCCGCCCTGAATCGGCTGACGGCAGCCATGCTCGAAAGCGGCGCGAAGATTCGAGTTCTCCGTGATCCCACGCGCGGCGGACTTGCCACCACCCTCAATGAGTTTACGGAGGGCCGCGGGTTTGGCATCGAGCTCCGGGAGGATGCAATTCCGGTTCGGCCGGAGGTGCGCTCCGCCTGTGATCTGCTCGGCCTGGAACCGCTCTACTGCGCAAACGAAGGAAAACTGACCGCTGTGTGCGCCGCGGAGGATGCGGAAGCGCTTCTGGAACGGATGCGAGCGCTTCCGGAAGGGAAGGACGCCGCGATCATCGGAACCGTGACGGAGGAAGCAGCGGGACGTGTTGTGATGCGAACCGGCCTCGGCGGTAGGCGGATTCTTCAGAAGCTTGCCGGCGCGCAGCTTCCGCGCATCTGTTAATTTGGAGAAATCAGGCTGAGGCCTGTTCTCATACAATTTCTTTTATCATTCTATGCCAGAATCAATTTCGCAGGATCGGAGAGGTGATGAACTTGCAGGAGTACAAGCGGATTGACATCAGCAAAGATGAAATCCTGCCCCTTGCGGAGAGAATGAGGAAGGCGGGCAACTATCTTGTGATGATCCATGCCCTCATCAACAAGGAAGGACAGACGGACATCTCATGGGATTATGCCGTTGACCCGACCGTGGAGAGTTATCACGTAGTCGGCGAGACGGTTGTGCCCTCCATCGGAGAGATCTACGCTGAGGCGGCGACCTGGCCGGAGCGGGAGCTGAACGAACTGTTCGGCATAACCTTCGAAGGCCTCGATGTGTCCAAGCGGCTCTTCCTTCCGGAAGACATGCTTGAGACGCAGGGCAAAGGACAGATTATGGTGACACCCCTGAAGGAACTAGTTGAGAAGAACCTCGGGGCAGCGAAGTCACCGGAAGGCGAGGTGAAAGCATGAGCTATATTGTTCCGATCGGACCGTACCATCCTGCCCTGGAAGAGCCGATTCATGCGCGGCTCTATACGGAGGGCGAAGTCATTAAGGATGCGGAGGTTTTTGTCGGTTACAACCATCGCGGCATTGAGAAGCTCGCGACAGAGCGCAACGCCATCCAGACGCTGGTGCTGGTGGAGCGTGTCTGCGGAATCTGTTCTCATTCCCACGCCTTTACCTACGCGCTGTGCGTAGAGGATCTGAACGAGATCGAAGTTCCGAAGCGCGGCGAGTATATCCGTGTGATTACCGCGGAGCTGGAGAGACTGCATTCTCATTTCCTCTGGCTTGGTATCGCCTGTCACATCATCGGGCATGACAGCATGTTCATGCACATCTGGGACGAGCGTGAGCTGGTCATGGACCTGCTGGAGGAGATGACCGGAAACCGTGTCAACTATGCCATGGTTACCATCGGCGGCGCGCGTCGGGATGTGTCGGATGATCTGCGCAGGAAAATTCTGGATGCCTGTGACAAGCTGAAGGGACCCCTTGACCGCATTACGGAGATTGCCCTGACGGACAAAACCATCGCCATGCGTACCAAGGGCGTCGGCATCCTGACAAGGGATGACGCGATCCGTCTCGGCGCGGTCGGTCCCCACGCGAGAGCGTCCGGTGTCGACATCGATGTGCGTCGTGATTCCCCCTACAGCAGCTACAACGACTTTGACTTCGATATTCCGGTTGTCGACAGCGGCGATGTCTTTGCCCGCGTGGTGGTACGTGCGCTCGAATGCTACGAGAGCATCAAGATTATCCGTCAGGCGCTGGAGAATCTGCCGGAAGGCCCGATTAACCTCGGTAACAAGCTGCCGAAGATCAAGGCCGGTCAGACCGTCAAACGCCACGAGGCGCCGCGCGGACAGCTGAGCTATATGCTGGTCGGTGACGGCAGTCTCAACAACTACCGAATCAGCATCCATGTGCCGAGCTTCAAGAATACCCCGACGGTTCCGCACATGCTGCGCAACAACACGGTTGCGGACGCGGGTCTCATTATCGCCAGCATTGACCCCTGCTTCAGCTGCCTTGACCGCTGATGCACGAGCTGGCACTGACAGAAGGAATTCTCAGCATTGTCACATCCGAGCAGAAGAAAAGCGGTTTCCGGCGCGTGCTGGAAATCGATCTCCGGATCGGGGAATTCTCCGGTGTGATCCCGAGCTGCATTGAGGAGTTCTTTCCTCTCGTGGCGAAGGGAACCGCGGCGGAAAATGCCGCACTGTGCATGAAAACCATCCCCGCCGTTTTCGCCTGTTCCGACTGCGGCTACGAGGGGACGATCGAGCGGCACAGCGCCTGCTGCCCGCAATGCGGCGGCACGGCGATCCGGATGACGGCAGGCAGAGAATTCTATGTCGAAAACCTGGTAGTGGAATAGCTGTCCTTACAGCATTAACACAGGTTTTCTCAAACGGTATACACTGAGCTTTGAACTTTTGAAAGATAGGAGAGTGGTTTCACTTGCAAAAGACGAAATTTTCCGCGGTGATCGCGACTTTTCTCGTCTGCTTTGCGTTCTGGATCCTGCTGACCTGGTCCTTCACGGTACAGGAGCTCGCGGTCGGTGCAGCGGTGAGCATTGCTGTTGCGCTCTTTTCCGCCCGCTTCTTCATCCATGAGCACGCAGGCTGGCTGTTCAATCCCGTCAGATTCTTCTCCTGCATCGGGTTCTGGTGCGGCACTTTTGTCGTAGAGCTGGTTAAGGCGAATGTCAACATGGCAAGGATCTGCTTTGACGGCTGCAAGGACATCAACCCCGGCATCGTCAAGATCCCGACCGCGCTGAAGAGCGACTACGGCCTTGCGGCGCTTTCCAACTCCATTACGCTGACCCCGGGCACCATCACGGTGGAAGTTGCGGAAGAAGACGGACAGAACTACCTGTATGTGCATTGGATCGACGTGAAGGAGACAGACCCGGAGAAAGCCGGAGAAGCGATCAAAGGCAGCCTTGAGAAAGGATTAAGGAGGGTGTGGGAATGAGCAATCTGGTTATTTTTGCGATCTTCTTTGCCCTTCTGGCTGTACTGAACCTGTATCGGCTGGCAAAAGGACCGACCGCGGCGGACCGCATGGTTGCCGGGGACAGCGCCGATACGCTGATCTGCTGTGCGATGATTCTGTTTGCGCTTTACAGCGGCAGAGGAATCTACCTGGATATCGCGGTTGTCAGTGCCATTTTCGGCATTGTCGACACCATCCTGGTCGGCAGATATCTGGATAAGAAAGGGAGGCTGTACAATGAGGATCGTCATTGATGTATTTCTGGTCATCGGTGCGATTTTCGCACTGGCAGGCACCATAGGCATTTTGAAGATGCCGGATGCCTTCAGCCGTATGCAGGCCTCCACCTGCGTAGCAACGCTCGGCATGCTCGGCGTAGCGATCGGCGGGATTCTGTATGCTGCCGTAATCATGCACAGCGCCGGTACCGCGGTCAAAATCGCGGTGATTGCGCTGTTGATCTTCGTGACCAATCCGCTCGGGTCCCATGTGCTGGCCAAAGGCGCTTACAGCAACGGCATCCGGCCGGAGAAGAAAATGGAAGTTGATGATCTGGGGAGGGATTTCGATGAGTAATCTGCCTGTTATCCTGAACTTTCTGATTGTACTGGGACTGGTTGTATCCGCGATTCTGGCCGTCCATTTTGAAAAGCTCCTGAGCGCGGTGATCGCGCTGAGCGTGACGGGCCTTTTTACTGCGGCGGCCTTTCTCCTGATGCATGCCCCCGATGTCGCGATTTCCGAAGCGGCAGTCGGCGCGGCGCTGACCCCGATCATCTTTATTGTCGCATTGCATAAGATCAGAGGGGGGGACGACAAATGAAGAAATTTCTGACTTTTGTCTCACTTGCTGTGATCCTGGTTGTCGGCTGCGCGGCGGCCTTCCGCATGTCGGTAATGCCCCGTACCTATGACGGAAGCCAGGCGACTGTGCCTGTCTCCGTCCTGCAGCAGAGCCCAGAGTCCTATGACGACTCCACGGCTGACGGTGCCGCGGCGGTCATTGTTCAGCAGAACCTGGCCAAAGCACATGCTGTCAACGATGTCACATCCATCGTATTCGACTTCCGTGGCTATGATACCATGGGCGAGGCCTTTATCCTGATTACGGCGGTTGCCGGTTCCGCGGTCATCCTCTTCAGCAAAAAGACAGAGAAGAAGGAGGAGAAGAGCGATGAATGAAAAACGTCAGATCAAACATGTAATTCAGCGCTGCGGCGGAGATGCCCTTCTTCCCTTCGCCATGGTCTACATGTTCTACATCATCCTGCACGGACACCTGTCACCCGGCGGCGGCTTCCAGGGCGGTGTGCTGGTGGTCGGGGCGATTCTGCTGGTCTACTTCGGCCACGGTTACCGGACCACCGCCAAGGCGGTCAGCTTCAACGTCCTGCATGAGACAGAAGGGCTTGCTTCTGTCGTTTATGTAGCGCTTGCCATGATGGGCATTGCCGTCGGCGCGCAGTTCTGCCAGAATATTCTCTACACGCACGGGAACATCGGCGATCTGTACTCTTCCGGCACCATCTTCTGGATGAACGTCACTGTCGGCGTAAAAGTTATGACCGGTATCGGCTCCATTGCGCTTCTGATGCTCGGCCTTGTCAACCGCGATACTGAGAATTGAGGTGAACGAAATGATACTGATGAATTATCTGGCCTCATTCTTTCTGATTACGCTCGGCCTTTACTGCATTGTGACCAAGCATGACCTGCTCAAGTCGGTCATCGGTCTTTCCATTGTAGATTACGGCGTGAACCTGCTGATCATTACGGTCGGCTTCAACCCCGGCGGTACCGCGCCGCTGTTCACAGCGGGCGAGCTGAACCCGGCGAGCTTCTTTGTGGATCCGATTCCGCAGGCGCTCACCCTCACCAGCATCGTCATTGGCGCCTGCGTGACGGCCATGAGCCTTTCTCTGGTCATCAAGCTGCGTGAGATGTACGGCACCACCGACACCCGTCAGATAAGGAGGCTGAGAGGATGAGTATGATGTCTTACCAGCATTTTCCGATCTGCGCGATTATGCTCTACTTCCTCGGCGCTTTCCTGATTGTCATGTTCGGGAAGAGCCGCCCGGTGCGCAACGGCATCGCCTTCCTCGCAACCGCGCTTCCGCTCTGCCTGCTGATCGGGCTCTTTGCTCCGGTCGTACTGCGCGGCGAAGTGATTGCCTACTGGATGGGCAACCGCGTTCCGGCGGGCGGCTATGCCATCGGCATCGCGCTTGAGGTGGATTCCCTTGGCCTGTTCTTCGGACTTCTGATTGCGACGGCGGTCTTCGTGGCAGCGCTGTACTCTTACAGCTACATGAGCCATGACGACAACGAGCCGCAGTACTACACCCTCTTCCTGATGCTCGCCGGCGGCGTCATGGGTCTGGTCCTTTCGGGCGACCTCTTCAACATGTTCATCATGATTGAGATTCTGACCTTTGCCGCGGTAGCCCTGACGGCCTTCCGCAACACCGCCAACGGCGCTCTCGAAGCAGCGTTCAAGTACCTGGTCGTCGGCAGCATCGGTTCCAGCTGTATCCTTGCCGGCACAATCATTCTCTACGCGCAGGCGCATACGCTGAACTTTGCGCAGCTGTCCGCCTTCCTGCCGGGACACCTGAACACCGCGACGGTCACAGCCTTCGCCCTGTTGGTCATCGGCTTCTGCACCAAGGCCTTCATCGTGCCCTTCCATCCGCTCGCCGCGGACGCGCACGGCGCTGCCCCGGCTCCGGTTTCCGTCCTCATCTCGGGCGTTCTGACCAAGAGCGGTATTTACGGCATCATCCGCCTTGCCTATATCCTTTTCCGCACCATGGACCTCGGCACTGTTCAGTTCTGGCTGGTATTCCTCGGCTCGGTCAGCATGTTCGTCTGCGTGACGATGGCGCTGGCACAGCATGACTTCAAGCGTCTGCTGGCCTTCCACTCCATTTCCCAGATCGGCTATGTACTCACTGCCTGCGGTCTTGCGACCGCGCTGGGCGTCTCTGCCGGCCTCTATCACGCGATGAACCACACGCTTTTCAAGGGACTTCTGTTCCTTTGTGCCGGTGCCGTCCTGCACGAGACCGGCACGACCGACCTCGGCAAGCTGGGCGGTCTGTCGAAGAAGATGCCGCACACCACGGTTCTCTTCCTTGTCGGCGCTTTCTCCATCAGCGGAATCCCGCCCTTCAACGGCTTTGCCTCCAAGTGGCTCATCTATCAGGCGGCCTATCAGAAGGCTGTCGAGAGCGGCAACATCGGCTTCCTGCTTGCGACCGTTGTCGCCCTCGTGACAAGTACGCTGACCCTTGCCTCTTTCGTGAAGGTTACCCAGTCCGTCTTCTTCGGCCAGCTTCCGAAGGAGTATGAGAATGTGAAGGAAGTATCCTTCGGCATGCGCCTTGCGATGGGCATCCTGGCGCTCCTGTGCATTGTGACCGGCCTCTTCCCGGGTCTCGTGAACACTTATCTGACCGAGCCTGCCGCACGTGCCGCGCTCAATGCCAACAACTATATCAATGCCATGATGGGAACCGGCTATGCCGAAGCCAACGGGCTGGTCAACACACTGCCTGTCAATTTCCAGGCGGCCGGCATCTGGAGTCCTGTGTCCTGGCTCTGCCTCCTGCTCATCATGCTGCTCGCCGTCGCCATTGTGGCGGTCAGCTCCAAGTATGACCGGGTCAGCGCTCTGGCAAAGGCAGAACCGGCGGAAGTCACCGGTCCGCACTTCGCTACCGGCGATGCGGCCGAGGGCAAGTACGAGCTCTTCTTCGGCGGCGAAGAGAGCGTCTACTCCCAAGTTGGCGGCGAAGACCTCTTCTGGGGCTTCAAGCACAACTGGCGCCATTACTTCAGCTTCATGCATGAGCTGCACAGCGGTATTGTGAACGACTACGCCCTTTGGGGTGTGATCGCCCTTGCGCTCGCCATGCTCTATGCGCTGATCATTCTGTAAGGGAGGGTGGAACATGAACATTGTTATTGACGGCCTGCGTTATCTGGCCTACATCCTCATCTTCCCGGGATTCCTCTTCTGCTTTTTGACCGGCATGCTCCTGTGCGGCATTGACCGCAAGCTTGTCGCCCGGATGCAGAAGCGCGTCGGGCCACCGGTCCTGCAGCCCTTCTACGACTTCTTCAAGCTTCTCGGCAAGGAGACCATTGTCCCGGCTGCCGCGAACAGGACCGTCTTTCTCATTGCGCCCCTTGTCGGTCTTGCCGCGCAGGTGGTCCTGCAGCTCTTCATCCCGGTCTTTTCCTTCAGCGCTTTCTCAGGTATGGCGGATGTGATTGTGATTCTGTATCTGCTTCTGATTCCTGCTCTTTCCGTCATCCTCGGCGCTGCGTCTTCCGGTTCTCCCTATGCGGGGGTCGGGCTCTCCCGTGAGATGGTCACCATCCTCGCCGTGGAGCTGCCGTTCGTGCTGGTTCTTCTTGCCGTTGCCAAGACGGTCGGCAATGCGATCGGCACCGGGCTCTGCTTCAGCCTGACGGACATCGTGAACTACCAGATTGTGCACGGCAGCCTCATCACCCGCGTCAGCATGATTCCGGCAGCCGTCGCCATGCTCCTTATCATCCCCGGCGAAACCGGCAGCCATCCCTTTGACGCGGCCGAAGCCGAGACAGAGATCTGCGAAGGTATGCTCGCCGAGTATTCCGGCAAACCTCTCGCCGTCTATAAGCTCTCTTCTGCCGTTAAGCTTCTCACCATGACCACCCTTTTCATCGCCCTCTTCCTGGGCGGTATCGGCGGCGGTGTGGAGCGGCTTGTGATGGGCCTCACCCCCGGTTTCGCGGGTGCTCTTGCGATGCTCCTCGAGCTCGTGATTCTCTTCCTGCTCTGCGTTGTACTGGTCGCCGTCTGCGTCAGCTTTGTCCACGCGGTTACCGCGCGACTTCGCATTGAGCAGCTCTTCAAATACTACTGGACCGTCGTCACCGGCCTCGCCGCGATCAGCGTCGTGCTCGCCTGGTTCGGTCTGTGAGAAAGGAGTCGGCTGTATGTTTGAAAAACTCATCACGGAATCGGCCGGCAAGTCTCCGTGGCTCTTCCACATCAATGCCGGGTCCTGCAACGGCTGTGATATCGAGCTCGTCGCCGTCCTGACCCCACGCTACGATGCCGAGCGTCTCGGTTTCAAGCTGGCGGGCTCTCCCCGTCAGGCGGACATTGTTGTGGTAACCGGGCCGGTCACGAAGCAGTCCCTGCCCCGTGTTCTGCGTGCCATCTCTCAGGTGCCTGAACCGCGCTGCATCGTTACGATGGGCTCCTGCCCACAGAGCGGAAATGTCTTCCGCGGCAGCTACTCCGTCGCGGGACCGCTCTCCAAGTACGTTCATGTCGATGTGGATGTCGCCGGATGCGCGCCAAAGCCTGAGGCGGTTATCGACGGACTTGCCCTCGCAACCAAAATCCTGATGGAGAAGAGGGAGGCGAAGAAGTAATGGATTTTCCGTTTGTAAAAGAAGCTGTTACCAAGCTCTTCTCAAAGCCGAGCACCGTGCTCTATCCTGTTGTGCCGAGTGAGGCTGCGCCGAACTACCGCGGCCGTATTATCTTCCATCCGGAGAACTGCATTAACTGCAATATGTGCGAGCGCGTATGCGCAGGACAGGCGATCAGCCACACCTCAGAACCCTGTGAGGAGGGTGAGCGCATCACCCGCCGCTTCTACCTCGGTTCCTGCACCTTCTGTTCCCACTGTGCCAGTTTCTGTACACACGGCGCCATCGAGCTGAGCCGCGACTATCACATGGTCGCCGACTACTACCATGCCGCTACTTTCGAAGAAGGCGAAGAGGCCTTGATCGTCTCCGGAACCTACATTAAGAAAGCTCCTGTCAAAAAAGCTCCGCCTCCGAAGCCCGCTCCGGTGAAAGAAGCGCCCAAGCTGGAAGAGAAACCCGCTGAGGCAGCTCCTGTTCAGACGGAAGCACCGAAAGCGGAAGTTGCAGCTCCCGCTGCAGTGCCTGTACCGGAACCCGAGCAGAAGCCTGCCGAAGAGCCGGTCAAGGCAGAAGCGCCCGTCGAACTCAAACCCCGTGACGATGGTAAGCCCGTACAGGATCCTTCCAAGTGCATTTATTGCACGCTTTGCGCCCGCAACTGCCCGGCAGGCGCCCTGAATGTCGATCGCAAGGCCAAAACCTGGACCCTCGACGAAGATCTCTGCGTCGCCTGCGGCACCTGCCAGGGCGCCTGCCCGAAGGACGCAATCATCATGTGATTGCGCCCTGAGGGCAGCCCCGACGGCACAATCAGCGCGAAGCGCAACCCGTAGTGCCTAGCACCTTCAGGTGGAAGGACGCAATCATCATGTGATTGCGCCCTGAGGGCAGCCCCGACGGCATAATCAGCGCGAAGCGCAACCCGTAGTGCCTAGCACTTTCAGGTGGAAGGACGCAATCATCATGTGATTCCGCCCCGAGGCAAAAAAGACTGCGCTAAAAATCAATGAGGCCTGCGGCACTTTGTGCCGCAGGCCTCATTCTCTTCCTTTGCTTTATTTAAGCAGATTCACAATCTCCTCCACGCACTTGTCCGCACCAAGACTTGAGGTGCAGATCATTCTGTCATAATTATGCCGGTCTCCCCATTTTCGACCGGTCACATACTCGTAGCTGGTCTTGCGGCGCTTATCCATGTCCGCGATCCGCGCGGCGGCTTCATCCGGCGTGCAGCCGTCGGTCTCACAGATCCGTGCGATTTTGTAGTCCCTGTCTGCGTAGAAGAACAGATGAAGCGCGTTAGGATTGTCCCGCAGGTAGTAATCCGCACGCCGCCCGGCGATTACGCAGTTGCCTGCCTCCGCCAGACGTACGATGAACTTTCCCTGTTCCCGGAATACGTAGTCCGCGTCATCGTTGACGCCTCCCACAAATACAGGGAACACTTCGTGGAAAATATTCCGCCGCAGCGGCTTGTCCTCCGCTGCCTGAATGAAGGATTCCGACACCAGAATCTCCCCGGCAAGCTGGGCGATGATCTCCTTGTCATAGAACTGAAAGCCCATCTCTTCGGCAACTCTCCTGCCGATCTCATATCCGCCGCTGCCGTACTCGCGGCTTACTGTCACTACATTTTTCATTCATTTCCTCCAATCGTAAAGGCAATCACATTGCCGTGGCGGAAGTGCTCTGCGGCAAACTGTTCCATGTCCGTCTCATAATCTTCCAGACTGTCTGCTACATTAAAAAAGCGGAAGCGATTCGGCCCACTGCGATAAAACATGATGAAGTGCGGTTCCTGCCCTTCCTGATAGCGGAAGATGCCGGCCCGACTGTTCTCCGCCGCCCTGACGGCCTCTATCCGGCCTCCGACCTCTGCTGCCTCCGGCACGTGCTCCCGCAGGTATTCGCGCATTATACGCATCAGCGTGGGGCCGGGTACCCGCAGCGTGTGCATCCGGTCCATTTCCTCCAAAACCTCTTCCCAGCCTGCCTGATGGCTGAGAAAGTGCCGAAGGTTGTACGCCGCAATCCATCCGCAGCCGTTGATGTCTGCTCGCATGCCGCGGTACCGTACGGAGGAGAAAAAGTCCTGGTCGCGGATATACCCGTCCTCTGTAAAGCCGCCGGAGACCCGATATCCCAGATAAACCGAATAGGCACGTTCTCCGTAAGGGGTGATTTCCCGTGTGTTCGCGTTATACCGGCTGAAAACCCGCTTGATTTCCTGTTCTGAGAAGCCGGCGCAGTTCAGAGTTCCGTTCATTTCTTCAGCGGCAGAGAGCAGATTCAGGGCAGCCGCTTCCAGGTTGAAGCGTCGATTACGGTTCAGTTGCCGCCAGACCATCCAGAGGTCGTCCGGATTCCGGGGATCCAGCAGGTGTTCAGGCGACATGCCGAGAGAAGGATAATCCGCAATGCCGTGATCCAGCGCGAAATTTACGGCGTTGATGGCAACGTAGGAGAATATCTGAGTCCAGCCGGTTGAGCTGTCCTTCTTGCTCCATAAACGCGATTCGGCAGGGGGAGGTTCCTTCCGGAACAGGAAACGGTGAAGCAGTCTGTGAAGAGAATAGAGGTAGACGGCAAAATCCGCGACATAATCCAGCAGATCGATCTGTGTCATTTCACAGAAGAGAATGGCACGAAGCCAGTCCGCGGGAACGCGGAAGTGTTCCTCCGTTTCCAGTATGGTCTCGTCAAAAGCCGCGATCAGCTGCCTCGCGCGCTTTGGAGAATACGGGCGAATCATCATAACAGAGTTCCAGAAAGGACGGGAAAGAAGCTGTACTGCGGGGGTATCATACGTTCACTCACATTCATGGTTGATCTCCGGTTCGGTGGCGCTTATTTTGACTTGCTCACCAAGTGTTTTATAAACTTTATTAAAAAAAAGGAGTGCCGGTTAGTCAAGTATTAAATTGCACAAAGATTCAAAAATTTTTTGTGCATTTGTATGAATGTCCCAAAATGTGAATGCGAATTGATTGACGTATCGGTGTAAAGCTACTATAATCATTGGGCTTTAATAGGTCGTGAGGATTACTACTTGGGAAAAATTCGGGTATAGCAGCATGATCAAAAATATTGTTTTCGATATGGGAAATGTTCTGCTGCGCTTTGATACCGACCTGTTTCTGGACAGAGTTGGCGTCAGCGGAGAGGACAGGGCATTGCTCAAGCGTGAGATCTATCAATCGTTGGAATGGGCGCGAATGGACCGCGGCTCGCTGACGGATGAAGAAGCGACAAAACTGATGTGCAGACGACTGCCTCAACGCCTGCATGAAACGGCGGATTTGCTGGTGGCGCATTGGGACCGGCCGATCATCGAGATCCCCGGTATGTATGAGCTCGTTGAGGAACTCAAATCGATGGGATATGGGCTCTTCCTTCTTTCCAACGCAAGTTACCGCCAGCATGAGTATTGGCCGCGTGTCCCGGTAAGTCGTTTCTTTGACGGAACCTTGATTTCGGCAGATGTGAAGCTGGTCAAACCCCAGCCGGAAATCTATCATTTGTTTTTCAGGACCTATGGACTGAAGGCGGAAGAATGCTTCTTTATCGATGACGCTACGAATAATATAGAAGGTGCATTCTACGTCGGGATGCCGGGAGCTGTCTTCCATGGCGACGCGTTGGAAATGCGTTATAAGCTGAATGAAGCGGGTGTGCCCGTTTCCGTGAAGTAGCATCAAAGAGAATAAGAACAGAGCAGGACAGCTGTTGCGGATTGTGACGGCTGTCCTGTTTTATTCCACGCAACCGAATTGTCAATATTTGAGAAAAAAGCATCACTTTTTCGCGGTAAAATTGTGATATTCTCGGACATTTTTCCCGAAAAAAGTGATTATTCCGCGAAATAATTATGGAAAATGGCGTATTGCTGTGCTATAATAAAAAAGCCACATTATGTCGACTCATGCAAAATTCCTTGCCAAACGGGCAATTCTATGGTAGTATCTCAAACTGGTGTTGCATTGCGCGACACGGCCATTTACAGGAAGGTGTTCCATGGATCAGTATATTATACGCGGTGGTACAAGACTGCAGGGCGAAGTTGAGATCAGCGGCGCGAAAAACGCCGCGGTTGCGATTATACCCGCTTCTCTGCTCGTGCGGGGTGTCTGCCGGATTGAAAATATTCCCCAGATCAGCGATACGGATACGCTGCTCACCATTTTGGCTGAGCTCGGTGCCCGCGTCAGCTATCTGAACAAAAGTACGATTGAGATTGACTGCACAGACGCACGGTGTCAGGGTGCCCCGTATGACCTGATGCGGAAGATCCGCGCATCTTACTATCTGATTGGCGCGATGCTGGGCCGTTTCGGCAAGGCCAAGACCACGATGCCGGGCGGCTGCAACTTCGGCGTTCGCCCCATTGACCAGCATATTAAGGGTATGCGCGCACTCGGCGCGGAGATTAACGTCCGCGGCGGCTATGTTTATGCGGATGCAAGAGAAGGCCGTCTGCGCGGCGCGCGGATTTATCTGGACAAAGTGTCGGTTGGCGCGACCATGAACATCATGCTTGCCGCGGTGCTGGCGGAAGGCAGAACGATTATTGAAAATGCTGCGCGTGAGCCGCATATCGTTGATCTCGCCAACTTCCTCAACTCAATGGGGGCTGACGTGCGCGGTGCCGGCACGGATACCATTAAAATAAATGGTGTTGAAGAACTTCACGGCGGGACCTACACCATTATCCCTGACCAGATTGAAGCGGGAACTTATATGGTTGCCGCGGCTGCGACCGGCGGAGAAGTCCTGATCACGAATGTCATCCCCAAACACCTCGAGGGCATCAGCGCAAAGCTGCGCGAGACAGGGACCTTCGTTGAAGAATATGAAGAGGCTGTTCTCGTCAAAGGCAACGGCAATCTGAATCGCATTAACCTCAAGACGATGCCGTATCCGGGCTTCCCGACTGATATGCAGCCGCAGTTTGGTGTTCTGCTTTGTCTGGCAAATGGGACTTCCGTCATCACCGAAGGAATCTATGACAATCGCTTCAAGTATGTCAATGAGCTGCGGAAGATGGGCGCAGAGATTCAGGTTGACGGGCGTGTGGCAGTCATAGAGGGCGGACGCAGGCTCAGCGGTGCGCTGGTGCATGCCTGCGACCTTCGTGCCGGTGCGGCGATGGTGATTGCAGGCATGGTTGCCAGCGGCGTGACAGAAATTGAAGATATTCATTTTATCGAGCGCGGGTATGAACGTTTTGTGGATAAGCTCAATGCGCTTGGCGCCGAGATTACGGTGCGCTCTGAGGACGAAGAGTCCTCTGCGAGACTGATTCAGATTTCCTGATGCTCCATATCCGTCTGATCTGTGTTGGCAAACTGAAAGAGCGCTATTTTCAGGAAGCAGTTGCAGAGTATGAAAAGCGACTTCGCACCTGCTGCCGTCTGGAACTGATTGAACTGTCAGAGACCCGCCTTTCCGAGCGTCCCTCGGAGACAGAGATTCAGACAGCGCTGCGGCAGGAAGCATCGGAGATTGAAAAAAAACTGCTGAAAGACGGGAAGCTTGTCTGCCTCTGCGTGGAAGGCAGGCTGATGAGCAGCGAAGACTTCTCCGTTCTGCTGACAGAGGCAGAAAACAGCGGGCACCCCCGCGTGAATTTCGTCATCGGCGGTTCGTTCGGACTGGCTGATGAGCTGAAAAACAAGTCCGACGTACGTTTGAGCATGTCAAAAATGACCTTCCCCCATCATCTGGCGCGAGTCATGCTGGCGGAGCAGCTGTACCGCGGATTTCAGATCAAGGAAGGCACAAAATATCATAAATGAACAAACTCAGGAGGAAGACAATGCGTACATTCATGGAAGAGTATCAGCGCTGGCTGGACAGCCCCGCGCTCAGCGAGGCGGAGTGGGCGGAACTGAACGCGATTTCCGGAGACGAAAAGGAAATTCGGGAGCGTTTCTTTGCGCCGCTGGAATTCGGTACGGCAGGACTCCGCGGAACGATGAAAACCGGTCTGCACAACATGAACATTCACATTATCCGGCATGCGACTCAGGCTTTCGCGGATGTCATCTGCGCGGAGGGCGAGCTTGCCATGCAGAAAGGAATTGTGATTGCGCATGACTGTCGCCTCAACGGCAGGGAATATGCGGAAGAAGCAGCGGCTGTAATGGCTGCCAACGGCATCTATGTACGGATTTTTGACGCGCTTCGTCCGACGCCGGAACTGAGCTTTGCGGTGCGGTACTACAATGCGACTGCCGGCCTGAATGTGACGGCAAGCCACAATCCGAAAGAGTATAACGGATATAAGGTTTACTGGTCCGACGGTGCCCAGCTTCCTCCGAAACATGCGGATACCATCGCCAAACGCATGGCGGAGACGGATATTTTCACCTGTTTCAAAACCTGTGATTATGAGGAAGCCATCAAGGCAGGCAAGATCGCCGTCATCGGCGAGGAGACCGACGAGGCGTTCCTGGCGGAAGTTATGAAGCAGGCGATTAACCCGGAGGCTGTCGCCGCAGTTGCGGATGATTTCCGGATCGTGTATACTCCCTTCCACGGCTGTGGGCACAAATTGGTTCCGGAAGCGCTGAAGCGTCTTGGCATGAAGCATGTTTTCCCGGTTCCCGAGCAGATGATTATAGATGGCAATTTCCCGACGGTCGTGAGTCCGAACCCGGAGAATCCGGAAGGCTTCTATCTGGCGGTTGATCTTGCCAGAAAGGTTGACAGCGACCTGATTATCGGTACGGATCCGGATTCGGACCGTGTCGGCACCATGGTGCGCAGCGAGGGCGACAAATATGTCACCATCACCGGCAACCAGATGGGCGTGCTGCTTCTGGATTATATCATCCAGGCGAGAAAGACGACCGGCAGCATGCCGGAGAATCCCGCAACACTCAACAGCCTGGTTTCCACGCCGATGGCGCGGACCGTGGCGGAGGCAAACGGTGTCCACTTCGAGGACACCTTCACCGGCTTCAAGTTTATGGCTGAGCGCATCGGTGACTGGGAAGCAGCCGGAACCTACAATTATATCTTCGCGTTTGAAGAGAGTTATGGCTACATGGTCGGCGACTATGTCCGTGACAAGGACGCGGTTACCATCTCCATGCTGATTGCCGAGATGGCTGCCTGGTATCATGCCAAAGGAATGACCCTACTTGATGCGATTCATGCGCTGTATGAGAAGTACGGCTGGTACATGGAGAGGACGCTGAATCTGGTCATGCCCGGCGTGGACGGCCTTGAGAAGATGCAGGCGCTCATGCGTGAACTGCGCGGCAACCCGCCCGAGAAAATCGGCGGTGAAGACGTGATCCGTGTACGTGACTACCTTGACGGCAGCATCAATGTGATGGGCCTCGGCAAGGTGGACCGGACGCCGTATTACGGTTCCAATGTGCTGTATTTTGAGCTCGCTGAAGGCAGTATCTTCATTGTCAGACCGTCCGGAACCGAGCCGAAGATCAAGGTTTATCTGCTGGTACGCGGCAAGAGCGAGGCGGACTGCGCCGATAAGATCAACCGTTATCACGCCTATGCGGAGGAACTCGGAAAATGAAACTCCTGACGCTGTTCATCAGCTTCGCGAAGGTTGGCGCTATGACCTTCGGGGGCGGTTACGCGATGCTTCCGATTTTGGAGCGGGAGATCGTTGACAGACAGGGATGGGCAAGCAGTGAGGAACTGATGGATTATTACGCCGTGGGTCAATGCACCCCCGGCGTAATTGCCATCAATACCGCTACTTTTGTCGGATATAAGGTTGCCGGAGATTTGGGTGGTTTCGTCGCATCGCTTGGGATGGTATTCCCGTCTGTGGTGATCATCTCGCTCATTGCAGGGATCCTGACGAACTTTGCGGATATTCCCGCGGTAAAGAGTGCTTTTGCGGCTGTTCGGGTCTGCGTGTGCGTGCTGATTTTCAACACGGTTTTGAAGCTCTGGAAAAGTGCGGTAAAGGACCGCGCGGCAATGGTGCTGTTTCTGATTGTTTTCCTGCTGTCGCTGTTTTTTGATATCTCGCCGGTCCTTTTTGTTGTTTTCTGCGCCGCGGCAGGAATCCTTCTGACAAAATGGGGGGTGCGCGGGAAATGATTTTACTGCAGCTTTTCTGGGAATTCTTCAAGACCGGCCTCTTTGCCATCGGCGGAGGCATGGCGACAGTTCCATTCCTGTTCAGCATGGGAGCAAAGACGGGCTGGTTTAATGAAGCGATGCTGGCGGATATGATCGCTGTGTCGGAGTCAACACCCGGCCCGATCGGTATCAATATGGCAACCTATGTCGGCTTTACCGTGCATGGCGTGGTCGGCGCCGTGACCGCGACGCTTGGCCTGATCTGCCCGTCAGTCATCATTATTCTGATTATCGCCCGGGTACTGAAACGCTTCCGGGACAATCCCACCGTGGACGCGGCGTTCTACGGACTGCGTCCATGCTCCATCGCATTGATTGCCGCGGCCGGGCTTCTGGTTGCGCGCATAACCTTCCTGAATACAGATGCATTCCAAAGCGGAGGAGGGTTCCTTGCGCTGCTGAGAGGGAAAGAAATTCTCCTCGCGGCGCTGCTGCTGGTAGCGACCCGATATATCAAGGCGTTTCAGAAATTACACCCGATCGTATTTATTGCCGCGTCCGCCGTGGTCGGCATCCTTTTTACATTCTAATTCTGACACAGATTTGAGGAAACCGCATGATCGACAGAAGCATTGAAGTGGAAAGAATGGAGCACGTAATCAGCGTGTTCGGATCATTCGACCAGAATCTCCGACTGATTGAGACGGAACTGAACGTGAAGATTCTGGACAGGGAAAACAGAATCCACATTACCGGCGAGGAAGAGAATGTGATGCTCGCGGAGAAGGCGATTGATGGGCTGCTCGGCCTCGCTGCACGCGGAGAAGGCATCGATCCTCAGAACGTGCGCTACATCCTGAAGCTGGTACGGGACGGCAGAGAGGGAGATATTCAGAAACTTGCCGGGGATGTGATCTGCATCACAGCCAAGGGCAAACCGATCAAGCCGAAAACGATCGGACAGCGGGAATACTGTGAGGCGATTGCCAAAAATACCGTAACGCTGGGAATCGGCCCGGCAGGAACCGGGAAGACCTATCTTGCGGTTGCGGAAGCGGTGGCGGCTTTTCGCGCGGAGAAAGTGAACCGCATTATTCTGACCCGACCTGCTGTGGAAGCGGGGGAACGCCTTGGTTTCCTGCCGGGCGATCTGCAGAGCAAGGTGGATCCTTATCTCCGGCCGCTTTATGATGCGCTGTTCGACATGCTTGGTCCGGATACCTATCAGAAGTATCTGGAGCGTGGGAACATTGAGGTTGCGCCGCTGGCCTATATGCGTGGACGGACATTGGATGACAGCTTTATCATTCTGGATGAGGCACAGAACACTTCGAGGGAGCAGATGAAAATGTTCCTGACGCGAATCGGCTTCGGATCCAAAGTTGTCATTACCGGTGATATTACACAGATCGACCTGCCGGAAGACAAGGTCAGCGGTCTCAAGGTCGCAATGAAGGTGCTTGATGGCATTGAGGACATCGCGATCTGTAAACTGACGGGCGCCGATGTTGTCCGACATCGCCTGGTACAGAAAATCATCGAAGCGTACGAAGTGTATGAAAAGAAGAATACTTCGGCGACGCCACCGGAAAAAAAGCCGGTGAAGCCTGCGCCGCGTCGCAATGTGCGGAGGAACAGACATGCATGAGATCGCAGTAAGCAGAGAAAAGCCAAATCTCGGACATCGAAACGCGGCTGCCCTGATTCGCAGGGCGGCGGAAGCAGCCCTGACGGCCGAGAATATCCGTGTTCCGTGCCTGATCAGTGTGATGCTGACCGATGAGGAGGGAATCCGTGCAGTCAACCGCGAGTTTCGCGCTGTGGACCGGGAGACGGATGTGCTCTCCTTCCCACTGAACGAACTTCGACCCGGCGCTTTTGAAGAAGCAGCCTGCGAGCACGATCCGGAGACCGGAAGGGTCATGCTGGGCGATATGATGATTTCGCTCCCCGCCTGTGAGAGACAGGGTGAGGAATACGGGCATGGATTTAACAGAGAGATCTGCTATCTGACCGTGCATTCCGTGCTGCACCTGCTCGGATATGACCATCTGGACGAAGGAGAGCAGAAAGCACAGATGCGGTCCAGAGAAAAGCTGATTATGGGAGACGAGTGAACGGATGGACAGGAAAGAAGCCATGATGAAAAATGCGATGATCACGATTTGCGGCAGACCGAACGTGGGCAAATCCACACTGACGAATTCATTGGTGGGAGAGAAGATTGCCATTGTTTCGAACAAGCCTCAGACTACGCGAAACCGTATTACAGCGATTGTGGAACGGGGTGAAACGCAGCTGGTGCTGCTGGATACCCCGGGCTTTCATCGGCCGAGGACCCGCTTGGGCGACTATATGGTCAATGTGGTGAAGGAGAGCGTCGCGGATGTCGACTGTGTGTTGTTGCTGGTAGAACCGATTCCCTCGATAGGACCGCAGGAGGAGGCACTCATCAGCCGTATAGAAGAACAGGGACTCCCTTCCATTCTGGTAATTAACAAGATTGATACCGTTGAAAAGGAGAAGCTGCTGGAAGTCATGGCAGTATATGCTGCCAGGCACAGCTTCGATGCAATCCTGCCGGTTTCCGCGAAAACAGGAGACGGGCTGGAAGAACTGCTCTGCGAGATGGAGAAGTATGCGGAAGAAGGACCGCACCTCTTCCCGGAGGATATGATTACCGATCAGCCGGAACGACAGATCTGCGCAGAGTTGATTCGGGAAAAGCTGCTGCTCTGTCTGGAAAAGGAAATTCCCCATGGAACCGCGGTAGAGATTTCACACTTTTCGGAGAGAGAAAACGGAATTACGGATATTGAAGCGACCATCTACTGTGAAAAGGAAAGTCACAAGGGAATCATCATCGGAAAGAAAGGCGCAATGCTTAAGAAAGTCGGTGAACTTGCGCGGACGGATATGGAAGCCTTTCTCGGTGCAAAAGTGAACCTGAAAACCTGGGTCAAGGTGAAGGAGAGCTGGCGGGATTCTCTTGCCCAGCTTAGAAACTTCGGATACACGGAGTAAAACGATGTTTCGCACGGAGAAAGTGCTCGTCCTCAGGGAAACGCGCTTCCGGGAATCGGATCGGATTCTGACGGTGCTCACTGCGGAGGCGGGAAAGAAAACTTTGGCCGCGCATGGGGCTCTGAGTAAAAAAAGCAGAATCGCCGCAGCGACACAGCAGCTGACCTACTCGGAGCTCACGCTGTTTGAAAAAGGCGGAAGGCTCAGCGTGCGCGAAGGGGTCGTACTGGAGGGCTTTCCGGGGCTGCGGACAGAGCTGGAGCGTTTTGCGCTTGGCTGTTATATAGCGGAGTGCCTGGAGCTGTTTTCCACGGAAGATCAGCCGGAGCCGGAACTGATGCAGCTCGGCCTGAACTGCCTGTATGCGCTCAGCGAAGGGCTTGCGGACTGCCGGAAGGTGAAGGCGGCATTTGAACTGCGCCTGATGGCCGAGGAGGGGTATGCGCCGATGGACGCAGTCTGCCGGAAATGTGGCAGCCGGCAGATCCCCTTGCCTGTTTTTCTGACGGAGGACGGTTCCTTCCTCTGCGGAAGCTGTGCAAGAGACTTCTACGGGCTGCAGATGACGGATCTTTCTCTGGCTGCCTTGCGGCATATCCTTCACGCCCCGGCAAGGCGAATCCTGGCATTTCGGATTCCGGAAGAGGATATGCGTATTCTGGCCCGAGCCGCGGAACGCTGGCTGCTGCACTGCGCGGAACGGAAACTGCCGACGCTTGATTACTATAATATGCTCCGGACAGAGCAGAACTACGGATAGAGAATCGTATGGAAAAATCGTTTATCACATTGGAACTGCCGGCAGTATTGGAAATGCTTGCCGGGCAGGCAGAATCGGAGATGGGCAGGGCACTCTGCAGAGAGCTGCAGCCAAGCTCCGACATGGAGGAAGTTCGGCGCAGACTTCTGGAGACTTCTGACGCGGCACGGATGATGACATTGCGCGGCGCGCCGTCTTTTTCAGGAGTTCGGGATATCCGTCCGGCACTTGACCGCGCCCGTCTCGGCGGTGCGCTGAACACCAGAGAACTGCTGGACGTCGCGGGGCTTGCCCGCTGTGCCCGCCTCTGCAAAGCCTATCTTGCGGATGAAAAGCATGAGAGGACAAGCATTGACAGCCTCTTTCACGCGCTTCGGGCGAATAAGTACCTGGAGGAACGGATCGAAACGGCGATTCCGGCGGAAGAAGAGATCGCGGACAGCGCCTCTTCGGATCTTGCGGATATCCGGCGTAAGATGCGGGCAGCTTCCGCACGGGCACGGGATGCGCTGAACAGGATTCTGTCGTCGCCATCCTATGCCAAAGCGCTGCAGGAGCCGATCATCACCATGCGTTCGGATCGTTACGTACTGCCGGTTCGCGCCGATCACAAAAACGCTGTACCGGGACTTGTACACGACATTTCTTCTTCAGGTATGACGCTGTTTATTGAGCCTATGGCAGCGGTCAAGGCAAATAACGAACTGCGGGAGCTTGCCGCGAAGGAGAAACTGGAGATAGAACGCATTCTTGCGGAGTTATCGGCCGAATGCGCCGCGCATGCGGATGACCTCGCGTCAGACTGTATGCTGCTGGTGCGTCTGGATCTGATTTTTGCCAAGGCCAGGCTTGCGTACAGAATGGATGCCGTACCGGCCCAGACTTCGGAGAAAGGAATCGTGCTGCGGCATGCCAGACACCCGCTTCTTGACCCCGCCAAGGCCGTCCCGATTGACCTGACCCTGGGAGCGGAGTTTGACACACTGGTAATCACAGGACCGAACACAGGCGGCAAAACAGTGGCGCTGAAAACGATCGGTCTTCTCTGTTCAATGAACCAGTGCGGTTTGGAGATTCCGGCGTCAGACGGAAGTTCCCTGCCGGTGTTTTCCCATATTCTTGCGGATATTGGCGATGAGCAGAGCATCGAGCAGAACCTCTCCACTTTTTCCGCACATATGAAGAATATTGTGGAGATTCTCGGCAGCTGCGAAGAACGTTCGCTTCTCCTGTTTGATGAACTCGGCGCGGGAACGGATCCGACAGAAGGGGCTGCCCTGGCAATCTCCATCATCGAGTATGCCAGAAGCTGCGGCGCGACCATTGCGGCGACCACGCACTACGCGGAGCTGAAGGTTTACGCCACCAATGAACCGGGCGTCCAGAACGCCTCCTGCGAATTTGATGTGGAAACACTGCGTCCGACTTACCGTCTGCTGGTCGGAATCCCCGGAAAGTCCAATGCTTTTGCTATCTCCCGGCGTCTTGGCCTGGATGAGAGCATCATCCATGACGCGGCATCACGGGTTGGAACGGAAACGCACAGCTTTGAAGCGACGATTGAAAAGTTGGAGCAGACCCGGCAACTCCTGGAAAAAGACCGTGCAGAGGCTGCGCAGCATCTGAGAAAGGCGGAAGAAGAAGAAAAGAAGGCGTCTCTTCTGCGGGCTGAACTCAGTGTCCGACTGGAGAAAGCGGAAGTCAAGGCACGCAGGGATGCGCAGCGGATTCTTGATGAGGCAAGAGAGACTGCCGAGGGCGTATTTGCGGAGCTGGATGACATGCGCCGCAAAAACAATGATGAGCAGCAGGCGGATGAGATAAACCGGGCGAGGACGGAGCTCCGCCGCCGTCTGAATGAGAAGGAAGCGTCTTTTCGGGAGACAGAACAGACATCGCAGCCGGAACAGAAGTCTGCCAGACCGCTGCAGGCCGGTGATACGGTGCGGATTAAGACGATGGGCGTAAAAGCCCAGGTGCTTTCCGTCTCAAAGGATGGGAGCGTTGCGCTGAAAGCAGGCATCATGAATGTGACAGCCAGGGAGGACGAGCTCCTGCTGCTGGAGGAAGAAAGCAGAGAAAAGAAAACCACTGCTCCCGCTTCAGCCGCGGCGGGGACCAGACTGATGCATGTATCGCCCGAGATTGACCTGCGCGGCATGGAATCAATCGACGCGGTTCTTGCGGCGGAACGTTATCTGGACAGTGCAGTAATGGCAAAACTGAAGACGGTTACCATCATCCATGGAAAAGGGACGGGAGCACTGCGGGAAGCCATCCGGCAGATGCTCAAACACAATAAATTGGTAAAGAGCTTTCGCCTTGGCCGCTTTGGAGAAGGTGAAACAGGCGTAACCGTGGTCGAACTGAAATAAAATAAAACCGGGAAGGGCCTCTGAAATAGGCAAAACAACGAAAGAATCAAAATCAGTTGACGTCAGGGCTTAAATTTGGTAAAGTACTCACAGCATTCAATTATATGTTTATTCTGTTTGGAAATAAGGAGTGGCGTGCATGATCAGCAAAGAGGTAGTTATCAACAACCAGGTAGGTCTTCATGCAAGACCCGCAACTTTCTTTATTCAGAAGGCTAACGAGTTCAAGAGCAGCATTTGGGTAGAGAAGGAAGAGAGAAGGGTGAATGCCAAGAGTCTTCTGGGTGTCCTCTCCCTGGGGATTGTTAAGGGAACAGAGATCAAGATTATCGCCGACGGTGCGGACGAGAATGAAGCGATTGAAACGCTTGCCGCATTGATTGATTCCGATTTTTCTGAGTGATCTGCCTCCATCTGGCATCATAAAGTACAGAACTGCCGTTGCGGGAGCGCAAGGGCAGTTTTGTTTTACCGTTTTCACAAGGTGAGTCTTTATGGACAGAGTTCACGAACTTCTTGAAAAAGCGAATAAACTGCCCCTGCTTCCCGGCGTGTATATCATGTTGGATGAGAAGGGAGAAGTCATCTATGTCGGGAAAGCAAAAAAGCTGAAAAACCGTGTCAGCAGTTATTTCCACGGTGACCATCTTCCGAAGGTTGCCGCCATGGTGGATAAAGTGGCGGATTTCCAGGTGATCGTGGCAAACAGCGAATTTGAGGCGCTGGTCCTGGAAAACTCCCTGATCAAGCGGCATAAGCCGCACTACAACATTCTGTTGAAAGATGATAAAGGATACCCTTTTATCAGGATGGACCGACACCGACCTTACCCGCGTATGGAAATTGCTGCGCGCGCGCAGAAGGATGGCGCGGAATACTATGGCCCGTTCGGCGGCAGGTCCCGCACCCGTGAGATCATTGACGCGATAAACAAAGCGCTGCTGCTTCCAGATTGCTCGCGGGTCTTCCCGCGGGATATCGGGAAGGACCGCCCCTGCCTGAATTACCATATGCAGAAGTGTGCCGGATGGTGTCTTCCGGGCTCTGATGAGGCGGATTACCGCATTCGCGTCGAACAGGCGGCAAGAATCCTTGATGGGAAGAGTGAAGAACTGATCACCGAACTGAGGACGGAAATGGAAGGTGCGGCGGAGACGCTGCGCTTTGAGCGTGCTGCGGAACTCCGAGACCGTATCCGCGCAATCGAGGGATTGCAGAACCGCCAACGCGTGATCGCCACTGCGTTCGCGGACACCGACGCGGTCGGCTTCCGCAGAGGCGCATGGAGCTGTTTTACAGTCCTGCACTTTGTCGGCGGTGATCTGGTTGGGAAGGATGCGGAGATGCTGGAGGAACCGCTGGAAGAAGACAGCGAAGCGGTAGCGGAGCTGATACGTCAGTATTATCTAGCAGATGGAAACACCCAGCCCGCCACCATCCTCCTGCCCTGCGAGATTGACGGCAGGGAAGATCTGGAAAAACTGATCGGCGAGCAGGCGGGACACCGTGTCAGAATTGAGATTCCTCAGCGCGGAGATCGCATGCGGCAGATCGAAAGGGCGCAGCTCAATGCGCAGGAGGAAATACTGCGGCAGACAAGCGCCGAACAGCGCCGAAGCAAGACGCTGGAGTGGCTGCAGAAGGCGTTAAAGCTTGAGTCCCTCCCGCGCCGTATTGAGGCTTTTGATATTTCAAACCTTGGCAGCAGTGGGATTGTCGCAGGCATGACCGTGTTTCAGGATGGAAAACCTTTGAAGAAGGATTACCGCAGATTCCGGATGCGGGATCAGGAGCTGCAGGACGACTACGCAAGCATGTATCAGGCAGTCAGCAGACGCTTCCAGCGATATCTGGACGGTGATCAGAAGTTTTCCCCGCTCCCGGATCTGCTCCTGATCGATGGCGGGGCAGCTCACACAGCAACCGCCATTCGGGCTCTTCAGGAACGGAGCCTTCAAATCCCTTGCTTTGGCATGGTGAAAGATGACCGACACAGGACCCGCGCGCTGATCACCGCGTCGGGGGAGGAGATCGGGATCAGCGGGAATCAGGCGGTATTCTCTCTGATCGGAAATATTCAGGAGGAAACCCATAACAGTGCGATTTCTTATCAGAAAAAGCTGAGAAATGAAAGCTACGCTTCCGTTCTGGACCGTATCAACGGGATCGGACCAAAGCGTAAGAACGAACTGCTTCATCATTTTCGTACACTCAAAGCAATCCGGGAAGCGAGCCTGGAAGAATTGGATGTCGTGCTCCCACGGAATGCGTCGGAGGCGGTCTACCGGGCATTTCACCCGGAACAGGAGGAAGAGAAAGAATGCGAGTTACCACCGGCATTGCCCGCGGACGGAAACTGAAGAGTCCAGCGGACGACACCGTACGGCCGACTGCCGACCAGGTCAAGCAGGCGATGTTCAACATGCTGCAGGGCGATGTGGAGGGAAGGCGAGTGCTGGATCTCTTTGGCGGCACCGGTCAGCTTGGAATTGAGGCGCTCAGCCGAGGAGCGAGGGAAGCGGTTTTCGTCGATACAAGTCGGGCATCTGTTGCTCTGATCCGGGAGAATCTGAAACTGTGCTCTTTTGATGCACAGATCATACATTCTGATGCGTTGGCGTACCTCGGCCGTGGAGAGAAGTTCGATCTGATTATTGTGGATCCGCCTTACGACTCCGGGCTGTACGGGCAGGTTCTGGAACGGATAAATGCCGTTGACAACTTGTCTGAAGGTGGTATAATAATCTGTGAAGCACGCGCAGGGACCGAGCTTCCTGAGATGCGGCCGCCTTATCGGAAACAGCGCGAGCGCATATATGGAACAATGAAGCTCTGCATTTATACAAAGGATGCCAGCCTATGAACACGACAGAGAAAAGAATTGCGATTTGCCCTGGAAGCTTTGATCCGATCACGCTGGGACACTTGAACATCATCCGGCGCAGCGCAAAGATTTTCGATGAGGTTATTGTCTGCGTGATGCTGAATGCGACAAAAACCTCGCCCATGTTTACGATCGAAGAACGCGTAGGGATGGTCCGCCGGGCAGTTGTGCGCTATCAGAATGTACGCGTTGAGACGGCATCGGTTCTCCTGGCGGAGTATGCCAGACGGTATCAGGGCGCTGTGATTGTTAAGGGGCTGCGGGCGGCTTCTGACTTTGACTATGAGTTTCAGATGAATCTGATCAACAAGAAGATCAATCCGGAACTGGAGACCATGTTCCTGACCGCCAGCGAAAAGTATACCTTTCTGTCATCTTCGGTGGTGAGAGAGATGGCAACATATGGGGCAGATCTTTCCGGCCTTGTACCGGAGGAACTGATTTCGGAGATTGAAGAAAAAGCAAAGCAATGGAGGAAAAGATGATGGAGCATGGAGATGTCATCGAACTGCTGGACAGCCTTTACAGCATGATCTCGGAAGCATGGGGCGTCCCTCTTGGAAATGATAAATGCATCATTGAACGAGAGAAAGCTCTGGACATCATCAACGAGATCAAGGCAACCATGCCATCCTCCCTTGCAGAAGCGAAACGCCTTGTCTCCGCAAGGGACGAGTTTATCGGCAATGCAAAAAAAGAAGCGGAAGCCCTTCGAAAGAGTTCCGAAGAGAGAGCGCGTTCCCTGGTTGAAGAACAGGAGATTATCAGAATCGCCAGAACCAAAAGTGCAGAGATGATTTCTTCCGCTGAGGCCAAAAGTGCGGAGCTTCGGCGCGTCGCCGGCGCCTATGTGGATGATGTAATGCGCCAGGCGGAGGAAAGCCTGCGCAATTCTCTTGAAACCATCCAGACTGCGCACAGCGCGGTACGAAGCGCGAATACCGGCCGCACAGCGGCCCCCTCTCCGACAGTAGAGCCTGCTCCTTCCCGCCGGGAAAGGGAACGGGATGAGAACAATTTCATTACGCTTCAATAAGATGAGCACACTCGCACCGACAGCCGCCCGTAAGGGCGGTTTTTTTATGTCATGATGGACACAGACGCTCAAGTTCAAAGAGCACCCAATTTCAGGCATCCTTTTTTGCGCAAAATGACGAAATGAAAATTTGTTGTAAGAAGCGCTTGCAATTTCTCACAGGCTAACCTATAATGGTGGAGCAAAGTGGTTTAAAGTGGTGAAAAGTGGTTACATTAATCGGGAAGGGTGACAGCAATGACGGGCGAATACCAGCATGCGATAGATAATAAGGGCCGTATCTTTATTCCTGCCAAGCTTCGGGATGAGCTGGGACAGGTGGTTTATGTCACGCTTTCCATGGATCGCTGCCTCAGCGCCTACAGCGCTGAAAACTGGGATCACCTGACCGAAAAGGTCAATGCGCTCCCGTATATTCGGCAGAGGAAGATGCGTCCGCTGTTCGCACATGCGGTACGCTGCGAACTGGATGCGCAGGGAAGGATCCTTCTGCCGCAGAATCTGCGGGATTGGGCCGGCTTCAGTAAAAATGTGACGGTTGTCGGCTGCAATAACCATGCCGAGTTCTGGGACAGTGACGCATGGCAGCAGGTATTTGAAGTAGAAACTTCGCCTGAGAATATCGCGGCTGTCATGGAGGAGTTGGAATTCTGATGCCGGAACATGTCTCTGTCCTGTTGGACGAGTGCATCCGGGAATTGAACATCAAGCCTGAGGGTATTTATTTGGATGGAACACTCGGACTCGGCGGACACTCTGCGAAAATCGCTGAGAGGCTTGACAGGGGACTGCTGATCGGTATTGACCGGGATGACACGGCGATTGCCCGGGCAGGAGAAAGACTCGCCTGCTTTGGTGATCGGGTTCGGCTTGTTCACGGCAGCTTCGGACACCTGGACGAGATTCTGGATGCGCTGGGAATCGAGCAGCTGGACGGAATGCTGTTTGACCTCGGTGTATCATCTCCGCAGCTTGACGAGGCGGAGAGAGGTTTTTCTTACCGTATGGATGCCCCTTTGGATATGCGGATGGACCGAAGTGGCGGGAAAACCGCATGGGATGTTGTCAACCGCTATGAGGAAGCGGAGTTGAGCAGAATTCTTTTCACCTATGGAGAAGAGCGTTATGCGAGAAGGATTGCTTCCGTTCTTGTCAGGGAGAGAGCGCTGACTCCGATCGAAACGACGCTGCAGCTGGCGGAGCTGATCCGTTCAGCGATGCCTGCCGCGGCACTGCGGGAGAAGCAGCATCCTGCGAAGCGCAGTTTCCAGGCGATTCGAATCGAAGTCAATGATGAATTGAAGGAAGTTGAGCAGATGATGCGCTCCGCCCCCAACAGACTGAAACCGGGCGGCAGACTGTGTGTGATCTCTTTCCATTCTCTGGAAGACAGGATCGTCAAGCAGGCTATTGCACAGTGTGAACATGGCTGCATCTGTCCGAGGGAGGCACCGGTCTGCACTTGCGGTTTTCAGCAGACGCTGCGCAGCGTTACACGCAAACCGATAATGCCGACACCGGAAGAATGTGCGGTAAACCCGCGCGCACGAAGCGCCAGGCTCCGTGTTGCGGAAAGAGTATAGAAATGAAACTGAAAGAACTGATCGGGGATCTCGAGATTCTGGAGATGACCGCAGATCCTGACCTGGAAATATCCGGAATCAGTTATGACTCCCGGAAGACGGAAGCGGGAGATTTATTCGTCGCGATACGCGGCTTTGAAACCGATGGTCATCGCTTTATTCCGTATGCGCATGAGAAGCATGCAGCTGCTGTTCTGTGTGAAACAGTGCCGATGGAAGACATCCCTTATGTGCGGGTGAAGGACTCACGACTCGGCCTTTCCTTGAGCAGCTGCGCCTTTTACGGAAATCCCGCTTCATCTATGCGGATGATCGGCATTACGGGAACAAGCGGTAAAACCAGTGTCAGCATTCTGCTGAGACAGGTTCTGGAACAGGGACTGTCCGCTAAGGTTGGACTGATCGGTACAAACGGTATCTGTATCGGAGATACCGTTCTGCCGGCAGACCACACGACACCGGAAAGCTATGAACTGCAGAAACTGTTCCGCCGTATGGCGGATGAAGGATGTACGCATGTGGTGATGGAAGTATCGTCACATGCGCTGGAACTGGATCGGGTTGCAGGTGTTCGGTTTCATACGGCAGTTTATACCAATCTCTCACAGGATCATCTGGATTTTCACGGAGATATGGAGCATTACGCTGCCGCGAAGCAGCGCTTGTTTGCGCAGTGTGACTGGGCCTGTATAAACTCGGATGATGATTGGGCAGACTATATGGTTAGCAGGGCGGAGTGTCCTGTGCTGCGTTTTGGTACGAATGAAGAAGCCTGGCTTCGTGCAGAGAATCAGGTGCTCATGTCTGATCGAGTATACTTCGATGCTGTGTTTGAAAACAACCGCGTACCGACAGAGCTGGGGATTCCTGGCAGCTTTTCTGTTTATAATGCGCTGGCAGTGATGGCGTCTGCTTGTCTGGAAGGCATTGCTCCTGCACGCTGCGCTGAAATCCTCGCTGCGGCAAAGGGTGTTGCCGGCCGCCTGGAGACTGTCCCGACGGATGGAGACTACAGTATCCTGATTGATTATTCCCACAAACCGGATGCTTTGGAAAAAGTACTGAAGAGCCTTCGACCGGCAGCGAAAGGACGTCTGATCTGCCTCTTCGGCTGCGGCGGTGACCGCGACCGGGTCAAGCGTCCGATCATGGGGCATATTGCGGGAAGCCTTGCGGATCTGGTTATTATCACCAGTGATAATCCGCGCACGGAAGATCCGGAGGCGATTCTTGACGAGATAGAAAAAGGACTTGTCGGAATGGAAACCCCGTATGAGCGGATCTGCGATCGGACAGAAGCGATTCATCGGGCAATTGATCTGGCACAGAAGGGGGATGTTATCCTTCTTGCCGGAAAGGGCCACGAGGATTACCAGATTGTCGGGCATGAGAAAAGACACATGGATGAACGAGAAATCGTTGCGCAATACCTGAGTAAAGGAAAGGCAGTGGAGAGCCGATGACACTGAAGATGCTCTGCGCGTTTGCAATCGCGTTCCTGTTTGCCACCGCGTTCGGAAAAGAATATATTCCCTGGCTGGTAAAAGAGAAGGCGGGACAGCAGATTAAGAAAGATGGGCCGGGTTGGCATGAACCGAAGAAGGGCACTCCGACAATGGGAGGCGTGATGTTCATCCTCGCAGCGACCCTTGTTTGCCTGACACTTGGGTTCCCCGGGATGCTTCAGGGGCATTTTGAACACATTTTTGTCCTTCTCTTTGCGATGGTATTCGGAGCAATCGGTTTGCTGGATGATTGGCAGAAGATCCGGAAAAAGCAGAACCTGGGATTGTCTGCCAGGGCAAAATTTCTTCTTCAGGTTGTCGCGGCGCTGATATTCCTCTTTCTGATGAAAAAACTCGGGTTTCTGCATACGGTTTTGTATCTCCCTGTTTCCGGAAGAGTCGTCAATATGCCGCAGTGGCTTTATTATGTGTTTGCTGTTTTCGTAATAGTCGGTACCGTCAATGCGGTAAATATTACGGACGGTATTGACGGACTGGCGACAGGCACCTCAATTCCTGTATTCCTGTTCTTTGTCCTGATCACATTCGCCTGGGGACAGGAATATCTTCAGTTGGGCATTTTTGCTTCGGCGATGGTCGGCGGACTGATGGGCTTTCTGATGTATAATTACAACCCCGCCCGCGTGTTTATGGGCGATACCGGGAGCCTTTTTATCGGCGGAGCAATAGCAGCGCTGGCGTTTGCCTATGACATGCCGCTGATTTTGATCCCTCTGTGTGTGATGTTTATCATTGAAACGCTCTCGGATATCATTCAGGTTGGCTATTTTAAACTTTCTCACGGGAAGCGGGTGTTCCGCATGGCTCCGTTCCATCACCACCTTGAGCTGGGCGGATGGACCGGAAGGAAATGGAAGGAAAAGGAGCTCTTTGTTCTCTATACCTGCGTGTCTTTGATTTGCATGGTGCTTTCTTTCCTGACGGTTTATGACAGATTCTGACAGGCTTTACGAGGAACGAAAATGAAATTTGTTCTGACCTGCGGCGGAACCGCAGGACATATCAATCCCGCAATCGCTGTGGCTCAGCGACTGCGGGAACTTCTTGACGACTGCGAGATTCTGTTTATCGGCGCAGAGGGAAAAATGGAGATGGAACTCGTTCCCAGAGACGGGTTTGAGATCCGTCCTCTTCGGGTGACCAATATCAGCCGTGGTCATCGAATGAGTGATCTTCGACATAACCTGGATTCTCTGAAGAACGTGATTGATTCCGGCCATGAGGCACGGCGAATCCTGAAAGAGTATCGGCCGGACGCGGTTCTGGGGACAGGCGGTTATGTCTGTTATCCGGTGCTCCATGAAGCGGCAAAGCTTGGGATTCCAACTTTGATTCACGAGAGCAACGCGGTTCCCGGGTTGACGACGAAAATGCTCACCGGACATGTGAGCTGTGTTTTGCTCGGCTATGAGGAGAGCAGTGTATACTATCCCAACGCGAAAGATCTGCGCGTTACGGGCACACCGGTTCGAGGTAAATTCTGTCGCTATACCCGGGAGACTGCCAGAGAGGAACTCGGGATCGATCCTGACCTGCCGCTTGTAGTCTCAATGTGGGGTTCTCTTGGCTCAGGACATATGAATGAAATCGTAACACGCATGCTGCCGCAGATGAAGGGCCAGCATGAATTTGCCATGATTCACGCGACAGGGCACTATTACTATCGGAAGGTGATGGAAAGCCTTGAAGCGGCAGGCGTGAAGCCGCAGGACTGCAATGCGGAAATCCGCGAATACATTTTTGACGCGGAACGGGTTCTGTGTGCCGCGGATCTGGTGCTATGCAGGGCCGGAGCATCCACACTCTCCGAACTCAGCAGCATTGGCAAACCGGCGCTGATTGTTCCGTCTCCCAATGTTACCAATCACCATCAGGAAAAAAACGCGCGGCTCGTTGAACATGCAGGCGGTGCTCGTGTGCTGTTGGAAGGGGAGTTCAATGAGGCGGATTTCCTGAGTGAAATTCACTCCCTGCTGCAGGACCCTGCGAAACTGAATGAAATGGCGGGAGCCATGAAAACCCTTACCGTGGAGGATTCCCTGGACAGAATTGTGGATGCGGTTCTGGACTATGCAAGGAAGTCCGGATCATAAATACAGGGCCTCGGAATAAAAAATCCCTTTTCCTTCCGGATAACATATGCTATAATGAACAGACCGCTGTTGAGACGGTCTGTTCTGATTTTTTCACCCGGAGGCGCGCATGGCATCGAAAAACTGGAAAGAACGCCTGAACTTATCTGCTTTCACAGATGAAGCGCAGGAGGAATATCTACGCGCACGGCGCAGAAGAGGCTTCAGCCAGCCGCTGATTTTCGTGCTTGTTATCGTCGCGTCTGTTTTTATCCTGAGTCTTTTCTTCCGTGTGGAGGACATCCGCGTGGAAGGGAATGTACACTATACCGATGAAGAGATCATCCGAGCCATCGATATCGAAGAAGGAGATAATCTCTTTTTCTTTGATCGTTTCGCGGCAATCAGCCGCGTTTTTTCAAAGCTGCCCTACATTGAAGAAGTCAGCCTGCACCGTGCCCTGCCAAACCGGATTACTATTTCTGTACAGGAGAGCACGGCGTTGGCGTATCTGATCCTCGGCGACGAAGAATGGACGATGGATCACAACTGTAAAATCCTCGGTAAGGCTGCACAGGGAGAAACAGATCAGTTAGTGCCGATTGTAAATTTCAATCCGGGGACTCTGTTTATCGGAGAGCGCCTGACAACTGCCAACGGGGAAGAGGACCCTGTAAATTATCTGAACGAAATCCTGCTGCAGATCGACGGACGCAACATGATAGCGGATGTCGACCGTGTGGACTTTGAGTCTGCCAACAGTCCGGAGCTTGTTTTAAACGGGAGATTCACCGTTGTACTGGGACGCTACTCGGAAGTCCAGAAAAAATTTGCGATGCTTGCCGGTGTTCTGGACACTTTGAAAGAGGGCGATGCAGGGGTTATCAATCTCGCTGACGGGCAGCGTGCTTACTTCAGTCCGAACTGAATTGGTTTGACATGCTGCTGGCACCGTAAGAGCCGGATTCTCTTCCCGATCATGCTCGCGCAGAAGGGAAGAGAATCATTGTTACCGCCAATAATTACAATTTGGAAACAAAAAAGTTGCCCGGAAATGAAAAAAACTATTGACCTGAACGGAAAAATGTAATATTATAGGGGACACAGAAACAAAAAGTTACGTCTCTGTGGCGTTATTGATTCAGACAGGAGGCACGAAATATGGATTTCATAGCCGAAGCGGGTCCCGAAAATGTTGTTACAATAAAAGTTGTTGGTGTCGGTGGTGCCGGCAACAATGTTGTTAACCGCATGGTAAAGGATGGCACGCAGGGTGTCGAATTCATTGCGGTCAATACGGATAAACAGGCTCTGTCCGTCTCCAATGCGGACCTGAAGATTCAGATCGGTGAGAAGATCACCCACGGTCAGGGCGCAGGCTCAGATCCGACGATCGGCAAGCGTGCCGCGGAAGAGAGCCGCAACGCGATTACTGCCGCGCTCGAGGACACGGATATGGTGTTCATCACTGCCGGTATGGGCGGCGGAACAGGCACAGGCGCGGCGCCGACGGTTGCGGATATTGCGAAGGACGCCGGTATTCTGACAGTCGGTGTAGTAACCAAGCCCTTCAAGTTTGAGGGGAAGCGGCGTATGGATCAGGCAAACGACGGCATTCGGGAGCTTCTCGGGAAGGTCGATTCCCTTCTTATCATTCCCAATGACCGTCTGAAATACGCGACTGATCAGAAGGTCACGCTGGCAAACGCTTTTGAGATTGCCGACGATGTTCTGCGTCAGGCGGTGACCAGCATTGCGGACCTCATTAAGAACACGGGCTTTATCAATCTGGACTTTGCCGATGTCACCTGCATCATGAAGGATGCCGGTTTCGCGCACATGGGCGTCGGCCATGCAGCAGGCAAGGGCAAGGCGGAAGAAGCCGCCCGCATTGCTGTCGCAAGCCCGCTGATGGAGACTTCCATTAACGGAGCTCATGGCGTGCTCATTAATATCACCGGGTCTTCGGATATGGGTCTGGAAGACGTTGAAGCTGCTGCCGATCTGGTACAGGAGGCTGCGCATCCGGATGCGAATATTATCTTTGGCGCGAGCTTTGATGAAAGCATGCAGGATGAAATCCGTGTAACGGTCATTGCAACCGGCTTTGAGGAGAAAGCATCTGCCGGATCCGCCAAAGCCCAGCCCGTGAGGGTGACTCCCGTGAGTGTTCCCGCAGAGAAGCCTGCTCCGGCGGCGCCGGCAGCAGCTGAACCGTCCGTTCCGCCTGTGTTCCAGGCTGCACCGGCAATGGCTCCTGTTGTACCCAACGCTGCGCCTGCTCCGGCACCGGCTGAACCTTCTCCGGAAGAGCCTGCGGAAGACCCCTTTGACAATATTTTCAAGATCTTTAATACCAAGTAAGCCCCCTCGATGAGAGGCTGATACTTGCAAACACCGAAAGCCCCTCCGCGGAGGGGCTTTCCTCTTTCAAACGGAGATCGCAGTCATGAAAAAGGCTATCTATGTGGGGAAAAGGGTTTTTTATTATTATAACTCAGCGCAGGTGCCGATGGCAGCTGCCGCACTGTGCTACTATTTGACAATGACCTTTTTCCCGCTCATAATCTGTCTTTATACGCTGCTTGGATACAACTACTCATCGGCGCTGTCGATCCTGTCTTTTGCGGAAGGGATTCTCAGCGCTGAGACAATAAGGACAGTCCGCAGTTTTCTCTCCTATGTAGAGAGAAATCACAGCACTGCTATGCTCATAGCCGGGATGGTGATTATGCTGACCTATGCGTCTGCTGCGGTAAGAAGTATGCAGGTCGGGATTGGCCTGATGCAGGGGAGAGTCCGTTATACCGGAGCGCGAAGAATAATAATCAGTCTGGTTATGGCGCTGATTTTTCTGTTTACAAGCTATTTTGCCATTCTTGTCATGTTTACAAGCCGTGATCTGATGGATATCCTGAACCGCTATGTTCCGTTCCTTGACATCCGTTCCGGCTGGCAGCAGATCAAATATCTGATGCTTTCCGCGCTGCTCTTTCTTGCGATCTGGGGAGTATACAGAATATCCCGTCTGAAGGGACGAAGCTTTTCAACCTGGCCAGGCGCGATCATGGCAACGCTTGCGCTGGTGGGGATGAGCTTCCTCTTCTCTGCCTTTATTGCCGTTTCTTCCAGATATCCCCTGGTATACGGCTCTCTGGCTTCTCTGATTCTTCTGATGTTATGGATGTATTTCGCCTGTCAGATCATTTATCTCGGCGCAGCGTGGAACATTGCTCGGTGGGATCTGAAGCACAGGGAGGATGCACCGTGAAGTTTG
>JAFSLL010000272.1 GCA_017448455.1 Oscillospiraceae bacterium | reverse complement strand
TACTCTCCATTCCGTCCGTAATCCAGCCTAAGAGTTCATCTGTCGGAACTTCCTGTACGACACACCATCCGATGCTTTTCGGGACAATGAGGTGCATATTTCCTGAGGCAAACTTTTTATCCAGCAGAGCCACGCGATAAAGATCCTGTGGCGGAATATCCGTCTCTGTCGGAAGCGAAAAATCTTTCAGCAGCTGAATTACGGCATCACAGCTCGCGGAATCACAGAAACCGCGTCGAACTGCCGCGCGGCACATCATGGCGAGCCCGATTGCAACAGCCTCTCCATGGAGAATGGTATAGTTGCTGCATACTTCAATGGCATGACCAAAGCTGTGTCCGAGATTCAGAAGTCTTCGGCGGCCGTAATCCAATTCGTCTTCCGCGACGATCTCCGCTTTCATCTCAACACAGATTTTAATGATCTCCTCAAGATCAAACTGCCGCATCAGCAGGTCAAATAGATCCGCGTCGCCGATCACCGCGTACTTGATGACCTCCGCAAATCCCGCGCGCAGTTCTCTTTCCGGTAATGTTTTGAAAAGATCTGTATCGCACAGAACCTCCGTCGGCTGATGAAAGGCGCCGGCCTGGTTTTTTCCGGCCGGAAGATTAATCGCTGTTTTTCCCCCGACAGAAGAGTCTACAGCCGCCAGAAGTGTCGTTGGGAGCTGAACAAACGGGACTCCCCGCTGATATGTCGCTGCAGCGAAACCGGTAAGATCCCCAGTTACTCCTCCACCGAGCGCTACAAGACAGTCAGTCCTCGTCATATGCGCCTGTGTAAGAAAATTCAGCAGCTCCCCATAATTCTGGAGTGTTTTTGCCTCTTCTCCGCCGGGATAAACAAAACATGAAGTTTCCAGTCCCGCTGATCGCAGAATATCCGCGGTACGCTCACCATAAAGCGGAAATACATTATTTCCGGAAACGACCACACACCGTCTGGCCTTTGTCTTATTCCGAACCGTCTCGCCAAGTAAATCAAGCGCACCGGATCCGATCCTGACATCATATTCCGAAGAAGGGACGGAAACATGAACCGTTTTCACCTGCCGTCTACCTCCTCTTTCCGTTTTTTCCCCTCTTCCAGCAAAGCGGTTAACGTTTCTTTATCCCGATTCGCTATGGCATCGCGGTAAGAAGTGAGGAAAGAAATGATTGTATCCAGCTCCAAAAGGAGATTGTCCCCGTTTTCCAGGAAGAGCTCCGCCCACATCGGCGCGTTCAGCCAGGCCACTCTCGTCAGATCACGATAGCTGCCGGCAGAAAAGCCGTGATGCAGACTTGCCGTCGGGCTTTTTACATAGGCATTGGAGACAACATGCGCCAGCTGAGAAGTAAAAGCAATCATCACATCATGCTGCTCGGCAGTTGTCACGGATATCCTGCCAAAACCCGCCGGAGAGAGAAGCTTTTTCACCCTGTCCAACAGGAAAATGTCATCAAAACGGGGCGGCACAATGACCATCGGCTGATTGCGATAGAGATTGGCTCGGGCGTATTTGTAACCGGAGTACTGGGTACCGGCCATCGGATGTCCGCCCAGATAGGTAAAACCGTATTGTTCGGCGATGGGAAAACACGCTTCACAGACAACACGTTTCGTACCGCAGCAGTCAATCACGACAGGTTTATCGCCAATATAAGGGGCAAATTCCCTGATCGCCTGAATCGCCGCTTCCGGATAGACCGTTACCAGGACGAGATCGCAGCTGCTGATGTTATCCCGGGTCAGTTCTCCATCTGCCTCTCCTGACAGTCGGGCGTAATCCAGAACCGATTTCGTACGGTTGCAGGCAAGCACTGTCCAGCCCGCTTCATGATAGGCTTTGACGAAGCTGCCCCCAATCAGTCCAAGTCCGACAACGCCGACCGTGCTCACGCGATCACCTCACGAATGGCACGGACCTTTTCCGCAAGTTCCGTAAATTCTTCCGGTCGAAGAGACTGCGCGCCGTCACAGAGAGCATGCATGGGGTCGTTATGAACTTCTATGATCAGACCGTCAGCGCCGGACGCGGTAGCGGCAAGAGCCATCGGCGGAACAAGCTTCGCGATCCCGGTCGCGTGACTTGGGTCTACAATAACCGGAAGATGGGTAAGCTGATGCAGCATCGGAACCGCCGAGAGATCGAGCGTATTGCGGGTATAGTCGGAGAAAGTACGGATTCCGCGCTCACAGAGCATGACACGTTCATTTCCGCTCGCCATGATGTATTCCGCGCTCATCAGCAGTTCTTTCAGCGTGTTTGCCAATCCCCGTTTCAGCAGGATGGGTTTATCCAGATGGCCGAGTTCTCGCAGCAGGTCATAGTTCTGCATGTTTCTGGCGCCGACCTGAATGACATCCACATCCTCAAACAAGGGAAGATCCATGATGTTCATCAGCTCCGTCACAATCGGCAGACCGGTCTCCTGCCGGGCGATCTTCAGCAGATCCAGTCCGAACGCTTTCAAGCCCGCAAAATCATAAGGGGAAGTTCTGGGTTTGAACGCGCCTCCGCGCATCAGCTTTGCACCGGCGGCCTTAACGGCTTTCGCTACTTTTACGATCTGTTCTTCCGACTCGACAGAACAGGGACCGGCAATCATCACGAAATTACCGCCTCCGACCTTCACATCTCCGATTTCCACAATCATGTCATCCGGATGGAATTTTCGGTTACAGCACTTGAACGGCTCTGTCACCCGCTTGACAGAGTCCACAATCTCAAGACTCTCAACCAGATCCATATCCACATTGGTTGTGTCACCAATCAGGCCGAGAACAGTCTGGAACTCACCGTCAGATATATGGATCCGCAGGCCGAGCGCCTGGAGCCAGGCGATCAGCTGTGCTTTCTTTTCATCAGAAACTCCATGTTTTAAAACAACAATCATGATTCATTCCTCCAAAACAAAACCGCACAGGATAACCTGTGCGGCAAATAGACTTGAAATCAGTATTTTTGCACCACAAATTATCCTTACCGTTCAGAAACAGTAAAGTAATAATAGCGGAATGCAAAACGGACAGCGGACATGTTCCCTCTCCCTTTAAAAAACTATCTGTAATATAAGCCTTACGCGATGAATTTGTCAAGATTTTTCTCTGAATTCTCCGTATCATTACAAGACGTCAATCATAACAAGAAACAGAAGGACAAACGTGATCAGAATCGCCAGCGCGAACAGAGTGAATCCCACACTGAAACGCCCTTTGCTCTTCCCGCTCTTGCTCGGTTCGACGAGATGCGCCGCGCGCAGCGCGTTGACAAGCGGCTTATACAGGAGAAGTGTAAGCGCCGCGTTGAGGCCGCCCTTGATCAGATTAAACGGCAGAAATACAGGAATCAGCATACCGGCAACCGTCTCCCGTGGGACACCCATATAAAAAGGGGTGATGATGTAGTTCCAGAGCACCATAACCAGCGCCATGACACCAACGCCTGCCACAAGCCCGATCATCGCGCCTTTCTGTGTTCTGTTTTTGCTGTAAATCCAGGCAGCCGGAACCGAAAACGCACACGTGGAAAAGACATTCATCAGGAATCCATAAGGCCCCGTTGAGCTTATGGAGATCATCTCTATAAAAGAAACGATGACGGAAACCAGCACGCTTGTCAACGGCCCGTACAGGAGACCTGCGATCACAATAATGGCATCTTTTGGCTCATAGCTGAGAAAGCCCGCGACATTCGGAATGGCCTTGCTGACCAGAACCGCGACAAACGAAACCGCAGAAAACATCGCAACCACCGCGATATATCGGGTTGACATTTGATTCTTTTTCATGGTTTTTCCTCCTGAAAACAAAAATCGCCTGAAGAGACTTCAGGCAGCATAAAAGAATATGAAGATATGGACTTATCCATCTTCTTCCATCCAGACTCTACTGTCGGTACCGGATTCACACCGGTTCATGCTCGAAAGCTCGCGGACTCGGCACTGCCATCACCGCCGGTCGGGAATTACACCCTGCCCTGAAGATGTCGTCATTATAGCAGAAAGGCTGATCTTAATCAAGCCCCTTTTCCGGATTCCTAAAAAATCTGAATTATCATGAATTCCGCTTGCTATCAGCGGGGTTTTCATGGTAAACTGATAAAAAGAATATTCCATCAGGAGAAAAGGAGGCGGAATATGGAAAAGTTGCAGGAAGAGGCAAGAAAACGCGGACTGAAACAGATCGGGGAACCAATCCGCCGTTTTGATCTGGAGCCAAATCATCTGTACGAGATTTATCTGGATGAATATGACAATGAATATGTATTCCGCAGAGGAATCCTGACCATCGTCGCTGCCGATGGAACCGTCTACTGAATTCCTGCAGCGAAGCGGAGACGACGCTGATCTGCTGACAGACACCGAATATGCACACAGCTGCTGTTTCACCGGTCATCGTCCGATTCGTCTTCCCTGGATCTCTAACGAGGCAGATCGCCGATGCGCAGCGCTGAAAGAAAAAATCTCCGACTGTCTCCATGACCTCTACGCAAGGGGCTATCGGCATTTCATCTGCGGGATGGCAATCGGCTGTGATATGTATTTTGCGGAATCTGTACTGGCCCTGAAGGAAGTATTCCCCGATATCACCCTTGAAGCAGCGATTCCCTGCGACAGTCAGTCAGACAGATGGACGGTCAGTCAGCAGGAACGTTACGCTGCCCTGATCCGTGCCTGTGACACGGTAACCTATGTCTCACATCAGTATACGCCCAATTGTATGATGCGCCGGAATGAATACATGGTTGATCATTCTTCCGTTCTCGTCGCGTGTTTTAACGGATATCCGGGAGGAACCATGAAGACCATCCTTTACGCGCAGCGCAAGGGCATTCAGACCATTATCCTGGATATTGACAAATAAGACGGCCATACCGATCGATTCGATTCCGGTATGGCCAAATTCTTTTCAGCATCTGAGTCCACAGCAGGGCCCAAAGCAGAAATTCAACGCACACAATGTCATACAAAGCTTATCCGTGCTCAGGCCGCTGTTATAGTTCACTCGATAATTGTTGTAAAAATCGCCTCCGCTCTGCAGCGTTTCCAGAATCTGGCGGTATTCCATGTTATCAGGATCCAGTTCAACGGCTTTCTTTGCGGCTTCCAGTGCCGCAACCCTGTTATTCATATACAGGTTGGCAACGGCAGTCAGATAATACCAGCGGCCGTCCCGCTCCTGCTGAGGAACGGAAGAGAGGGCTGTCAGCGCTTCCCGATACATCCCGTTGCGAATATAGTTGCGGGCAGCGGTAAACTCGCTCCTCTCAGTCTGCTGCCTATAGGCATTCTGTCCGGAACTCCCCCAGGCGTCGCCCCAGGGATTCCCATAGGTGTATGTCCGGAAAGGATCATCGTAGCGGTACTGCGCGTAGGAATAAGCACCGTTTCCGCTCTCCTGCTGCTGCGTGACATTTCCGCTCTTGATCTGATCATAAGCGGTGTTGATGTCATTCATCATCTGGGCAGCGTGTTCGTCTCCGGGATTCAGGTCCGGATGATATTTCTTCGTAAGGTCGCGATATGCTTTTTTTATTTCTTCGTCACTGGCGTCCGGGGAGACGCCAAGAACTTTATACGGATTCGATACCATTGTCTCCGTCCCTGTTCATTCCGAATTTGTTATCAAAAGCAGTCCAGAGTCCGCAGCAGAGAATGTTTTTCAAAACAGGCGCATCCAGCACAAGAGGAAGCCGGTCAAAATAAAAAAGACATTCTCCGAGCTGCATAGTTAAAATGTCCCGAAAGCGCTGTTCATTATCCGGCAGGCCGTAATACCGGCGAAAAGGATTAAAACGATTGCGAAGCGTATCCTGGTCAAGGTCCATGCAGGCATCCAGAAGATAAAGAAACCTGCCGAGCGCGGCGCCAAAGCGACGGAGAGTATCCGCCCATCGGTCATCCTGATAAACAAAAGCCTCCGCCATCATCTGGGCGAAGGTTTCCGCCGTCGCGTCCGGATCTTCACAGCGCTTCTCTTCCAGCATCCTCAGAGAAGACATGCTGTTTTCTATGGCTGCCGCCTGTCGCGGATAATGCTCCGCGGCGCTCCGATAAGCATGGCTGAAAGCCGATGCAGCCGCGAGTGCTGCCGGATTCCCATCATCGTTCCAGTCATCCCTGAGTTTGTTCACCGACAGGAGTAAATTCATGTCCGCGGCATAATCCGTAAACTTGCATTTCCACCAGCTCTGTTCACGAATTGGATGTGCCGGACAGACCGAGCTTCCCTGTTCTTCACTGCTTTCATAAAGAGACTGCAGCAACAATACCAGAAAGCACATGTCAAAATTGACCGTAAAACCGGCAAGCAGTCCGTAGCGTTCCCGAAGACTTCTGCAGAGGCCGCAGTAAGCAGCGTGATAATGTGCGTCTTCTTCCGGTGTCAGTTTTCCACGGTCCGCGGTGAGGTACCCGAACATTCAGGACTTTCCCGTAAAGGAATGCCCGCATTTTCTGCAGACGATCTTGATCTTCCCGCGGCCCTTCGGCACGCGAAGCGTTGTCTTGCATTCCGGACACACAAAGAACTTATAGTCTTTCCGCTGTGACCACTTTTCCCTGCTCAGGCGAAAAGAACCGTTGATCCTGCTCAGCAGCTGAAGATAGCGCGCGTTTTCTTCTCCCCTGCGTACCAAATCCCTCGAAAACATACGGAAATAGGTTATTATCAGAAAAACGACAGCGAGCGGCCAGAAGATCCGCCCTGATCCTTCCCGGAAAATCGCCGACAGGAGGAGAAAAAGCAAATCCAAAACCAAAAGGAAACGATTCAATTCGTCATGCCCGTTACGGCCAGTCATAAAACGTACTAATCTTTCCTTCACAGAGTTCACCCTCGGTTAAAATCTTTGAAATATATTTTACCCAAAAAAGAGTTTCAATACATCAAATAATTGTTAACAAGCTTGTTAATCCCGCTCTTCTTTCAAGGAAAGAAGCACAATCTCCTCACAGAGCTGCGCATAGCTCAGCCCTTCCACTGCAGCGGATTTCGGAACCAGACTGTTTGGAGTCATGCCCGGAAGGGTATTCACTTCCAGAAACCATGCCCGCCCTTCTGAATCCAGAATAAAATCCGCGCGGGAATAGACCTTCAGATTGAGGCAGGCGTGTACCTGCTCCGCGACGGAACGAAGCAAGCGGTCTTCCTCAGATGTAAGATCGGCCGGGCAGATTTCCGAAGCGCCGATTGCGCCGCTCTGGTATTTTGCGACGTAGTCAAAACTGGAACCCTCCGGAGGGACAATCTCGATCGGGCTCAGCGCTTTTCCATCCAAAACCGGAACCGTAAACTCTCTGCCATAGATCTTATCTTCCACAATCACTCTGTTTCCGTATTGAAGGACCCTTGCAAGTGCTTCTTTCAATTCATCACGGGTTTCCGGCAGTGCCACCCCGAGCGAGCTTCCGCCGTTTACGGTTTTTACCGCACAGGGAACCGATACTGTCTTTACAAGCTCATCAATATCCGCTTCCGTGTAATTCAGCTCCCGCCACGCCGGCGTTCGGATCCCGCTGTAGGATACCATCTTCTTTGCCGTTGCTTTATCCATGGCAATCGCGCTGGCAAGAGGTCCTGACCCGGTATATGGGACGCCGATCAGCTCGAGTAAGCTCTGAATTTTGCCATCTTCACCGTCTTTCCCGTGCAGACCGAGGAAAACGCAGTCTGCCAGCAGGCAAATTTCCGCAACATTTTTGCCGAGATGACTTTTCCCTGCCTTTTTCCGGCTCTTCCAAACCTCCTGAAGATCCGGAGCGGTAAGCCCGATGGCAACATCCCCACAGAGGCCATCCGGCTCCAGGAAGGCATCTTCCAGCGGTTTATCGTAATTTTCAAGCCCCAGAAAGAGGTCGACAAAAATAGCCTGGTGGCCAAGACTGCGAAGCGCTTTACAAATTGATGTGGCTGTAACCAGCGCGACATGACGCTCCGAGCTGATCCCTCCACCGAGAACAACAATCTTCATTGCTTCCATCTCCTGTTCCGACAAATCCGAACTTTTTTCATGTATCATAAAATACCACGTTTTCTCCTTTGCTACAAGTCGAATCTGTTGATTGTTCCGCTAAAAAATCTGGCAAAATTAACCTATTGACATCCGAAATAAATACTGTTAATATGAGTCATCTTAATTGGATAGGTGTTATCCGAAGCAGATACGACCGCTGCTTTCTGCAGCCCAGGCCACACGGACAGCCGGGTCGGACGCCGAATACCGCTCGATTGCGGTGGCAACTCTGTTGCCTTATTGATTGAGTTAAAAGCTCAAGTTTTATAAGTTGGTTACTATAAACCGGTGTCGCATGGCACACAAACTTGTGAAATGGTCAATAAGAGTAGGTCAATCTGTTTTACAGATAACTCTGAATCCCATTAGGCTTCATCCGATCATATCGAAGCTTACAAGACTGTGTGCATGCGCGCGCAGTCTTTTTGTTTTGGGAGGAACAGACGAATGCGAAAAATTATCGAATTAAAGGACATCAGCAAGGCTTTCGATGGGGAAACCGTCCTGGACCACATCAATCTGGATATCTATGACAATGAGTTTATCACCCTTCTCGGGCCTTCCGGATGCGGCAAAACGACGACCCTTCGGATTATTGCCGGATTCGAGCAGCCCGATACCGGCTCTGTTCTCTTCCTTGGCGATGACATTGGCGCGCTTCCCCCGCACAAGCGCAATGTCAACACGGTTTTTCAGCGCTATGCTCTGTTTCCCCACCTGAATGTATTTGAGAATATTGCTTTTCCGCTGCGCGAAAAGCGTGTCCCCAGAGAAGAAATTGATGAGAAAGTGCAGGAGATGCTTCAGCTTGTCGCGCTGTCCGGTTTTGAAAAACGCAGTGTGACCTCTCTTTCCGGCGGTCAACAGCAGCGTGTAGCGATTGCCCGCGCGCTGATCAGCCGCCCCCAGGTGCTTCTGCTTGACGAGCCGCTTGCCGCTCTGGACCTCAAGCTCCGGAAGGATATGCAGCAGGAACTGAAAAAAATCCAGAAGGCTACCGGCATCACCTTTGTATTTGTCACGCATGATCAGGAAGAAGCCCTGAGCATGTCTGACACCGTAGTCGTCATGTCCGAAGGAAAGATCCAGCAGATCGGCACGCCGATTGACATTTACAACGAACCGGAGAACGCTTTTGTTGCCGACTTTATCGGTGAGAGCAACATTGTCAGCGGCATTATGCTTCAGGATAACAAAGTTCGCTTCTCCGGCCACGTCTTCGACTGTGTGGACAGCGGCTTTGCGAAAAATGAACCTGTTGACGTCGTCATCCGTCCGGAGGACGTCGATATCGTTAAGGAAGAGAAAGGTATGCTGAAAGGGGTTGTCAACAGCGTTACCTTCCTCGGCGTACATTATGAAATCATTGTCGATATCGGCGGCTTCAAGTGGATGATTCAGACGACCGATTTCGTGGATGTTGACGAGCATATCGGTCTTTATCTTGAGCCGGATGCCATCCATATCATGAAGAAGTCCAAGTATTCCGGTATGTTTGGAGACTACTCCTCTTTCAGCAACGAATTTGATGAACTGTCAGACGTGAGCAGCGAGGTAGAGGAATGAAGCGGTCTGAAAAACAACAACTGAACCTTGCGCAGCGGCTCGCGCTCGCTCCGTATAGCTTTTGGGCGCTTCTGTTTATCGTGGTGCCGCTCTTTTTCGTCGCCTATTACGCGTTTACGGACAGTGCGTTTCACTTCACGACGGAGAACATCACCCGGTTCTTTACCGCAACTTCCTCGGTCACAGAGGATAACGGCAGTATCCGGGAAGTGCACACCTATTTGCTGATTTTCTGGAGGTCGCTGAAGCTGGCCGTCATTTCTACGGTCATCTGCCTGATTATGGGCTATCCGATCGCCTATATTCTCTCCCGGGCTTCTGCCAGAACCCAGAAAATCCTGATCACGCTGATTATGATCCCGATGTGGATGAACTTTCTGATCCGCACTTACGCCTGGATGACCATCCTGCAGGATACCGGCATTCTCAACGGCATACTCCGTTCGCTCTCTTTGCAGCCGATTCACATCATCGGGACGGAATCTGCTGTTGTGATCGGCATGGTATACGACTATTTCCCCTATATGATTCTGCCGATCTACTCGGTCATGGCCAAGATGGATCTGAAACTGCTGGAAGCCGCCAGAGATCTGGGCTGCAACAGCTTCGGCGTTCTGCGCCGCGTCATTTTCCCGCTGAGTCTCCCGGGTGTCATTTCCGGGATCACGATGGTTCTGATCCCCAGTATCAGCACCTTCTATATCTCTCAGAAGCTCGGCAACGGAAAGTTTTACCTGATCGGTGACGCGATTGAGGGACAGTATGTGGCAAACAACCTCCATTTTGCCGCGGCGATTGCCTTTATCCTGATGGTAGTCCTGCTGATCAGCATGGCCTTCATGCAGCGCTATGCCAACAGCAAGGCGGCAGTCTGAGAGGAGGATGAAAGATATGAAGATGAAACCACTCGCCAGAATCTACACCGCGCTGATCATGCTCTTTCTCTTCGCGCCGATCGCCATCCTCCTGATCTTCTCCTTCAATGAGGCAAAAAGCCTTTCCGTTTTTTCCGGCACATCCCTGTACTGGTACCGTGAACTGTTGAAAGACAGAGAGACACTGAACGCTGTTCGCAACACGCTCATCCTGGCGATCAGCGCAGCAGCCATTTCCACTGTGATGGGAACCGCCGCCTCTGTTGGGATTCACCGTCTCCGCCGCCGCTGGCTCCGTACGGCCATGGACACCGTGACCAACATCCCGATGATCAACCCGGATATTATAACCGGTATTTCCCTGATGCTCATGTTTGTTTTTGTCGGTCGTCTTTTTGGCGCCGCGACAAGCCTGAATTTCGCCACCATGCTGATCGCGCACATCACTTTCTGTCTCCCCTACGTTATCCTACAGGTCCTTCCCAAGCTGCAGCAGATGGACAATTCACTTCCGGAAGCCGCCATGGATCTCGGCTGTACACCCTTGCGAGCCTTCCTGAAGGTGGAGATTCCGGAGATCATGCCCGGCGTCATTACCGGTATGATCATGGCTTTTACCCTCTCTCTGGATGACTTTGTAATCAGCTATTTTACCGCCGGAAACGGTTTCCAGACGCTGCCGATTCGCATTTACAACATGACGAAAAAGACAGTTACTCCGAAAATGTACGCATTGAGCACCATTATCTTTTTCGTCATACTCGCACTGCTGATTCTGACCAACCTCATTGACACAGCACCGGAGAGTGAACGGGCCGATAAAGCCGGCGCCGCGGCGACTACCGCTAATGTCGTCAAAGAAAACACCGCGTCCGGCAGGCAAAAACGGCAGAAGCCGATCAGCAAAGGTGCGAAAATCGCGGCTGCTTCGATCTCGGCTGTACTGGTGATCGGCATTATTGTCATTCTCACCGTCACAGCGCGTCAACGTCCGATCTTGAACGTCTATAACTGGGGTGAATACATCTCCGACGGCTCGGAAGACTCGTATGACACGATCAAGGAGTTTAAGGCCTGGTATCAGGAAAACTATGGCGAGACGATCGATGTCAATTACAGCACCTTCGCGAGCAACGAGGATATGTACTCCAAACTTGCCAGCGGCGCTGTCAGTTACGATATTATTATTCCCAGTGACTACATGATCGAGCGTATGATTCAGGAAGACATGTTGCTTCCTCTGGATTTTGAGAACATTCCGAACTATCAGTACATCGGTGAAAACTTCCGGGATCTGTACTATGATCCGGATAACCTGTATTCTGTTCCTTACACCTACAGTTTCGTCGGCGTGATTTACAACGCCAACGTTGTCGATGAGGAGGACACCGGTGACTGGGATCTCTGCTGGAATGATAAATACAGCGGAAACATTCTGCAGTTTAACAACTCACGCGATGCCTTCGCCACCGCGCAGTACAAGCTTGGCATCGGCGTTAACAGCACCGACAAGGCACAGTGGAGAGAAGCTCTCGCGGAACTGAAGCGCCAGTCTCCCCTCGTCAAGAGCTACGTCATGGATGAAATCTACAACATGATGGAATCCGGCGAAGCCGCGATTGCCCCCTACTATGCCGGTGACTACTTTACAATGGTGGAAGCGCAGGCGGATGATGTGGATCTGCAGTTCTATGTTCCGGAACGCACCAACTACTTTATTGATGCCATGTGTATCCCGAACTGCTGCCAGAACAAAGAACTGGCGGAGGCCTTCATCAATTTCATGCTTGAGGAAGAAGCCGCGATTGCCAACGCGGAATACATCTGCTATGGCTGTCCCAATTCCCTCGTATACGAAAGCGAAGAATATGCCGACGATATGGGTGAAGAAGCCATGGAAATCCTGTATCCGGATCTGGAGAACTTTAATACCAAATACAATGAATTCGCCTATCGAAACTTTGATAGTGATTTCCTCTCCTTTATCAACGAACTCTGGGAAGAGCTGAAAATCAACTGAACGAGTTCCTGATCCGTTCATGCTCTTCGCGGAAACACAATCAAAATTTCAAGAAAACGTCACTTTCTCAGAGTGGCGTTTTCTTTTTTGAGGTCAGATCAGGCCATAGAAAAAGCGCTTCTTCCAAAGAAAAAGCACTTTTCGAGAGCTTATTCTGCTGCAAAACCATCATTCGAGATGCGCAGAGTGGCCGCGCCTGTTCATCGCTTATTGCTCTGCCGCCAGATCTTCTGCTCTTCCGCCGCTTTGATCAGCTCATCGCGGAAGTCCGGATGCGCGATATTGATGAGCTCTTCCGCGCGCTGCCAGGTGGCCTTTCCAGGGAGCGTGGCAACACCGTACTCCGTCACGATGTTCGGCGCCTGGGTTCGCGGGGTGGTGATGATATCACCGTCAGAGTAACGTGGAAGAATATTGGAATGGAGCTGTCCGCTCCTGTCGGTATAGGTCGCGTGCATGGCAAGGAAAGCTCTGCCGTGAGGCGCTTCCATGGCACCGGTGATGAAATCCAGCTGTCCGCCGGTACCGGAAATCTGTCTTGTCCCTGCCGACTCGGAGCTCACCTGTCCATACAGGTCCACCGCGATACACCCGTTAATAGAAATGAAGTCGTCCAGTTCGCGGATCGTAGCGGGATTGTTGACATAGGCCATAGGGGCAGAGAGAATTTCATTGTTATGATCCAAGAAATCATAAAGGGCTCGGGATCCGTTGCAGATGGAGAACACACCCTTGCCCCGGTTGAGTTTCTTATAGCGGTTGGTGATCTTGCCCGCCATATACAGGTCCAGGTAGCCGTCACTCATCAGTTCCGTATGCATGCCGAGATCCTTCACGTCCGACTCGGCGATCATGCTGCCAATGGAATTGGGGATGCCGCCGATTCCAAGCTGCAGCGTACAGCCGCTGGTGATGGCAGGGAAAATATAGGAAGCGATTTTCCGGTCAATGTCGGTAGCAGTGGGATTTTTGACCGTGGCGATCGGCAGGTCACATTCCACCACACAGTCCACATCCCGTATGTGAATATGATCATGTGCGGTGCCGGCGATGGTGGGCATGCCGGGGTTGACTTCCACAATGATATACTTTGCCGCATCCAGCATCTCCTGGGTGCAGCAGTTGGTCAGCCCGAAAGAGAAATTGCCGTAGCTGTCCATGGGTGACACGGTGATCATCGCCACATCGACCGGTGCGTAGCCCTTGCTGTAGTAGCTGCCGCAGTGGCGGAACAACATTGGCATGTGATAGGCCCTGTGCTGATCGATATATTTCCGGTCGATGCCTGAGCAGTGCCACAGGTTGTAAGTGAAGGCACCGTTCGGGTCGTTTTCCACCACCTGTACGGGCTGCATGGAAATGGCATTGCGAACCTTCACATCCTTCAGTTCACCGCTGCGGCGGGCCAACGCCGCATCAAGCGCCTGCGGGAAGGAGCATGTCTGGCTGTAATCCACCCAGTCGCCGTCCTTGACGACCAGAACCGCCTGATCCGGGCTGCGGAGCTTTTGCTGATAAATTGCCTGATAATCCATAAGCTTCCTCTCTTTCACGGCAGAACTCCCCTGCCTGATGATAAATTATAACAGGGATACATGCCGTAGTAAAGCAAGATGCGGAGATCCTGTTGTTAAGAAATGCCTTTTTAAAGTGGAATAATCTGCGGTGATGGTGTAAATTGATTTATTTAGCTGTTTGACGGAAGATTGCGGCAGGCCAGCTTTGAGGTACTGCGCATGATTGAGCGGTCGTTGTTAATCGGGGAATTGGTTTTAAGCGTCAAGGGCCGGCTTTCTCGTGCCGAGGAACACAATGACGGCGCCGGCCATGCCAATCGCGAAGGCCACCCAGAACGTAGAGATAACAGAAAGATGATCATAGAGCTGCCCGCCGACGACGCTTGCCAGCATGCCGCCAAAGGTCGTTGAGGTGAAGGCGAGACTCTGTGCCTTCGCTGAATCCCGGAATGGAATGATTTCCTTTACATAGTATACGACGGCAGTCATATACAGCGCATAGGAGGGCGCCTGCAGGATGAAAGACGCGCCAAGCTGCCATAGCACGGAGATGAGCACATAGGCGATCGAGCCGATCCCACGCGTAAAGCCGTAGTTGATGCGAAAACCCACGTGATCGGCATCGGCATAAAGCTTCAGGTTCAGCGCGTTGATGATGGTACAGAAGCCAATATAGGCAATATACGCCACGGAGAGCGCGGGGCCGCGGCTCCGCGCAAGAAGAGGAATCAACAACGAGAGAGCCTGTAGCAGCAAGATCACAGGAATACGGAGATCCGTGACATGGGTTATGTGCCCATGTCACTTCACGAGCTCTTCTCCTCCTGCGACTACGTCAGTATTCATTGCCTGCTGACGCCTGAGTCCTATCATCTGATTGATCGTGCGTGCTTTGCGTGCTGCAATCCGAATCTGTTCCTGATCAATACAGCACGTGGCGGATTGGTTGATGAAGAGGCCCTGTATGAGGCACTTGGTTCGGGAAAGATTGCCGGAGCGGGTCTCGATGTGTTTGAAAAGCAACCGCCGTCAACCGGGAACCCACTTTTTACGCTGGGAAACTTTCTTGCCGGTATGCATGTTGCCGGAAGCACATACGAGGCTCTGGAGAGAAACGGGAAGGCGGTTGTGGATTCCGTTTTTGAAGCAGTGGGGATTGACGGCTGAGGTATAATAATCTACTTCATTATGCGGCTGGGATCTGCCGCAATTTGCTGTATTCTGCTTTGTCGATCAGCCCACGTAATCCCACACGTTCAGGGTCTCTTCCGACAGCATTTCCTCCGGGGTGACGCCGGGGACGAATTCCGTCACATGGACGTCGCCCGTGGCGCGTTCGACATAATAGCGGACCTGCGCGCCTGTATAGGAGCGGAACAGAATCACGACCTCCCGCTCGTCGCTGGAGACGATCTCCCAATAGGTGTCATACTGGCCGGCATTTATGATCTCCTCCAGATCCGGGTTTTGTTCCTTGCAGTGCTGCGCGATCAGCTCCAGCGCCAGCTGGTCGGAGATATCACCCTCGATGCCTCTGTCAAAGGCTGCTATGGTTTTCACCATATAGAACACGCGCTTGGCAAAGCCCTCAGAATCCACAGTATCGTAGTTCGCTGTGGCGATGCGGCAGCCGTCGGGCGCCGGGATGATATACTTTACCAGGATCCGATCCGCCATTTGGTCGCTGCCTTTGAGCACGGATGCCTCGATTTGGATGCACTGCACCCCGTTGTCAAGATCGCAGTACACCTCGGTCGTATCAAATTCGCCGGACAGGGTTGCGTTGATGGCGCTGGCCACCAGCTCGGCATTGCCCGTGTCGGCCTCTACCTCGAGATAGTTCCGGGGATTTGCAGGGTCGTCCCAGACGTGGACGAAGCGCTCATAGTCCGCACCGCTCTGGCGCAGGAACGTATCGTAGTCGTAGTCCATCTCAAAGCCCAGATCTTCCCGACGGAGATGCTCGTAGTGGATGGTCTCCTCAAAGCCCTGAAAGCTGAGGGTACCCTCAAAGCGCTCCCCGTCCTGGCGGACGGGAGCCGGGGCCGGCACAGAAGCGGAAGCGGGCGGCCCAACCGGCGCGGTCTCAGCCGGTGTCTGAGAAGCCTCTGTGGACTGCGGCTCGGCAGCGGGGGCTTTTCCGCACCCAGCCAGAGCCAGAACAAGTGTCAGGATGATAGTCAGTGTAACAATGGTCTTCTTCATGTTGTCCTCCAAGAATGTATTGCGTTGGAGATTATAGCCTCATTTCAGGATCAGTGCAAGAAACTTCATAGAAATTAAGCATTGCAGAGTACCGTTTCGTAGACTGAAAGAAGAATAGGATTTTTACGGCTCTCTGAACATTTTCTGCAGGGAGCCGTTTTCTTATATGCAATCATTTCTGTAAACGGTTGATAGAATATGCTGTATTCCGGTGCAACCAGCTCCAAAATACGTCTTTCTAAAACAGAGTGTAAGAAAAGAAGGTCGTATACTTACAGAAGGAAGACAGGCTGTCTTCCCTGTTTGAAAATGCATCTTATCGCCTCAAAATGCATCTTACTGCCCAAACTCTTGAAAAAGCCGGAAAAGCCGATAGAATGGCCCTGCAATCTAAAAAAGGATCGGTGATCGTGATGGGTCTTATCTTGTTCATCCTTTTCTCCACGCTGGAGATCATTCTGGCCGACAGGGGCCGCGGGAAGGAAAAAGAGAAAAAGGTCTGGCTGAAAAACAGACTGTTTGTCCGTCTGGCGGAGATCGCCATCGTGCTGATCGCGCTGCTGCTCCCCTTCGGGCAGAAGTGGCGGCTCGTCCCCCTGCTGGTCTTTCTGGCAGTGCTGGGAGGCATCGCGCTGCTGAAATGGCTTGGCGGACGAAGGAAAGAAAACGTTGAAATGAAGACGGGTCGTGCTGTTTCCAACTGCGTGTTCAGCATCTGCTTCATTGGCCTTCTGCTGATCCCGGCTTTTGTCTTCACCGGCTATAAGGGACTGTCCGTCTCGGGATCTCACTCTGTTGCGGAGACCTCTGCGATCCTGATCGACAGCTCCCGTACCGACCCCTTCGAGCAGGACGGCAGCTTCCGGGAGGTGCCGGTACACTTCTACTACCCCGCCGACCCGGCGGAGGGCGAGACCTTCCCACTGGTGGTGTTCTCTCACGGTGCCTTCGGCTACTACCAGAGCAACACTTCCACCTACACCGAGCTCGCGAGCAGCGGCTATGTGGTAGCGGCGCTGGATCACCCGTACCACGCTTTCTTCACGCAGGATACTGGGGGGAAGACGGTGCTTGTCGATCAGGGATTTTTCCAGACGGCGACCACGCTCAACAACAGCAACTCCTACGACGATCCGGAGGCACGTTACCCGCTCTATCGGGAGTGGATGGAACTTCGCACGGCAGATATGAACTGCGTACTGGACACATTGAAGGCTGCCGGAGAATCCGGCAGGCTGAATGACGCCTGGTTCCTGCCGGAGGACAGCGCAGACTCGATCCTCCCCGTTCTGAAAATGGTCGACATGAAAAAGATCGGCCTGATGGGGCACTCCATGGGCGGCGCTGCCTCGGTACAGGTGGGGCGGGAGCGTGACGACATCTCCGCCGTCATCGATCTGGACGGAACAATGCTGGGAGAATACCTCGGTGTGGAAAACGGAGACTATGTTGTCAACACAGTGCCATATACGGTTCCTCTGCTTGAATTTGCGAACTGGGAACAGTATAATGACCGCAAGGAATATCTGTCATCTGGATATGTCTATCCCAATGAAGTGCTGCTTTCGAATGCCGGGGAATGCTATTACGTCACAGTCCGCGACACGCAGCATATGGACTTCACCGACCTGCCTCTGCTCTCTCCCGTCCTCGGAAAAATGCTCGGCAGCGGTGAGCGGGACAATGTGGAGACGATGACCATTGTGAACGGCCTGGTTCGGGATTTCTTCAATGCTTATCTGAAAGGTGATGGCGCGTTTACTGCGCAGGAGATCTACTGAGCTGTTGACGCGCCGGGAGACACTATGGACGTTACGATCAAGCAAATCGGCGCAGGAGAACAGGAACAGGTCCTGATCTGCTGCCGTGAGGTCACCGAGGAGGTGCGGGAGATTGCTGCATTCATCCGATCCCGTCAGGGAAGCCTGTCCGGCGTGCAGGGCGAAAAGCAGTATGAAATCCCCGTCTCCGAGCTGTACTACATCGAGTCCGTGGACGGCAGGACCTTTCTCTATTCGAAGGAACAGGTCTATGAGACCTCATACCGGATCTACGAGTTGGAAAGCCTGCTCCGGCCCAAGCACTTTTTGCGCGTTTCCAAGTCCATGCTGCTGAACCTGATGAAGATCCGGTCCATCCAGCCCGCTCTCAACGGACGACTTGTCGCCGTTCTGCAGTCGGGCGAGGAAGCGATCATTTCCCGCAGCTATGTCAAGGCCCTGAAGTCTGCTTTGAAAGGAGAGGCATAAGATGAACCTCAGGCAGTTTTTGCTCCGAAAGCTTATGCTGTTTTTTACGCTTTCAACGCTCATCACCATTGCTATCTGCATTTTGGGCACAAGTTTCGACCCCGCTGCCCGCTTCGGATACAACGCCATTCTCTCTCCGCTTATCTACGCCGGTGCCTGTGTGATTCCCAGTCTGGTTACCTGGTCGAAGCGGGAGCTGAAGCCCAAGGAACTGCTTATGCGCGAGCTGTTTCAGTTTCTGTTGACGGAGGCCGTCGTGCTGGGCCTAGCTTTCCGCAGCAGCGTGATTGATACGTCCCGCCCCGCTGTGGTGCTGGGGATCGCCGGCAGCGTGCTGGTGATCTATCTGCTGGTGTTCCTGATCTCCTGGGCGGCCAATTCCGCCGAGGCCCGGGAGACCGACCGTGAACTGCAGGAATTCCAGCGTCTCCACGGCGTAGAGCTGTGTGTAGCGGACAAAACTGCCCAAGAGAATTGATGGAGCACAAAAACTGTTCAAAGCCGTTTGACCTCAAAACCAGCAAGGCACTCTGCCACAGCAGAGTGCCGTTTTTTTATAGTAGAAAAATCCGCCGATATGAGGTATAATAAACTACATAATTTTTGCGGGCGTGACGGGAGATTACAGCGATTCGTGGTTTAGGGAGAGATACGCATATGAAAAATGGAAAAAGACCTGACCCGAATATGGTCCACCCGATCATGGGATATGATAAAGAAATCTATGTGAAGCCAACGATCACGAATCCCAACATTCTCGTTGGAGATTTCACCTATATCGCAGACGCGGAATTTGAGAGTCATGTAACACACTTTTATCCGTGGAGCAGAGACAAACTCATCATCGGAAAGTTTTGTCAGATTGCGGCCGGTGTTGAATTCGTAATGAACGACTCAAATCACCAGATGAACGCCGTGTCTTCATTCCCCTTTTACACGCTTGAAGGATGGGATATGGAGCCGCCTGCTCTATCGGATATGCCGTTCAAAGGCGATACTGTGATCGGTAACGATGTATGGATAGGTCAGAATGCTGTGATCCTTCCCGGTGTTCGCATCGGTGACGGAGCGATTATTGGTGCCAACAGCGTTGTCGGCAGTGATGTTGATTCCTATACCATTGTAGTCGGGAACCCGGCAAAAGTTTTACGGAAACGCTTTGATGATGAACTGATTGACCTCATGCTGCGATTCAAATGGTGGGATAGAGGTATTGATGAAATCAACGCTCTCATTCCACTGCTGACATGCAGCGACTTGGAAAAGGTCAGAATTGAATTGAAGAAACATCTTTCTTGATGCCTTTCACTTCTGTCCCTTCCCCCGACGGTAGTAAGCCCCCCGAATTCTACTACCATTTGACTACCATTGACGGCATTGACTTGCCGCATTTTGCTGTATTTTGCTTTTTCCGTGACAGAGTCACAGTTTATTAACAACTTTTTCTGCCCGGCAAATCGCGGCAAAATGGGGCAGAATACGGCTTTTCACACTGAAAGCGTCCCTTTAGGGAGGAGGCTGTACGCATTTGACTAAGAGATTATTTGTTTGCCACGGCAGGGCACAAACCAGCCCCGTTTTGCGCTGTTTCACCACGAAAATCCACAGTATGATCTGATCTTTACTACCGATTTACTACTGAATATTGAGCCTCGGTATGACAAACGCTGCTGGCGAGAGGACCCCCAAATTGGGTTACCTCCCGCCGGCAGCGTTTTTTCCGATTTCAAAGAATGCATTCGACCTATTTCCGCGAAGTATCGTCTTCTCGGATGCAGCAGGTTTCAGGAAGGCGATACTTACGCACTTTCAACAGCATTGCTCTGCTATACGGCACCGTTATTCTTTTCCTGCGAGATTTGCAAGAAAGGCCTGGGCCTTCATCTCCCCATAGTCCCGGAACGCTCCATCACGAAAACGCTCTGCCGCCTGAGGAAACTCTTCCCAGCTTTCTGTCTCGTGCCGCACCAGAATGGGGTAGTAGAAAACACCGTTGCTTTCCGCAGCAGCCTTATCGCCGGGGGCGTCGCCCACCATCAGGATATGATCGTCAGCATAGCCCTTCTTTTTAAGCTCCGCAATACAATGTGCCTTGCTCCCCACGTCCTGACAAAGAACGAGATCCACCAGATTCATCAGGCCGAATTTCTCCCATTCTTCTTCTACGGCGTCACGGTTTGCACTGGACACGATCGCGATATCGGCGAAATCGCGCACCGCCTCAAAGCCTTCCCGGACACCGGTAAACGCCTTCTTGACCTCCCAGGGAAGTTGTCCGATCGCTTTGTTGACCTCCCG
>JAFSLL010000271.1 GCA_017448455.1 Oscillospiraceae bacterium | reverse complement strand
GTTGCTGCTTTCATTTACTGCCTGTGGCAGCAAGGCCGAACCAGAAACAGAGCCAGAAGAATTCGGGTATATCCTTACCAACTACTCCCTTCTGCCGGACAGCATCACAAATATTCCTTGCTGCTTCCTGGACAATGACAAAATCATCCTGTGCTGTTGGGAGGAAAAAGAGGATGCCACGGTGTCTTATGCGGCTACGCTCCAAGCAGACGGCACCGATTTTCAAAAGCTGCCCCTGGACTTGCCGGAGAACGCAATCATGCTGACTCTGGCCTCTGACAGTCAAGGCGGTTTGTGGGCAGTACATATGATTCCGAACGGAGACGAGGACACACCTGCAAACTACACGCTCTGTCATTTTGAGGCAGACGGCAGCATGGCAGACACGATCCCGCTGAATGAGCTTATGGAAGAAAGCGGCTCCTTGCGCTTTGCAAGTGACCGCATCTTCCTGAACCGGGATAAAGATGGGAATCTCTGTGTAACCGTAAAGTCCAGCGGCGCCTATTGCTACCTGTTCGACAGAAGCGGAAACTATTTGTTTTCCCTCGCCGATCCCTGGAACCCGGATGCCATTATCTCAAAAGCAGATGGCCAGCTTACTGTTTTTGACACCGTGGGAGACGGGAACTATCATCTTCTTCCGATCAACATGGAAGCAAAAGCCTTTGATTACGAGGCAAGAGTTGACCTGGGTGCTGTCAGCAGCGTATTCAGCGGAGGCGAAAGCAGCGACTATTATTTCTATGATTTTGCTGAGTTTTTTACGGTCGATCCTGCTTCCGGAGAAAAAAAGCCGCTTTTCAACTGGTCAAATCTTGGCCTTGCCAGCGGAGACGCCCATGTGTGCCCCCTGCCGGATGGGAAGTTTGCAGTCATTGCCGGTACCTTCAGCCAGACGCAGCAGCTCCGTTATGAGTTCTGCATTGTGGAGCCTGGAATTGACGACCGCACTGTGCTGACAATGTTCAGCCTACAGCCGGAAAACTCCATTCTGGAGGCTATCGCCCTGTTTAATAAGAGCAACGACGAGTACCGGATCGAGCTCACCAGCGTGTTTTCCATGAGCCAGGATGTTACCTCAGATGAATGGAATAACGCCATCCAAAAGTTTTCCGTTGAGCTGATTGCAGGAGAAATTCCGGATATTCTGGATTTGAACAATCTTCCGGTGGAGGCCCTGTCCAGTTCGGGCTACTTGGTCGATCTTTACCCCTATCTTAATAACGACCCTGCCATTCACATGGAAGACTATTTCGATAATGTCTTTACGGCGCTGAGCATCCACGGAAAGCTGCCTTTTCTCACCAGCAGCGTGCAGATCCTGACCATGTTTGCGGATGAAAATGCGGTTGGGACAAAGCGGGGCTGGACAGTAGAAGAATACGCTGCTCTCAAAAACAACGGGGATATTATAGTTTCCGGCCTTGATCCCATGCAGTTCTTGGAAATGCTGCTTGCCGCCGATTCTCAGTTTGTAAACTGGGAGACCGGCGAATGCCGCTTTGACAGCGAGGATTTTGTACGACTGTTAGAGCTGTGCAAGAGTATGTTGGAAAGCGAGGCGAGCGCCCAACTTGTGTCCCCGGACAGCCAGGCGAATTGCAGGTATGCGCCGCTGACCTCGGTGATATTTGTCGCAGAGTACAACTATAGCTTGGGGCGGAACGCAAACCCGATTGGTTTTCCCAACGAGAGCGGAGACGTGATGCACATTCTGATCCCAGCAAACAAGATCGGCATTACAACGGCTTGTGAGCACGCAGACGGCGCGTGGGCCTTTGCCCGCAGCTTCCTGGAGCCGACCCTGCAGGAAAGCGGCTGGTTCTTCCCCTATCTCAAGAGCTCCTTTGAAAAGATCGCCGCTGCTGCAATAAAGGGAAACACCATTTGGACAGGCGGAATGTATAACGGTGACATTACGGAGCAGGATTTGACCCTTGCGAGAGAAGTCCTTGGCTCTGCCCTGTATTGCAGAAACGGGGACGCCGGGCTGACGGAGATTATTTTGGATTGTGTACAGGATTATTTTTATGGTGATCGAAGCGCCCAGGAAGTTGCTGCCCTCATTCAGCAAAAAGCCACGATCTATGTGAGCGAACATAAATAGGAAAGGAGAACATACACGATGATGAAGAACACATGGAAGAAAGTGTCCGGGGGATTTCTTGCCTTGATCTTGATTTGCGCCCTTATGCTTTCCGGCTGCGGAGGCAAAGAAAGAACAGCCCCGCAAGCCACGACACCGAGTTCTGAAACAGTGGGAACAGAAGAGGCTCAGCCCGCAGAGAACTCCGCCCCGGAAAGCGCTTCTCCCGCACCCGGAACCTTGCTTGAGAGCGGTAGCGGATTGAATGAAAACTATTATGCAAATGTGTCCTATTTTGGGATTGCCTCTGATGTGACAGATTCCTCTTTTGTACTCGGCAAAGATGCCATGGCCTTTCATGGCTCTGAGCCGGTTCTTGGGCAAATTGTGATCCATTACAGCGAGAATACGGCTGTAAAAACTGCGGTACTCCGGGGCGATACCTATGAGATCTATGCAGCCTCCTTGGACGATCTGAAAAAGTAC
>JAFSLL010000270.1 GCA_017448455.1 Oscillospiraceae bacterium | reverse complement strand
TTCGGCCTGTCCGACCGTGACTACCGCAAGGCGCTGACCAAGCTTCGCGCGTGTATCCGGATCATCGAGAACAATCTCCGTGAGAAGGACTACACGTTCGATTACTCCAAGCAGCCGTCCAAGGCCATGTTCAAGTACCGTAAGGCGTTCCTTCGCAATGACGGTGAGCGTTACGGCGCTTTCATGGATAAGGTAGATCGCGGCGAGGAGAAGCTGCACACCGGCACGCTGATGCCCTATGAGCTCGTCGAGCACGCGTATGATTGCTCCGAGGAAGAACGCCGGTCTCTGGACGTCACCTGGCGAACGCTGGAGGACTTCACGACTGATGAGAACGCACTTGTCGTGGCGGACGGCTCCGGCTCCATGTACTGGGGCAGCAAGCCGATGCCCGCAGCGGTCGCGCAATCTCTCGCGATTTATTTCGCGGAACATAATAAAGGCAAATTCCACAATCATTTCCTCGCCTTCTCCATGAGCCCCCGGCTTGTTGAGATCAAGGGAAAAGATTTCGTGGAGAAGGTGCGCTACTGCAGAACCTTCAACGAATGCGCCAACACCAACCTGGAGGCGGTATTCGATCTGATTCTGCAGGCGGCGGTAGAAAACCATGTCCCTCAGGCTGAGATGCCCGCAAAGCTGTATATCATCTCCGACATGGAGTTTGATGACTGCGTGATGAACTCGTCCATGACGAACTTCGAAAACGCAAGGGCAAGCTATGCGGCTGCCGGCTACAAACTCCCGGACCTCGTGTTCTGGAACGTTGACAGCCGTCATGAGCAGCAGCCTGTAAAAGAGAATGGCCGCGGTGTTGCGCTGGTTTCCGGCAACAGTCCCCGGATCTTCTCTATGGTCATGGAAGGCGAACTGAATCCGTACGACTTCATGCTGAGCGTGATCGATACGGAGCGGTACGCTCCCATCGCCGCATAAGCTTGCCAGCTCCCAGAGAAAGACGAGCGGGCGCACGGTATCCGATTTGATTACGGAATCGCCGTGCGTCCGCTTTTTGAAAGGAAAGAAGTGAAATGATAGAAATACGAGGACTGCACAACACTGCCCTTTGTTATACACCTGCACTCGAGCCGGCTGCTGAACTTCAGATCAAGACCGTCTGCGACCAGGAGGCTTTTGCCGGCTGTAAGATCCGCATCATGCCTGACGTGCATGCCGGAAAGGGCTGCACCATCGGAACGACCATGACGATTCAGGATAAAATCGTTCCCGGTATGGTTGGCGTGGACATTGGGTGCGGAATGGAGACGGTCCGTCTTGCGGAGAAGGAAATAGATTTTGCCGCCTTGGATGCCCTGATCCGTAAGGAAATACCCTGCGGGCAGAATATCCGCAAGGATGAGCATCCGTACAACGAAGAAATCAATCTTTACCAGCTTTGCTGTGCGCCCTATGTTTCCATTGAGCGGGCAAAGCGCAGCATCGGAACCCTCGGCGGAGGCAACCATTTTATCGAAGTCGACCGCGGAGAGAACGGCGAACTGTATCTCGTCGTCCACTCCGGCAGCCGTCATCTCGGCACTCAGGTATGCAAGTACTACCAGGATCAGGGCCGCTTTGCTATGTGGGGCGGCGCCCGTCATCAAATCGACGAGCTGATTGCCGAATACCGTACCGCAGGCCGCTGGAAAGATATCCAGAGCGCCATCAACGAACTGCGCAGGGAACATCCTATCAGCATCCCCAAGGATCTTGCTTATGTAGAGGGAAAGCTTTTTGAAGATTACATCCACGACATGCGTATTACCCAGCACTTTGCCATGCTCAACCGCAAAGCCATGACCGATGTGATCCTGCGCGGCATGGGGCTGACGAAGGTCGAGGAGTTTACTACGATTCACAATTACATTGATACCGAGAAGATGATCCTCCGCAAGGGTTCTGTCTCTGCAGAAGCCGGAGAAAAGCTGCTGATCCCCATCAATATGCGTGACGGCAGCCTCATCTGCAGCGGCAAGGGCAACGAGGAATGGAATTGCTCTGCTCCACATGGCGCCGGACGCATCATGAGCCGCAAGCAGGCGTTCGCCCAGCTCTCGATGGATGAATATACCGCCGAGATGGAGGGTATCTGGTCTTCCTGTGTCGTGAGCGATACGCTTGACGAATCGCCTATGGCATACAAGCCCATTGATGAGATCGTCTCCGAGATTGGCCCCACTGCCTACATCATCGAGAGAATCCGCCCGGTTTATAACTTCAAGGCAGCGGAGTAAGGTGGCAATGGTCAAAAGCGCGTATGCCCAGCAGATAGGTTGCCTGTAGGGAATCAACCTGACGCTCCCACTATCCGGGACAAGCGGGCAACGGGAAAAGCAAAAGAAATGATCATCGAATACTTAAGGAAGGAGGAAATGCCCTGTGAGGGAAACGATTCTATACAAACTGAGTGAAATTGAAAAGAAGGAAAACGTAAGGATTCTGTTGGCAGTTGAGTCCGGCAGCCGTGCCTGGGGCTTTGCCTCTCCGGACAGTGACTACGACGTGCGTTTTATCTATGTCCGTCCTAAAGAGGATTATCTGCGTTTGGAAAAGAACAGAGACGTGATTGAACTGCCCATCGAGGAAGAGTTGGATATCAACGGCTGGGATCTGGACAAAACGCTGCGCCTTTTGCGTGCATCGAACCCGACACTGTTTGAGTGGTTCTCTTCGCCGATCGTGTATCGCGAGAACGCATTTGCAGATGAGTTCCGTGCTGTAATGCAGAGGTATTTCTCATCCAAGCGTGGGCTGAGCCACTACCTCAGCATGGCCAGCAGCAACTACCGCGAATACCTGAAGGGTGACATGGTCAAGGCCAAAAAATACTTTTATGTGCTTCGCCCTGTCCTGGCCTGCAGATGGATCCTGGACAAAGATACCCCTCCGCCCATGCTCTTTTCCGAATTGGTAGAAACGGAACTTGATCCCGCTCTGCTTCCGGATATCGACCGGCTGCTCAATTTGAAGATGAATGCTCCAGAGATCAAAACCATTCCAAAAATCGAGAGCATCAACCGTTACCTGGACAGCAGCATCGAAGAAGTACGCTCCCGTATTGTTCAGCTGTCGGAAGACGCAAACCGTGGGTGGGAGGAACTGGATCGGCTATTTCTGTCCCAGCTTCAATAACGACAGGTGCATTTTATACTACGGGTTTCTTTACTTCTCGGAAACAGGGTGGTATAGTAAAAGCAGAAATCAGGACTATGCCCGGAAAGGAAAAAAGAAATGATCCTCAGACAGATCTCCGTTTTGTTCAAATCCGAATATCAGGGTCGTTCGCAGTGCAGCTTTAATTACAAGATGCATGGTCCTTTGGCATGCCCATATAAGACAGAGAACAGAACTGTGAAACGACAGCCAGAATAGGCTAATCAGGTACTTCACGGGCCGCTTGTCTTGTATGAGGCAAGCGGCCTTTATGTATTACAAACAATATGTGTCACAGGCCACAAGGCCGGAACAGGAGCGTAAATGAAATGAATCGAATACCGGTCATTGACTTGACCGCAACAGGAATCAACATCGCACACTTGCGAGTCAACGCAGGCCTGACCGTGAAGGATCTCCAGTTAATCTTCGGCTTCAGCACCCCTCAGGCCATTTACAAGTGGCAGCGCGGCACGGCTTTGCCGACCGTGGACAACCTTGTCGTCCTTGCAGTAGTGTTCAGGGTGAGGATCGAGGATATCCTGATATTTCAAGTCGATGGAACGATCTGAATCCCCACATAATAAAAACCAGCCCAAATGATCGGGCTGGCACGGTCCCTTCGACTAACAGGATAGGTCACCGCCCTTTCAAGGCGGTAATGCCGGGTTCAAATCCCGCAGGGATCACCATATATTCCGGATTGGTGTAATGGCAGCACGCCTGACTCTGACTCAGGAGGTCATGGTTCAAATCCATGATCCGGTGCCATATATGGGTCTCATACAACGGTAGTATGCCGGTCTCCAAAACCGGTCATTGTGGTTCAAATCCACAGGCCCATGCCACATGCGTTCTTAGCTCAGTCCAGTCGGTAGAGCGGCGGACTGTTAATCCGCATGTCACAGGTTCGAGCCCTGTAGAGCGCGCCACATGTACGAATGGCGGAACTGGAATACGCGCCGGGCTAAGGACCCGGTGCCCGCTAAGGGCTTGTGAGTTCGAGTCTCACTTCGTGCACCATACTGCAGGGTGGCAGAACGGTAATGCAACAGCTTCATAAGCTGCCCAAAGCGGGTCCAACTCCCGCCCCTGCAACCATCTGGTGAGTGTAGCTCAGTTGGTCAGAGCGCCGGGGGGGGTGGCCCCGGAGGTCGTCGGTTCGAAGCCGGTCACCCACCCCACACGGGTTCTTAGCTCAGTTGGTAGAGCGGCAGACTGAAGATCTGCGCGTCCCAGGTTCGATTCCCGGAGAGCCCACCATATGGGAGAATGCCAGAGTCTGGTCAAATGGGGCGGACTGTAAATCCGCTGCCGAAAGGCTGCGTTGGTTCAAATCCAACTTCTCCCACCAATCCTAATTTCAGCCCGGTACTTAGCGTCGATCTATATGGTCTTGCGGATATGACAGGATTTCGCTTTTCGGACGGTTATAGGGGAATTTCCACCTGCTCGGCGAGTTCTTTTCAGCGCTGTTCGATCTGGGCAGAGATATCACGGCTCATACGGACATTCAACGCAAGCAGTTCCGGATCCTCGGACTCGGAAAACAGTTTTTCATAGTTGGAGAAGATCTTGTTCCGGATGGAGCGCATCCGCCGGGCGGAAAGGTCTTCTTCTTTCTTTTCCCGGAACGGATTGAGCTTCGACAGAGAGAGCTTCGGAAGAGAGAGTTTGGGCAGCGGAGAAGAAAGCACCATTCGCCGCAGGGGAAGAGGAAGATCGGCATTCATCAGTTTTTCATCGAGGGCTTTTTTCCCCATGGCATGGCTAAGAGCAAGTACCAGGAAGGAAAGCAGAAAACCTATCAGCATGCCGACGGGCCCTTCACTGATCAGCACGACACCGCTGCCTCCGCAGGCCATGGCTATGATAACCGAGATGATGGACTCCACAAAAACAGCCGTCCAGGTCAGGCTGTCTCCGGAGAGCACATCTTTTGCATTGAGCTTTTCCAGAAGGTGAAAATCACTGGCGGAGAGGGCAGATGAGATGCCGAGAGACCGCTCCGGAATATGATAGCGCCTGCAGATGGCGGAGGTCCGCTGTTCCAACTCTTCCGAAACGGTGAAGAGCCAGTTGCTGACAGGCTCATA
>JAFSLL010000269.1 GCA_017448455.1 Oscillospiraceae bacterium | reverse complement strand
GCGCGGTATTGGAACGCTTTGATATCCGTCTTTCGCCCTACGGAATGTCGGCCTTTCATCTGGAAATCCAGAATATTTATGCCGCACTGGCCCAGCCTACCGAAAGGTTGTATGTATCCTACTCCATCTTTGCTTCCAACGGAACTGCTCAGCAGCCGTCGTTTTTAATTGGACGCTTACAATCGCTGTTTGACGGACTGAGCGTTGAAAAAGAAGATGATGACAAGGCATATCGCCTGTCGGCATTAACGCCTGCTCTGGAATATGCGGGCGAGCATATTGACGGAACGCTTTGGCGTTTTCTGGAACAAAAAAAGGAGTACGCGAATCAGCTTCGCGCCATGCGGGAATCTTCGCTCTACAGCCGCGGGCGGCTTTCCGGTGACGCTGTGAAAGCCCTCTACGGACAGAGCATCACGCTTTCAGCTTCTCGTTTGGATAAGGCGAGAGCCTGTCATTTCGCTTACTTTATGCAGTATGGGCTTCATGCCAGAGAGCGAGGCGCGGCTGGATTCGACGCGCCGCAAATGGGCACCTTTGTCCATGACGTGATGGAGCACACGCTTCGCGCGGCGCGGGATAAGGGCGGAATCAAATCATTGACAAAAAAACAGCTTCATGCGATGACGCGCCGGGCTGTTTCGGACTACATACAGCGTGAGCTGCCGGATCTTGCAGAAAAGACGGCGCGTTTCCGCTACCTGTTCCGGCGGCTGGTGGAGTCAACCTACCGTATTATGGACGAGGTGTCAGACGAGCTGAGGGAGTCGGATTTTGAGCCTCTCGCCTTTGAACTGTCCTTTGGTATGAATGCGCAATTGCCCGCCATTGTTCTGAGCAGCGGAAGCGGAGAATTGCGCGTGGTGGGTCAGGTGGATCGTGTGGACGGCTGGTTAGTGGGGAATAAGTTGTATCTGCGCGTGGTGGATTACAAAACAGGCAAAAAGAGCTTAGACCTTGCGGAACTGCGCTACGGTTTGGGACTTCAGATGCTCCTTTACCTCTTTGCATTGGAGCGGGAGGGCAAAGACCTGTTCGGAGCGCGGGAAATCATTCCGGCGGGCGTTCTCTACACACCGGCAAGAGACAACATTCTGCGACTGCCGCGAAATACAGATGACGAGACCCTTCGCCGGGAGGCGCAAAAGCTGCTGCGGCGCAGCGGAATGGTGCTCTCCGATCCGGTTGTACTGAAAGCCATGGAGCACAGCGCACTGGAAGAACCGCACCGCCTGCCGATTACCGTGAAACGAGATAAAGACGGACATGTGAACCTGAGCGGCAGTCTTGCCTCGGCTGAGCAATTGGGCAAGCTTGCAAAATATGTGGATAAGATTCTGCGAGATATCGGCCGGGAGGCGGAGCGCGGCAATATTGACGCCGACCCCTATGTTCGCACGCCGCAGGAAACAGCCTGTACCTACTGTCCTTATGTCGCCGCCTGCGGTTTTGAACCCGGGCGAGGCGGCGACCATTATGAATCCATTACGAAAACCGGCCCGGATGAGTTCTGGTCGGCTGTGGATGCGTCCATCAACGGAGGAAAGGAGCGAAGTGACGGATATGCTGACTGAGGAACAGCGCATGGCGGTTGAGGATCGCGGACACGGTCTCTTAGTCTCAGCTGCCGCCGGCTCCGGCAAGACCCGGGTGCTGGTGGAGCGGCTCTTTTCCTATGTGGAAAACGACGGCGCGAATATTGACGATTTTCTCATCATCACCTATACCCGTGCCGCTGCGGCGGAGCTGCGCGGAAAGATTGCCGCAGCGCTTTCAGAACGCCTGCGGGACGATCCCGGAAACTCTCATTTGCAGCGCCAGTTGCTGCGAGTCTATCGTGCGGACATTAAAACCGTGGACGCGTTCTGCACCGCACTGCTGCGGGAAAACTGCCATCTTCTTGGGGAGGATGAGCAGCATCGGACGTTGCGGCCTGATTTCCGCGTTCTGGACGAGCAGGATGCCGCTGCGCTCCGCAATCGCGTCCTGTCGAGGACGCTGGATGAATTCTACGAGAGTCTTTTGCCGGACGACGGCGGAACACTGCTGGCGGATACGTTGGGCGCCGGAAGAGATGACCGTTCTCTTGCGGCGCTGGTGACAGAGCTTTACGATAAAGTCCAGGCGCAGCCCTATCCGGAGCGGTGGTTGCTGGAACAGGAATCCCATTGGGAAAACATACCGCAAAAGATTGATGAAACTCCGTATGCGGAGCTTTTGCTGCGTCATGTGCGAAATAAATCGCTCCACTGGGCGTCGCTGTTTGAACATGCCGCGGCGGAGATGGCGGAAGATGAAAAGCTGAACAACTGCTATGCGCCTGATTTCCTTTCCGTATCCGGTGCTTTGTACGTCTTTGCGGAGGCTGCCTGCCGCGGCTGGGATGAGGCCCGCGCATCTCAGGTGACATTTCCTCGGCTCACAGCTGCGCGGAAGGTGACGGATGAAGCACTGAAGGTTCGTATGAAGCGCATGTGGGATAACGGAAAGGCCTCGATCAACAAACTGAGTGAGTTTTTCGGCGTGTCCGCTGTGGAGGCTGCCGATGATTTGCGTACTATGGCTCCTGCTATGTTGGCTCTCTTGCGTCTGACGCTCAATTTTTCCCGCGCCTACCGCACGGAAAAGCGGCGCCGGAATGCCGCGGATTTTTCGGATCAGGAGCATGAAGCGATCCGCCTTTTGATTGATGATGAAGGTTTGCCCACAGAATTGGCAAAAAATATACAGGCTCGCTACCGTGAAATCATGGTAGATGAGTATCAGGATGCCAACGAGGTGCAAAACTGCATTTTTGAAGCGGTGTCCCGCAAGGGAACCAATCTGTTTACCGTGGGAGATGTGAAACAGAGCATTTATCGTTTTCGCTTGGCTGACCCTACGATTTTTCTGGAGCATTACAATACCTATCCCCATGTTGCCGATGCGGAGAAGGGAAAACGGGCCAAAATTGTTCTCTCACGCAACTTTCGCTCCCGTGCTGAGGTACTGGATGCAACCAATTATGTGTTCAGCAATATTCTTTCTGTTGAGATGGGGGAGCTGAACTACGGAGCGGAGGAAATGCTGTATGCCGGCGCTGATTATCCTGCTGCCGACAGTGGGCAGACGGAATTTCATCTGCTGGATATTCCGCGGCAGACGGAGAAAGGGGAACACATCCGTTCCAGCGGAATTGAAGCGGACTATGTGGCTGATTATATTCGGAGCATGCTGGATACCGGAACCCTGATCACCGATGCGCAGACCCACACCATGAGACCGATCCGTGAGGAAGATATCGTAATCCTCATGCGCTCGCCGCGGGCCAGACTCGCGGAATACCGTCGCGCCGCAGCGGAAAAGCGTATCCGGATTTGCGCCGATACAGGGGAGAATTACTTCTCTACCGTAGAGGTTGCGACTGTGTTTGCCCTGTTGCAGATTCTGGATAATCCGCGGCAGGACGTTCCTTTGATTGCGGTTCTGCGTTCGCCG
>JAFSLL010000268.1 GCA_017448455.1 Oscillospiraceae bacterium | reverse complement strand
GCAAGTTATAGCCACATGGGCCTGAACTTCGGCTTTGAACCCTTTGCCGATAAAAACGTCAGAAAGGCAATTAACCTTTGCCTCAACCGAGACTATTTCATCGCGATTTTGGGCGGGATGGGAATTCCTGCAGGTGTTTTGCCCGTATTTGAGGGTGTCGGCGGCTATCTCCCCGGCTACGATATTCCTGCAGGCGACGTGGAAGCCGCAAAGGCAGCTCTTGCCGAATCCGCATACCCCGACGGCTTCACCTTCAAACTCTCTTGTTTTGGACCATCTGTGTCACTCGCAGAGAGCGTTCAGTCTCAGCTTAAGGAGATCGGTATCATTGTCGACATTGACCAGTGCCCGGACAACCCCACTCTTATTCAGAAGATCATAAATGCCAGCTATGAAGGCTACATCACTTCCTATACCGGTGTCGACGGCGATATCGGCAGCTTTGCGGGCCTTTACAGCAGTGAAGGAGCTCTCAACGGTGACCGGCCCAATGACTACGGTCCCAAGCTTGTCGAGGCGAAATCCCTTGTAGGCGCTGAGCGTGAGGCTGTTCTGAAGGAAGCCTATGACATCATGGCGGATACTGTTCCTTACATCGGACTCTACTTCAAGAAGGGCATGTTCGCTTGCAGCGCGGATCTTGAATTCGGCATCAATACGATCCACTCTTACCTCCAGTTCGACACCATGAGCTGGAATTAAGTTCATTTCGTGAACGGCGTCGGCCGGCTGCGAAAATGAATGCTGTTCCGTGCAGGCTAGGTTCCTGAAAAACCACTGAACAAAGGAAGTGCCCTTCGGTTATGTTTTTGTGCCCGAACATGTTCAGAAAAAAAGTAGCCGGTTCCTCTCCGCAGCGCGATCGCGATTCGCCTGCTGGACACAGTCCCATAGGTGCAGGGAACGGTTGACGGACGGCCTGAAAGGCCGGAAATCAGCCCCTCCGAAGAACTTCCCAAAAGCATAAATCTCTCATGCCGGGCCCGCCTCAGCGGCAGCATCGCAAAGCGGGTCCGGCATGAGGGGCACCGGCGGGCCTGAACCCCGTTTTTCGCCCAATATACGGGCGCCTGTTCCGAAATAATTAAGAAATGACGACTCGTTTACTAAGGAGGAAACCATGATTCAGAAGGACGAACTGATCAAATACACTTCCATCATTGATGAGAAAAAGGATGTTTTGAATGCCGCCTCCCTTTATCTCTGGGAAAACGCGGAGACAGCCTTTCAGGAATTCAAATCCGCAGCCTATCTCTGCGATGTTCTTCGAAAAGAAGGCTTTGAGGTCACGGAGAATCTGACCGGAATCGCGACAGCGTTTTCCGGGCGTTTCGGGCATGGAAAGCCGGTCATCGGCGTCCTGGGCGAATTTGATGCGCTTTTCGGTCTCCAGCAGGTCGGCGGCGTGGCCGTGAAACAGACAATCGAAGGCAAAAGCTGCGGTCAAGGCTGCGGACATAACCTTCTGGGCATGGGGTCTCTTGCCGCAGCTCTCGCAATCAAGCATTATCTCGAAGAGACGGGCCGCGAGGGCACAGTGATCTATTTTGGAACCCCGGGCGAGGAGTGCGGCTCCGGCAAGGCCTTCATGGCGCGCGACGGAGCGTTTGACGAGCTTGATATGGCGCTCTGCTGGCATCCTACTTACGAGAATTCGGTCATTACCCTGAAGGCGCTCGCTAACTGCGGTGTAAAATATGTGTTCGACGGCACTCAGGCTCACGCGGGCGAAACGCCGCATCTGGGCCGTTCTGCGCTGGACGCCGTGGAACTGATGAATGTGGGCGTCCAGTTTCTGCGGGAGCACATCCCGGATGACTGGCGCATCCATTACGCGATCACCGATGCGGGCGGGATCTCGCCGAATGTCGTCCAGGGACACGCAGAAGTGCTCTACTACATCCGCGCCACCTCGAATTCTGAGCTCAAGGATTTTTACGAGCGTGTAAACGCTATTGCAGCCGGGGCCGCGCTCATGACCGGAACCACAGAGCATCACGATCTTTTCTCCGCCAGATCCAACATCATTCAAAATCCTGCGCTGCAGAAAACAATGCAGGAGGTCATGGAGGCCATCGAACCGCCCAAGCCCACGGAAGAGGATCTGGCCTTCTTACGCGAACTGATCAAAACCTTTCCTCCGGCAAACGGCGCAGATCCCGAACGTCCGATCCACAATGAAGTGCTGCCGCTCCGCCCCGCGCGCATCAGTCATGGCAGTTCAGATACGGGCGACGTTTCCAGGATCTGCCCCATCGCACAATGCGCGACCTCGACCTGGGCGATGGGCACGCCCGGCCATTCCTGGCAGGCCGTTGCACAGGGCACGACGGAGTGGGCTATGACGAGCGCCCGTTACGCAGGCAAGGTCATGGCCGCTACTGCGATACAGGCCATTGAAGATCCCTCGATCCTGGAAAAGGCCTGGGCGGATTTCCGCAAAGCCTGTCCGGATGGTTACGAATCGCTGCTCCCGAAGGACGCAAAGCCGCGCTCGCTCACAGATATATAAGGAGCTTCCTCGACAGAGCCGTTTTCTGCTTTTCCGGAAAACAATCAGAAAAGCATATATATGACGAAGCTTATGGAGAGCTTCAACAGGAATTTCAGGCGAGAGGCCTGCGCGCGAGGAAACTTCCGAGCAAGAATTCGCCGGAGCGTTGTGTCTGCAGACAGCGCACAGGATACAACAGACGCTGCAGTCTTCGAATCCACCGAAGCTTCGTGGCCGCATGGGCAGAACTGCTGGAGGTGTTCGAACAACGATGATCACAGAGCTATGTACAGACTTCTTGACTCTGCCGCTGCAGCGGCTGTCTATCAAACTATCTGGAGGATAGGGACTTATGTGGAGATATATTCTTAAGAGACTAATTTTCGTGATCCCCGTGATGCTTTTCTGTACATTTGTCGTGTTTTCAATCATGAATGTCAAGCCCGGCGATCCCGGAAGAAATGTCCTTGGTCTGGATGCGACACAGGAAGCTGTGGACGCGTATAACCACCAGCTTGGTCTGGACAGGCCTTTTTTGGTCAGATACGGCGATTATATGCTGAACCTTCTGAAGGGAGATTTCGGCAAATCCTATTATGGCGGAAAAGAAATAGGAACGCAGATTCGGACATTCTTTCCCAACACGCTGAAGCTGTCCGTGTTTTCTATTATTTTTTCCCTTATTGTCGGCCTTCCATTGGGAGTGCTGTCAGCTGTAAAGCAGTATTCCTTTTTAGACCGATTATCAACGATCATCGCCATGATTCTGGCCTGTATTCCTTCGTTCTGGCTGTGTCTGCTGCTGATGATGGCATTCTCTGTAAAGCTGAAATGGCTTCCTGCTTTCGGCACAGACGATTGGAAATGCTGGATTCTGCCGATACTAGCCTGCAGCGCAAATACGATCGGAGGCATTATTCGTATGACGCGTTCCTCCATGCTGGAGGAGATCCGAAAGGATTATGTTCGTACAGCGCGCTCCAAAGGCGCAAAGGAACGCACGGTCATCTATGTTCATGCTCTCAGAAACTCCCTTATTCCCGTTGTCACGACCCTTGGTAGCAGGCTTACCGGTCTTATCGGCGGCTCTGTTTTTGTCGAGAGTGTTTTTGCTATCCCCGGAATAGGAAGACTTGTTGTCAACAGCATCAACACCAATGATACCAATGTCGTCGTCGGAGCCGTTGTGTTGATTTCCGTCTGTTCCGTTCTTATCAACCTGCTTGTGGATGTCGTTTATGCGTATCTTGATCCGCGAATTAAGGCAAAGTATATCAGCTCTGCGAAAAAGAGGACGTCGGGGGTGGCAACATGAATAAAACCATAAAATCACACGGTCCCGGTTATGAAGTGTTCCGCGCCATTTTCAGGAACAAGCTGACTGTGGTTTGTTTGATATTTGTTCTTCTACTGGTTTTCATCGCACTGACGGTTGATTTCTTTTTCGACTACGATACGGACGTGATCGGGCAAGACCCCTTGAATATGCGCCAGAAGCCGAGCGCGGAGCATTGGTTCGGCACTGACGATAAAGGGCGCGACTATTTTGCCCGCACACTATATGCCACAAGAGTCTCACTTGAAATAGCTGTCGGAGTGAATATACTGGCTGCAATCGTCGCCATTGTCATCGGCGGTATTTCCGCGTATTACGGCGGCTGGCTTGATACCCTGCTGATGCGTTTCATAGATGCTATTTTGGCGATTCCCAGTGTTCTGCTGATTCTCTGTATTGTGGGCGTGTTCGGCAACAACATACCAACGCTTATTTTGGGTTTTTTGATTACGCTCAGTCCCGGCCTGATACGCAATGCGCGCGGCGCGTTCATGGTATCCATGCAGAACGAATATCTGGAAGCAGCCCGTGCCAGCGGTACAAGTGATTTCAAAATCATTTTCGGCCATCTCCTTCCAAACAGCCTGGGCCCGATCATTGTGTCCAGCACCATGAGTATCGGTTCTGTTATTACCGCTACCGCCGGCCTGGGCTACCTCGGCCTCGGCGTCAAGCTTCCCACTCCGGACTGGGGCCGCATGCTTTCCGAGGCGCAGAAGTACATGCGTACAGACCTGTATCTCCTGCTGATACCTGGGCTATGCATCTTGCTCACATCAACAGCGTTTAACCTTCTGGGTGACGGGATCCGGGATGCAACAGACCCGAGACTGCGCGGTTTTGTGAAGCCCAGGAGAACTCCCTTTTGGAAAAGGAGCAGCAAGTGATGGGAAAAATGCTGGAAATAAAAGATCTGTACGTGAAGTACAGAACCATATATAAAGATGTTCTGGCGGTGAACGGCGTTTCGATCAGCCTGGAAAAGGGCGAGTCTCTCGGCCTGGTGGGCGAGACCGGCGCCGGCAAGACGACGCTGGCTCTGACCATCATGGGGATCCTGCCGAAGGGCGTCGGAGAGGCGTATCGGGGAGAGGTGCTTGTGAAAGGCGAGGATTTCCTTAACGCTTCGGAGAGAAGGCTGAGAAAAGCTCGCGGCAAGGAAATGAGCATGATCTTTCAGGATCCCATGACAGCTCTCAACCCGGTCATGACCGTGGGTGATCAGATCGCCGAAGTGCTTAAGCTTCACGAGGTCGAGCATGTCGACAGCAGAGTTGACGAGATCCTTCAGCTTGTCGGCATAGAACCGGCGCGAAAGATCTGCTATCCGCACCAGTTTTCCGGCGGTATGAAACAGAGGATCGTGATCGCCATCGCATTGGCCTGCGAGCCGGAGCTCCTGATCGCGGACGAGCCGACGACGGCTTTGGACGTGACCATCCAGGCGCAGATCCTGAGCATGATCGATGATATTCAGAAACGCTTCAAGACCTCGCTTATCCTGATTACGCACGATCTTGGTATTGTTGCCGAAAGCTGCGATAAGGTTGCCGTCATGTATGCTGGCGAAATTTTGGAGTTCGGAACGCTTGAACAGGTTTTCGACAAGTCCAGACCGCATCATCCGTACACGGTCGGCCTGTTCGGCTGCATTCCCGACCTCAGCACAGACAAGCCGAGACTGGAGCCCATTAAGGGAATGCCGCCGGATCCTTCAGATCTTCCTCTCGGCTGCTGTTTCTCGCCTCGCTGCAAAGACTGTATGGGAAAATGTGCCCAGGATAAACCCGGTAATTACATGACTCCGGACGGGCACATGATCAAATGTCATCTATTCACGGATCCGGGGGAGGCTGCAGAGAGTGAGTAATTCTTTAATCAAAGCGATTGACCTGGTAAAGTATTTTGAGACGAATAACGGCGTGGTCCACGCGGTGGATCACGTGGATCTCTCAATACCTGCGGGCAAGACGCTCGGTGTGGTGGGTGAGTCCGGCTGCGGAAAAACCACACTTGGCCGCTGTATGATCAATCTGCTCCCAGCGACTTCCGGACAAGTCCTGATAAACGGAGAAAACATCCTGGACAAGAAATACAGCAAAAGACAATTGAGAAAAGACACGCAGATCATCTTTCAGGATCCTTATTCTTCTCTGGACCCTCGCATGTCTGTCGCAGACTTAATTGCCGAGCCCCTGGTTTCCAATAAGATTTGTTCCAAGGCCGAACGCAGGGAACGTGTCGCGGAAATCATGAAGGTAGTTGGTTTGGAACAGAGGCTTGCGGGCAGTTATCCCCATGAACTGGACGGCGGCCGCAGACAGAGAGTCGGCGTGGCCAGAGCGCTGGTCATCGAGCCCAAGTTTGTGGTATGCGACGAGCCCGTTTCCGCGCTGGACGTCTCTATTCAGGCTCAGATCCTGAACCTCATGATGGATATTCAGGAGCAGCGCGGCGTTACCTATCTGTTCATCACCCATGACATGTCTGTTGTCAAGCATATTTCTCAGGAACTGATGGTCATGTACCTGGGAGAAGTTGTAGAGCAGGCGGAAAAATCGGAACTGTTTTTGCATCACTGCCATCCCTACACCAAGGCCCTTCTTGCCGCGGTGCCGATCCCGGACGCTTCACGCAGAAACAAGAAAAGAGATCTGATCATCGGCGAGGTCACAAGCCCCATCGATCCCAAGCCCGGCTGCCGCTTCTGCACAAGATGCCCCTATGCCACCGAGGAGTGCGGGCAGCCCAATCTCCCCTTGAGGGAAATCAGCCCGGGTCATCTTGTAAGGTGCTGCCATCCGCTTGTATGACGACATGAAAACCGGAACTCGGTTTTTGCGATTTCCGATTCGTTGCTCAAAAATGTTTGTCGGCGTGCGGCATGCCGACAAGCAGTTTTGAGCAACAGAAACTGAAAAACGCCATGATTAAAGCGGTAGTATTTGATCTGGACGGGACAATTGTGTCACACGATACAGGGACATATTCCGCAGCGACTGCAAGTGCATTTGCTTCATTGCGGGAAAAGGGGATCTTCCTGATCGCGGCCACAGGACGCTCGCCTTATGAGCTGCAGGTCACAAAGATGATCGATGGGCTTCCGCTCGATGCGATCGTCAGCCTCAACGGGCAATATTGCTACACTGAAGAGGAAGATCTGTATGTGAATCCTTTTCCCGCAGCTCTGGTAAAACGTATTCTGGGCATGGCGGCGCTTTATGGTTTCCCCTGCGCCGTCATTGAGAAGGAAGGAACCTTTATTAATTTCGCAACTCCTTTTGTCAGACAGGCACAGGATGACATACATATGCCTGTTCCGGAGTTTCGCGATTTTTCCGGGATAAACAAAAATGGAGTCCTGATGCTTACGGTGTTTGTTCCCGAGAAAGACGAGAAAGCATTCATACAGAGCATGGACAGCGTTAGCATAACGCGATGGAATACCAATGCCGTTGATATTGTCCCTGCAAGTTCCGGAAAGGTCCGTGGAATTGACGTTGTTCTTCAACGTCTCGGCATAGGATGGAAAGAGGTTTTTGCCTTCGGCGATGGCGATAATGACTACGATATGTTGAAGAAAGCCGGAAAAGGCTTCGCCATGAAAGATTCCAGTATCCGGCTGCTGAATGGAGAATTTGAAGTTGCTGACAGCGTGGACAAAGATGGCGTGGTCAAAATGCTCCGGAAGTACTCAATTATTTAGAGCGAAAAAAACAGATGCCCTGTAAATCCGTTCGGAGCTAGAAATGGAGCTTATCACATGAGAAGGGATTACTATCGTGGTTTGCGGATCGTACATAATAATTTCAACTTCGAACCCGGAGATTCTTATGAAACGAAATGTCGGAAGATTCGTGCGCGCGTTCAAGACTTAAAGGACAAAGGTTACGGCGGTATTGTAACCAATGTCATGATCGGGAAGGATTATCTGAAAGATCCGGTTGAATTTCAGCTGATGCGGGAAAAGGCTCGGGTCTGTAAGGATCTGAACATGCGCATGTGGCTGTATGATGAAGACCGCTATCCCAGCGGTGCCGCGGGGACTGGAACGCTGGAGGCCAATCCGGATTATGAAGCCCGCGGTCTTGTGATGGTTTGGCACGTGCTGGCTCCAGGAGCAAGTCTTACACAGACGCTGCCTCATGGTCATGAGAAGCTGATCGCAGCCGTCAGCTATCAAATCGCGGGAGATACACCTACCGATGAAGAACTGCTCAGCCCCTACTCCCGTTATCATGGAGATCTGATAGAATTCGATAATCATACAGATAAGAACCTGTTATGCCTTGCGTTCTATTCCAAACGCATGTACGAGGGGACCCATGCCCAGAACAATGTGGCTTACCATCGCCGTTATGTGGATGTGAGCAACCCGGAAGCAATTGCAGAGTTTATCAACAACACCTATCGTCCTTATACGGAAGCAGTCGGAGAGTTCTATTCGCCCTCTTTCGCTGACGAAGGCGAAAATTCTGTGATTGAAGCGATCTTTACGGACGAGCCCTCCTACATGGGCGTTTATATCAACGATAAACTGGAGGCCCAACCCCTCCATCCGGTAGATGAAAGCATTCCTCTGTATACGGTAGTCAACTGGGGCAAGAACGTGGCAAACCGTTTTGCGACCACTTACGGATACCGTCTGGAGGATGAGCTGACCGCCCTGTTTTTAGGACATGGCGAGCGCTTCTGCCGGATCCGTCATGACTATTACCAGCTGATGAGCGACCTGTATGAGCAGGCCTTCTATGCGCAGCTGTCTGATTACTGCGCGCAGGTCGGACTGAATTTCTCCGGCCACATCCTGCTGGAAGATCAGCTTGCTTACCACGTCATGTTTGAGGGAAACTTCTTCAGCCTGCTGCGTCATATGCATATTCCCGGAATCGACATGCTCACCTCCAAGCCGCAGAATATTTGGGATATGGCGTTCACGCCCAAGCTGGCACGCAGTATTTCCGAACTGTACGGTCATGAGCATGTCATGGATGAAGTATCCGGCTTTTTGCAGGGCGCTACACAAACCGATATCGGCAAGATTTCTCTGGAAGAAATGTACAATGCGCTGATGCAGCAGCTGGCATTCGGCGTCGATATCTTTACCTCTTACTATGCCGACGAAGATCCTGACGGCAGTAAAAAGAAAATATGGGACGCTGTGGCGCGCGCAACGGAAGCGATCACAGGGAAGCGGGTATCCGACACCCTGCTGTTTTACCCCATCGAAACCATGATGCGCCGCCGCAAACCGCTCTATCACAGCATTGAAGACTGCCATGAGCCCCTGCTGCGCGAGCAGGATGATAACGGCTGGGCATGCATGCAGGCCTGTGAAAACGCGATGCTGGGCGCGCAGTTTGCCATGCTGAACGCGCAGCACAACTTTACCTATGTGGATGCCAACACGGCACATCATCAGCCCGACGGAGTCTGGAAAAATATGGTGATCGGTGCCTGCGACGTGACTGATGAACTTCAAATGGCATTAAAGCATCTGGCGGAAGGCGGAACCCAGGTGATCTGGTATGTTCCCGCAGGCTGTGAGCTGATGGACAGCGACTTTGCAAAGCTTCCCGAGGGAGCAAAGCGCGCCGCCACGCCGGAAGAACTGCTTGCGATCCTTTGCCCGGACGGCACCTTGCTTACAGGCGATCATGAAGGCATCGCCATGGCGGAAAGCACCGGCTGCATACTTCTGGTCAACAAAGACGATATGGATAAGAAGGTATGCTGGCATGGTGAATTTGCAAGCCTGACGGACGCTTATGACGGGGCCGAAGTCGCTGCAGAAAAATGCGATGACTGCGTATGCTTTTCCATCGGCGGCTTTTCGGCTTATATCTTAAAGAAATAGCCGATATCATGGAGGACAGAACATCCGGCGGCAGCCTGCGCTCGGAATCCGGCGTCGGCCATCCTCCGGTGAATGTCTGAAGAAGACAAGACTCCCTTAGCATACCCGAATTTGTCGGACGAGCGGATAGCAGAGGTGAACGATCATGAAATATGATTTTGAAACATTTTGCAGAGGTGAACGATCATGAAATACGATTTTGAAACATTCGTCGAGAGAGCGGGAAAAGATTCCACTGCGGCAGACCGGGTGCCGTTCCCGGTAGAACCGGATAAGGGAATAAAAAAGATCCCTATGTGGGTCGCGGACATGAGTTTCCCGACAGCTCCGTTCATCATTGATGCCATCAGAGCAAGACTCGATACACCAAGCTTCGGTTATTTTGAGCTCCCGGAGGAATATTTCACAGCGATCATAAACTGGCAGAGGATCCGTAACGGCGTGGAAGGCCTCAGCAAGGAGGATATTTCCTATGAAAATGGCGTTAACGGAGGTGTGGGCTCCGCTGTAAGAGCCTTCACCGCTCCCGGAGACAATATCCTTGTCCATTCTCCAACGTATGTCGGCCTCACAGGTACCATGAAAAAGCTCGGCAGGAACCTCATCCACAGCCCCCTTGTGCGCGACGGAGACGGCGTCTGGCGGATGGACTATGAGGACATGGAACGGAAGATAAAAGATTTCGGCATCCATCTCGCCTTCTTCTGCTCCCCCCACAATCCGACAGGCAGGGTCTGGGAGCTTGAAGAGCTGGAGAAAGCCGCGGAGCTCTTCAAGAGGAACGACGTGCTCGTTATCTCCGATGAGATCTGGTCGGACATCATCATGCCGGGGAATAAGCATATCCCGTTCCAGTCGGTCTCGGAGGATGCGAAGAACAGGACCATGGCCCTCTATGCGCCGAGCAAGACCTTCAGCCTGGCCGGCCTCGTCGGCGCATACAGGATCATCTATAACAGATATCTCAGGGACAGGGTGAGAAGAGCTTCCGAGAGCGCCATATACAACAAGAGCAATGTGCTTTCGATGAGAGCGCTGATAGGGGCTTTTTCTGAAGAGGGTATGCTTTGGACGGACGAGATGTGTTCCGTAATTGAGGAAAACCTCGATTACGCCTGCGCATTCATAAAGGAAAACTTCCCCGGCGTCAGTGTGATGAAGCCGCAGGGCACCTATATGATATATCTGGACTGCAGCGAATGGTGCAGAGAGCATCACGAGACGGTGCAGGATCTGCAGTACAGGGGGGTGAAGGCCGGCGTGATTTGGCAGGATGGAGAAGCCTTCGTCATGCCGGAAACCATTCGGATGAATCTTGCCCTTCCGACACGCGTCCTGAAGGAAGCCATGCAACGCCTGAAGGAAAAAGCGTTCATATAACAGAAGTCATACTCGAAACCCTAATTTGATACGATGTGTCAAAGCGGGGTTTCATTGTATCTTTAGCTTTGAGAGTCGGCAGGACTAGGCTTATCCATCACGGAGCCGCATCCGGCGGGAACCGCTTTTTGTAAAGTAAAACCACTCGCTAGGCGAGTGGTTTTACTTTACAAAAAGCAGAGACAGTATTATCTGTCTCTGCTTCAAAAATGATAGATTGGAATCTGAAACTATAAAATAGTCAGCAGCTCTTCCAGCGTCTTGATCTCTGCGAGCGGACGAATACATCTGCCAAAAGAAAGGTCGTTTTTCCGGTTATGCCAAATAACAGGGATGCCCGCGGAAACGGCGCCGTATAAATCGTTTGCAGACCCGCAGACGTGCAGGTACTCGCCCCTGTGCAAACCAAGGATCTTTTCCGGAAGAGAATAGATCGCAGGACAGGGCTTGTGTGCTCTCGCCATATCCGCAGAGAAAATGTAATCGAACGTGATCCCGGTAGAATTCTCCAGCGGCCGCAGCATATCCAGATCCCCGTTTGAAAGCATGGCCGTCTGATATCCTCGTGCCTTCAGTTCGGCGATCACAGCCGCCGCTTCAGGCCAAGCTTTGAAGTTTTCCCACACATGATGGAGAAGGGCATCCTTTGTT
>JAFSLL010000267.1 GCA_017448455.1 Oscillospiraceae bacterium | reverse complement strand
CCTCCAGATCATATTCCGCCTTCCAGCCGAGAAGCTCGGCACTCTTGTCCGGACTGGAGTAGACCGTTGCCAGATCTCCGGGACGGCGGGGAACGATCTCATAGGGGATCGGCACGCCGTTGACGCGCTCAAACGTCTTGACCATGTCCAGCACACTGTAGCCTTTGCCGGTGCCGAGATTGAAGACATTCTCACCGCGGTGCTTCTGCATGTAATCAATGGCGGCGACATGTCCGCGCGCCAGGTCGACAACATGGATGTAATCCCGAACGCCGGTGCCGTCCGGCGTGTTGTAGTCATTGCCGAATACATTCAGGTGATCCCGTCTTCCGACGGCGACCTGCGCGATAAACGGCATCAGATTATTGGGAATACCGCGGGGATCTTCACCGATGCGGCCGCTGCGGTGAGCGCCGATGGGGTTGAAATAGCGCAGCAGACAGACCGAAAAATCGTCCACAGCCTTCGCGGTATCGCGGAGAATCTGTTCGGACATATACTTGGTCCAGCCGTAAGGGTTGGTACAGTTGCCGGTTTTGCTGGTCTCCTTTAACGGTACTTCGTTATCGCCCGAGTAGACCGTAGCCGAGGAAGAGAAGACGATGTTCTTCACGCCATGGTCGCGCATGGCTTCACAGAGGCGGACCGTGGAGAAGAGGTTGTTGTCATAGTATTCCAGCGGCATGGCGACCGACTCCCCGACAGCCTTCAGTCCGGCGAAATGGATGGCGCAGTTGATGTCGTACTTTTCGAAGATGGTGTCCAGTGCGGCGCGGTTACGTACGTCTTCCTGGTAAAAAGCAACGGATTTTCCGGTGATTTCTTCAATCCGCTCGATCGCTTTGGCAGAGGAATTGACAAGGTTGTCGATGACAACAACGTCCATTCCGCGCTCAAGCAGTTCTACACAGGTGTGGCTTCCGATGTATCCGGCACCGCCGGTAACGAGTACAGTCATGCTTTCTGTTCCTCCTCAGTCTAAGAGCGTGTCGGGATAGATCCCCTTCTCACGCATGTAATTGACCGCGTCAATGACGCTTTGCAGATCTTCACGATAGGTAATGCCGTGCCAGGTTTCGGTACAGTTGAGAACACGGATTTTGCCTTTCCCTTCCTGAATCATGGAGTTGACGACAAAGGGAAGGAAGTATTCACATTTCTCGGGATTGACGGGCAGGTTTTCCTCCAGCCAGGCAGGGAAGTGCGTGCGCAGCGCGTCCATCATTTCCCTTCCGAATGCCCAGCAGTTCATGCTCACGGGGAGGTCGCCGGAGAGAGGCTCCCAGGTGACACCGTCTTCCGTGAAAGCGGCGTCGGAACCGCGTTTTTCAATTTTGACGCGCTCAACCACATCAGTCAGAAATCCGTCTTTGACACTGCAGATTCCGCGGGCGACGCTTCCGTTCTCCGTGACGGTGTTGCGCAGGAGATACGCGACCATAGCGTGCTCATTTTCAGCCCGGCTGCCGGTCAGATAGTCATAAAGTGCCTTGTATGCGCCGGGACCGTAAAAGTCATCCGCGTTGATGACGGCAAACGGCCCGTCAACAGCGTCCGCGGCACAGAGGGTGGCGTGGGCGGTTCCCCACGGCTTGATGCGGCCCTCCGGCACGGTGAATCCTTCCGGCAGACTGTCCAATTCCTGAAAGACAAGGCGGACATCAAAATGTTTTTCCATACGGTCTGACACGGCGGCTCGGAAATCCGCCTCGATGGCGTGCTTGATCACAAACACGACCTTGCGGAATCCCGCCCGATACGCGTCATACAGCGAAAAATCGATGATGGCGTGTCCGTGATCGTCAACGGCGGTGATCTGTTTCAGACCGCCGAAGCGGCTGCCCATTCCGGCTGCCAGAATAACAAGACAGGGGTCTCCCATGGCTTTCAGCATCTCCTTTTGGCTTCTCTGCAGTAGTAATTGAAATTGCGTTCCCGCTCGAGGCTGCTGCTGTCCATATGACCGGGATAGACCTCATAGTCACCGGGCAGCTCACACAGCCTTTTCAGGCTGCGTAATTCTTCAAGCATATCTCCGCCGGGCAGATCGGTCCTTCCGCAGCTCCCGCGGAAGAGCGTATCCCCGGTAAAGAGGGCATTTTCACAGATGATACAGACACCGCCGGGGGTGTGACCGGGGGTCGCGAGGATCTCAAAGGTCAGGCCGGCAAAACGCAGCACATCGCCGTCGTCGTAATAGCGCCCGCCCTCCGGCAGCAGGTAGGAATAGTGGCGGTCACCGGTCGTATGCGCGTCGTCCCGCGGACAGAGGTAAACCGGCGCTCCAGTCTCTTCCATGACGGCGTCGACCGCGCCGACGTGGTCATAATGCCCGTGCGTGAGAAAGATCGCCTCGCATTTGAGGTGGTTTTCTTCCAGGTAGTTCAGGATGTAATTGCTCTCATCACCGGGGTCAATGATCACACAGCAGAGGGTTTCCTCGTTGGTAACGACATAACAGTTGGTTTCCAGCTGCCCGACAGGCAGAGTTTTGATCAGCATGCTTTTCCTCCGTTTCAGCTACCGTTGCGTGTGACACCGGTGACACCGGCGACACCGGAAATCCGGTTCATAATGTACCGCAGCTCAGAGAGATTCTTGACTTCTACGGAAACAACCGTGATTGCCTGTCCGTAACCCACGCTGCGGGAGGAGAGGTTGCGAACTTTGGCATTGACGGAATTGAGAACCGTCGCGATGTCCATAACCAGACCGTTGCGATCCTTGGCGGTGATCGTAAAGGTGGTGACGTAGACATCGTTGATGGTATCTGCCCAGCCGACTTTAATCCAGCGGCCTTCACTTTCCGGAGAGGTATCCCGCCGGAGATAGTTCTGACAGTCTTTTCGGTGGATGGATACGCCCTGGCCGCGGGTGATAAAACCGATGATGTCGTCGCCGGGAACCGGGGTGCAGCAGCGGGAGAACTTGATCAGGCAGTTGTCCAGACCCTCGACAAGAATACCGTGAACCGCTTTGGCGTTGCGTTTGGCCTGCTGCTCTCTGCGCTCAGCGGCATCATTCACCTTCTCGATCGCACTGCGGTGGTCCGGTTTGGAAGCGCGGACGTCGTCCCGCAGGCGGTTTGCTACCCGGATGACCGTGATTCCGCCATAACCGATCGCAGCATAGAGATCATCCTCTTCGTTGAAGGAGAGCTTTTTCATCACCGGGTGCAGAATATCTGCACTCAGTGCCTCATCCAGCGCGACGCCCATATGCCGGAGTTCATCCTCCAGCATGGACCGCCCGCGGACGATGTTTTCTTCACGGCGCTCTTTCTTATACCACTGTTTGATCTTGGTGCGCGCAGAGCCGCTTTTTACAAAGCTGAGCCAGTCACGGCTTGGGCCGGGAGCGGATTTGGAAGTGCGGATTTCAACAATATCGCCGTTCTGCAACACATGGTCATAGGGAACAATCCGTCCGTTTACCTTGGCGCCGACCATGCGATTGCCGATATCTGAATGGATGCTGTAGGCGAAGTCTACCGGCGTGGCGCCGGCGGGGAGATTAATCACATCGCCCTTCGGAGAGAAAACGAACACCTCATCGGCGAACATGTCGATCTTGAGATCATGCACGAAGTCCGTGGCGTCGGATTCCTGCTGCGTTTCAAGCAGGCGCCTGACCCAGGCAAACTTGTCTTCATCGCCGCTACGCAGCGAACTGCTGCTGTCGCCCATTTTATATTTCCAGTGTGCGGCAATACCGTACTCGGCAGTATAGTGCATCTCCCAGGTGCGGATCTGCACCTCAAAGGGGATACCTTCCGAGCCGATGACGGTGGTGTGTACACTCTGGTACATATTGGGCTTCGGCGTGGAGATGTAATCCTTGAAACGGCCGGGGACCGGTTTGAACATGTCGTGGATAATGCCAAGCACGTTGTAGCAGTCCGGGATGGTGTCAACTATGACGCGGAAAGCGCAGAGGTCAAAGATGCCGTTGATGTCAAGCTTCTGGGCATACATCTTGCGGTAAATGCTGTAGACATGCTTGATGCGGCAGAAGATGGAGGCGTTTACGCCTTCTTTTTCCAGGCGGACGCGGATTTTCTCGCGCATGCTGTCCATGAAGGCTTCCAGCTCCGGCATCCGGCGCTCCAGCGTATCCATGATCTCCTGATATCCCTGGGGATCCAGATACTGTAGGGAGAGGTCTTCCAGCTCCCATTTGGAACGCTGCATGCCAAGCCGGTGGGCAATGGGCGCGTAGATCTCCATTGTCTCCAGCGATTTGGACCGCTGTTTTTCCGGCGTCTGATATGCCATAGTGCGCATGTTGTGCATGCGGTCAGCGATTTTGATGAGAATGACGCGGATGTCCTTGGCCATGGCCATGAGCATCTTGCGCAGGTTCTCCATCTGTTCGTCTTCCTTGCTGGTGTACTGAACACGAGTCAGCTTGGTTACACCCTCTACGATGTCGGCAACTTCGGTGCCGAACTGGCGCGCAATATCTTCGTGCTCGAGGGCTGTATCCTCGATGACATCGTGCAGGAGAGCAGCGACAATACTGTCCTCATCCAGCCCCATGTCAGCCGCGATATCCGCGGCAGCGACACAATGACTGACATAAGGACTGCCATCCTTACGCTTCTGGCCGGCATGGGCAGTTTTGGCAACTTCATAGGCAGCGCGAATGCGCCCGAGGTCAAAGCTGTGTGACTGCCGGAGTTTTTCCTCAAGCGCGTCAAACATCCCGTCGGGGTCAAACGGTGATATTTCTCTGTTGCCCTGAGTTCTCGCAATGTCGTCGTCCATCATATGTTCCTCTCAGAGATTGCGAAGAGTTTTCAAGATATTCGTGGCATCGAGGTCGACTTTTTCTGATTTGGGAACAAAAGTCCCGGAATAGACGGTGCCGTCCGAACTGTTTATCAGACCCGCCTCCGAAAAAACAGCAAGGCAGAGGCAATAGCGCTCCGGAGCCATTTCAGGCGGACAGTGGTTCAGTATTTCGTGCAGGCTGGCGGCAAGCTGGAAACGCGGGCCGAAAAGTCTCCAGAGGCGTACAAAATCACTGCGTTCCGGAGTAAATGGCCCTGCCGCCCACAGAACATGGGGATCTTTTTCCATAATCCGCCTGCAGAGCTCATCCGGGCTGTGCGGACGAAGAGCAATTGTATTCAGCTGAACGGAGCGATTCCCGAGGTATTCGTTGACCTGTGGGGTAAAGGCAATGTCTACGCGGTCTCCGGCCTGAATGCCGAGTTTTTCCCGGCTTTTGCCGAAGAAGATCCCGTCAAAGCGATTCCCGTCAAAATCAATGCTGTATTTCAGATGCTGTTTTTCGGAACCGACGCCATAGGCAGAGAGAAGCGGTATATCACAGATGCAGAAAACAGGTTTGGGGTTGGCATTGCCATAGGGTTCTAGCAGATCCAGAGCCTCAACATTGTCAATGGAAAGCATGGCACTGCTGCGAATAAGCAGATCGCAGCAGATATCCGGCAGAGGCTCGGGGCGGTGCTCCTCATAGTAATGACAGAGCGCCTCCCGAAAACGGTCGACGGAATCCCGATGGATTGTCAGACCCGCTGCCAGCGCGTGTCCGCCAAAACCGTCAAGCAGGTCACGGCACGCGTACAGCGCCTGATAAAGATTGAAGTCTCCGTAACTGCGGCAGGATCCCTTCCCGTTTTCCCCATTCAGACAGATCATGACGGTCGGGTAGCCATACTGTTCGGCAAGCCGGGACGCGGCGATTCCGATTACGCCCTGGTGCCATCCGTCAGCGGCCAGCACGATTGGTCCGGTTGGCGTCCGGTCTTTGAGTTGTTTTTGAGCCGCGCGCCAGATTTCGGTTTCAATTTTCTGGCGTTCCCGGTTGAGTTCGCTCAGTTCTGCCGTCAGTCTCGCCGCTTCCGCCGGGTCATCCGTCAGCAGCAGTTCTTCGGCTTTCTCGGTCTGACCAAGACGGCCTGCGGCATTCATACGCGGAGCAAGCGTGAAGCCGACAAAGCCGGAGTTTGGCTTACGGGGGACATACCCGGGTTCGTTCAGCATAGCATAAAAACCCGGACGGGGATTTTTTTCCAGCTTTTCCAGCCCACGCTTGACGAGAAAGCGGTTTTCCCCTGTGAGCGGCATCACGTCGGCAATGGTTCCGACCGCGATCAAATCCGCATATCGGTCAAGAATCGCAACAGGATTTCCGGTGCAGGCGCTGATCAGCTTAAAAGCGACACCGACTCCGGCAAGCTGCGGATTGGGGTAAGGATCATTCGGCCTTTTGGGATCGATTACGGCGCAGGCGTCTGGGATGCGGCCGTTCTGGCACTCATGGTGATCGGTAATCAGCAGATCAAGGTCGATTTCTCTGGCAAAGCGAGCCTCTTCCACTGCCGTAATGCCGCAGTCAACCGTGATCACCAGACTGTTGCCGGCGTCTTTCAGCTTTTGCAGGGCGGATGTGTTGAGCCCGTAGCCCTCATCATTGCGGTCCGGAATATACCAGCCGCAGTCAAGTCCGCAGCTTCGCAGCCAGTCCGTAAGCAGACAGGTGGAGGTGATGCCGTCCACGTCATAGTCACCGTAAACCGTGACCTTTTCGTTGCTGTGGATCGCCGACAGAATACGGTCGCGTGCTGCCTGCATACCCATCATCTCAAAAGGATCGTGCAGGTTTTCCGGACCGGTATGGAGCAGCCGGTTTGCCTCTTCTGCCGTAACAATTCCGCGGGCGGCCAGCAGAGCTGCTAAAAGCGGAGCAACCCCGGCAGCTTCAAGCGCCGAGGAATCTGGTCGGGAATATGGTATTTTCCATATCTGGTCAGCCATGTGAGGAATCCTTCTTTACTGTATTTTATTATTATAGCAAAGAGATGGCCTGAATTCAACCAAAGCAGAGGTTTTTTTCCTCTGCGGGACTGGTTTTTCTGAGTTGGCTGTGGTACAATCGGTGGGAAAGGACGGATGACGCATGGATTTTACCCATTTTGATGCACAGGGCAACGCGCGCATGGTTGATGTTTCCGACAAGGCGATCACGGCGAGGACTGCCGTCGCGGAAGGGACAATTGCTGTCAGTGAAGAAGTGTTTCGCGCGGTGGAAGGGAAAACCGTCAAGAAGGGCGATGTTCTGACGGTCGCCCAGGTTGCCGGGATTCTCGGGTGCAAACGGACCTCCGACCTGATCCCGATGTGTCATCTGCTGAACCTGACAAACGCGACGCTGACGTTTGAACTTCTTCCGGATTCCTTTGAAATACGCGCAATCTGCACTGTCAGGACAGAAGGGAAAACCGGGGTGGAGATGGAAGCGCTGACGGGAGTTTCCGTTGCGCTGCTCACCATCTACGATATGTGCAAGGCGATCGACAAACGGATGGTTCTGAAGGAAATCCACCTGCTTGAAAAACACGGAGGCAAAAGCGGGGACTTCTTTTTTGAGGGGGAGAAGACATGAAGCTGCTCAGACTGTTGTTCAGCGGGAAGCCCGCCAGGCAGCCAAAGCCGAAAAAAGAGAGAAAGAGTCTCGGAATCCAGCTGCTGGACAAACTGACAGGCTACGGTCTCGACTGGCTCAAATCCCGCTGGAATGCGGATTTGTGGAGACAGGACGTATAAAGAGAAGCCCGATGGGTATAACGACGGGTTATACCGCATCGAGCTTTTTTTGATAGAAACGGAAAGCGGTTGGCAGAGAATAGCCCTGGGAAATCTCTTCCGGTGTTTTCCATGAAAATGCGGCAGTCTCCTCTGCGCAGTTCAGCAGCCAGCCGGACATGTTCCATTCCACATGGGTGAAGACATGCTTTGTGTCACCCAGCGGTTCGAGTGACATCATGTGAAGCCCGTTTGCGGCTGCATAATCTGCTATTTCCTCTGCGGAAAGAATCCCGTCGCAGTTTGGAAACTCCCATAATCCGGCCAGAAGTCCTCCTTCCGGCCGCCTGCGGATCGCAAACCGGGAACCGCAGTGAAGCAGAAAAACGGTCTTTTCTTCAATCCTTCGCGCCTTTCCCGCGCTTTTCACAGGATAGGAGAGTTCCTCCCCCTCCTGATGAGCGGTACAGAGCCCACGGATCGGACAGTTCTCACAGCGCGGGACCGCGTTGGGAAGACAGACCGTTTCGCCCAGCTCCATGATCCCTTCCGTCAGGAGCGCAGCCTGTTCTCCGGAAGGATATTCTGCCCGCAGGAGGACAGTGATCGACTTTTTCGTCGCCGGGACGGAAATGTCGTCGGAGCAGGCAAGCAAACGCGTCATCACCCGCATCACATTTCCGTCTACAGCAGGCTCCGGCAGACCGAAGGCAATGGAGGCGATCGAACCGGCGGTATAATCGCCGATTCCGGGGAGCTTTTTCAGTTCTTCCGCATCGGCGGGGATGACGCCGTTCCAGCGTTCCATGATCATCAGCGCGGCCTTTTTCAGGTTCCGCGCTCTGCTGTAATATCCGAGGCCTTCCCAGAGCTTCAGCAGGCGGTCCTCCGAGACTGCCGCAAGAGAGGCGACATCGGGCAGTTCGCGCAGAAAACGGGTATAATAGGGGATGACTGCCTCAATTCGGGTTTGCTGCAGCATGATTTCGGCAATCCAGGTATGATAGGGCGTCGGGTCTTCCCGCCACGGGAGAAGGCGTCTGGAAGCGGCATACCATTGCCGGATCAGAAGCAGCGCTTCTGGCAGCGTATCCGGGTTTTGAACCATGGGGCTTACCTCATTTCTGCAGAGTTTGGCAGTATTATATACGGAATCTTCCCACTTCGCAAGGCGGTCTCGCGGTCCTGAACTGGAAACAGACAGGCCTTGCGCAGACAACGGATAATATGATATAGTTCTCCATAATGATTCAAAAGGGAAAACGGCAGGAGACAGTCACCATGAAAGTATTGCTTTATTTAATCGTCAGCTTTCTGGCTTCCATTATCGGCGCGATCTGCGGCATCGGTGGAGGTGTCATCATTAAGCCCGTCCTGGACTTCTGCGGTCTGGCGAGCGTATCGACCATCAGCTTTCTTTCCGGATGCACGGTCCTGAGCATGAGCGCGTATTCCGTCGCCAAAAATCTCAGTTCCGGCGAGAACAATGTCGATATGAAGACAGGAACCCCGCTCGCTCTTGGCGGTGCAGTCGGAGGCATTCTCGGAAAACAGCTGTTCTCCGCTGTAAAGGCACTGTTCGCGAATCCAAACGCAGTCGGCGCCATTCAGGCGGCGTGCCTCGCTTTGCTGACACTGGGGACATTTATCTACACGGTCTATAAGAACCGAATCCGTACAAAGCAGATTCAAAGTGTGGCGGTTTGCGTTGGAATCGGTCTCGCGCTCGGTCTGTTATCGAGTTTCCTTGGGATCGGCGGAGGACCTTTTAATCTGGTCATCCTGTTTTACTTCTTCAGCATGGACACGAAAACTGCCGCGCAGAACAGCCTGTACATCATTCTCTTCAGTCAGGTGACAAGCCTTCTCACGACACTCGTTACGCGCACGGTTCCGACATTTGAATGGAGCGCGCTGCTCCTCATGATTACGGGAGGAATCGGCGGCGGAATAGTGGGCCGGAAAATCAACAGGAAACTGGATAACAACGCGGTAGATAAACTGTTTATGGGTCTGATGGCGGTCATCATCCTGGTCAGCATTTATAATACTGTCCGCTATGCGGGAGCCTGAGGGTAAAATATTGTGATAAAAAAATATGCCAGGGGGAACGGCCGTTGCGGCTGTTCCCCCTGGCATATTATCTGGTTGCGTAAAATCTCCTTAGGATCAGCACATGGTGTTGCGTAGAGTGCCGATTCCTTCAATCCTGACATCCACCACATCGCCCGGCTTCAGCCAGACTTTTTCTCCCTCGCTCTTTTCCAGCTGAACACCGCTCGGCGTTCCGGTAAAGATCAGGTCACCCGGTTCCAGCCTGGTATAGCGGGAAGCATAGCTGATAATCTGGGCGCAGTTGAAGATCATCTCGGTCGTAAGTCCGTCCTGCCGCAGTTCTCCGTTGACGTAGCTCTGGATGGCGTTCGGCGCAAGCGGATCGAAGCTGTCCGCCGTTACGATAAATGGTCCGCAGGGGCCAAAACCGGGCATGGTCTTGCCGATCAGCCACTGTCCGCTGCGCCACTGACTGTCACGACAGCTCAGATCGTTCCCGCAGGTGTAACCAAAAACGCAGTCCATCGCCTCTTCTTCACTGACATTCCATGCGGTTTTTCCGATGACGACAACAAGTTCCGCTTCATAGTCATAGCTGACCTCCCAGGGCGGGAGAACAATGGCAGCGCCGCTTGGCGCGAGGGCGTTGTCAAATTTGGAAAAAAGATTCGGTACTTTTGGTGGCTCAAAGCCGGTTGCCTGCGCATGGCTTCTGTAATTGAAGCCGACACAGAGCAGCTTTCCGACCGGCGAGACGACATTCGCGTATTCGACAGACCCCAGAACCGGCAGTCTTTCGTCAAACGCGAGATGCTCCAGTAGGCTGCGGTCTGCACCGCAGATCAGGTCATACATGCTGAGTGTGCAGCCTGCGGCTGTCACATCAACAAGGCCGCGATCTGTCAGCATGGCGAGGTGAATACCGTTCTCCGTTTGAATATTGGCAAGTTTCATGAGGAACCTCCCTGATTATAGATGCCCTATTATACGCTTGCAAATAGGCTGTATGCAATAGAGAAAAAAATCCTGCATAACATAACAGAAACATCGGGAGACACGAAGGGCCTGCACAGTTCTTCCCGATGTTTCTGTTATTTCAGAGCAAATATAAGTTGTGACAGTTTATGCGCCGTACAGCTTGCGGATTTCTTCCATCAGAGGAGCATAGGCGCTGCCTTTTTTGTAAAAGACCGGCGTAAAACCAATCGGAGCGGGAACACGGTGATCACCTCTGGTAAGGGCGGTTCCGGTCCAGAGATGAATCCATTCTCCTGCAGGAAGATAGACATCCCATTCGGCCTGATCTGCTTTCCAGACCGGAGCGACCAGAACGTCCGGGCCAAGCAGGTATTCAAACTGCTCTGACAGGCAGCGCCCGTCATCTTCATTATGCAGGAAGAGAGGACGCTGTACGGGAAGACCTTTGTTCGCGTTTTCTTCAACAAGATCTTTCAGCAGGGGAGTGAGCATGCAGTGAATCTGAACAATCCGGGCAAGCTGATCCATGCAGTCACTGTCTTCATAGTACTGGAAGTTTTCTTCCGGACGGTTCCCTTCATGAGTGCGCATCACGGCGGTAAAAGCGTTTGCCTCCGCCCAGCGAAGGAAGAGTTCCTTGCTGCGGGTATTACCAAACAGACTGGTATATCCGCCAATATCACTGTGCGTCAGACCGCAGCCGGACATGCCGGCACTGAGCGCTGCGCAGATTGTTGTACAGAGACCGTCATGACGGCTGAAATCTACACTCTGGTCTCCTGCCCAGAGGAGTGTGCAGTACTTCTGGCTTCCGGTTGCTCCCGCACGCATGAAGTAAACGGCTTCGCCCAGTTTTCCGGCGTCCCTGACGGCGTCGAAGTTGCACTTTGCCCAGAGAGCGGGCCAATGATTATGTTCCAGCATGGGACTTTTACCACTGTTGAGGACGATGTCATCCGTTGGAAGATACTCGCCGAAATCTGCCATCCAGCCATCAATGCCGATCTCCAGACTGCATTGGCGGATTACGCGATCGCGGAACCAGGCGTAGGCCTCGGGTTTTGTCAGGTCGACTACACCACAATCAAACTCGCCGAAGTCCACAAGATAGATGCTCCCATCCCTGCGTTTGGCGAAGACGTCTTTAGCCAGACCTTCCCGGTACAGATCGCCGTCCTTGACAAGATAGGGGTTGATATATCCCATGAAACGGATGCCTTGCTTGTGAAGAGCCTGGATCATGTCCGGCAGGTCCGGGTACATCTCCGGATGATAGTGCCAGTCCCACTGCAGACGCTTGCCGAAAGATGTAACACGTTTACCGCACCAGTCCTGGCACCAGACGGCCGCAACAGGAATCTGATGATCCTGGGTTTTTTTCAACAGGGAGAGTGTGCGCCCGGTTCCTCCCTGCAGCCCGAGAATCAGCCCGTTGTAAATCCAGTCAGGGAGTTCAGGCTGCCGTCCAAAGAAACTGCTTTCCTTTTCAAGCAATTCCGAAAAGCTGCCGGCTGCCTGAATACGGATACGGGATGGGATTTCCCAGAACTGCAGCTCATGGAAATCCGGATGGCGGAAGTCGAAATCCGCATAGGCTGTTGTGTCGGCGTGAAGATAGTAATGCCGGCTCGAAACAAAGGTAGGCTGCGGGTAGTTTGTGTTGTAATAATCACCGCCGGCCTTGTTTTCAACATCGGAGCGCCAGGTGACATAGGTACTCTTGTCGCGGCCGACGCCGGGCTCAGAGGTCCAGAGCGGGAAGTGTCTTCCACGCAGATTGAAATAGGACATCTGTTCGCCGCATCCCCAGCAGCACTCGTCTACTTCTGCATTCAGCCGTATCCATACGCGGTTGATTTCCACATTCAGTGGTGTAAAGCTCAGCTCAACGCATTCTTCTGCAAGGCAGAGTCTCAGCAGCAGATCGTTGCCGTAGGTGATGACGACACCGTCATTTTCAGGCAGGATCTTTGTCACAGATAAAGCACGGCGTTCTTCGACGTAATCTTCGATCTTGTAATTGCCGCGGTACATATCGACGTTTTCATGGCCCCGTCCGACAAAGAGAAATGGGTTGTTTTCACAGTCAGACAGCAGATACCGGCCGTTCAACAACAGCCGGTACTGCCCATTTTCGATCTTTAATTCGAACATGAAATTTCTGATTATCCTTTCACTGCACCGCTGGTCATACCAGCAATAATCTGTTCCTGGAACAGGATATAACCAAGGATGGACGGAATAATGGAGATGACAATAGCAGCGTACATGGAAACATAGTCTGTGGAGAATTGATTGGTGAAGTAGCGGATACCGACCTGAATTGTGCGCAGCTTCTCAGAGGAGACAATCAGGTTGGCGAAAATGAACTCATTCCAGCAGGTGAGAAACTGGAAGGTGGCTGCTGTTACAATGCCTGTCCGGCTCAATGGCAGAATGATGTGGAAGAAACGGCCAAAGAAACCGCAGCCGTCAATATAGGCGGCTTCCTCCAACTCCATGGGGATGGAATCCATCAGCCCGCGGATCAGGAAGGTGGACATCGGAATGCCTATAGCACAGTAGAGCAGAATCATTCCGCCATATGTGTTGTAGAGGCCAAGTGCGTTTATAATCACAAAGTAGGGGACCATTAGCGCACTGAGCGGGACAAGAATGCCGGCGGTAAAAAGTGTGTAGATACTCTCACGCCCGCGGAAACGGAAGCGAGAGATGCAGTAGGCGCCCATGCTGGCAATGATCACGTTCACGAGTGTGGCGAAAATACCGACGATAACGGAGTTGAGAAGCATTCTGCCAAGCCCCGCGACGGTGAGCGCGTTTTTATAGTTGATCCACTGAGGAGATGAGGGCAGAGAAAAGGGAGATTCAGCCAAAAACTCAAAATTAGTTTTGAGCGAGGAAGAAACCAGCCAGAGCAGGGGAAAAAGAGTGTAGACTGCGAAGAATATGATCAGAATCCAACGGATGATGGCCAGCAACAGCTCTTTCCCATGCAGCTTCGGATGCAGACGTGTTTCGCTCATCGTGCAGCCCTCCTCGCTTTCTTCAGTGCAGCGGCCTCCTCATTGCGTCCCTCAAAGATCTTGCGGATACACACAATGAAAATAACGCCGACGATGATCAGAATCACGGCGGTTGCACTTGCAATACCGTAGCTTGAGCTTTGTAGTCGCTCATACATATACAGCACCATAGTGGAGGTGCGATGGTTGGGTCCACCGTTTGTCAGCATGTAGACCTGCTCGAACTGGCGCAGACCCATAACGCTTGCCAGAGTCACGCAAGTCAGAAGTGAGGTCTTCTTGATGAGAGGAATTGTAATGTAAATTGCCTGCTGAAAATCGCTGGCCCCATCAATGGTTGCAGCCTCATAATAAGAGGTATCAATAGTGGTGATGTCGGCCATCATGATGACCATGTAATAGCCGATGTAGAAAATCCAGTAGATCAGCACAGCAGGGAGCGCAGTGTCTTTGTTGCCGAGCCAGTCGGTGGCAAGATGACTGAGCCCGATGGCGTCAAGCAGGCCATTGAGCATACCGTGATCGGCGTTGTAAATGGCGCGCCATAGCGTAGCGAGAGCAATACCGGAAATGACTTGCGGGAAGAAGTAGACTGTGCGGAAGAACTTCCAGCCCTTGGGTTTCCGGGATAGGATGATGGCCATGACCATCGCCAGAGGAACCTGTATAAATCCGGCTGCAAATGCCCAGATGATGTTGTTCGTCAAGGAGCGCTGGAAAGTAGAGTTTTTCAGGAGCTTTACAAAATTTTCAAAACCGACAATGCTCGGAGCGGAAATCCCGTCCCATTTCAGGGCGCTGACAATGATGACGTAGATAACGGGAATAATGAAGAACACCACCATGACTACGATTGCCGGGGCCATAAAGGCAACGAGCGCTCTTCGATCGGAAGGTGTGGGTTTCAATAGACTGCCCCCTTTCTATGAAGGAATGGTACAGGCTGCGGGGTAAAAACCGCAGCCTGTACAGCGGATTATTCGATAATGATCGATAGTCGGTCAGGTTCAGGCCATATCAATGGCTTCCTGAAGCTGATCAACAAAACCTTGGGCATCTACTTCGTCATTGACCAGAGCAGCCAGAGCGGAGGGGAATTCAGCGGTAAAGGCGGGCGGGAACGCACCGTCAACATGGATCACCGCATAGCTGCGGTTATTGTAGACATCATAAACCTTCTGAGCAATCTCCGTTGCATCTTCAGGCTGGGTGTCTTTCAGGAAGAACATAGAACCGGAGCTGAGAGCAAGTTCTTTTACTTTAACGGGATCAGTAATGTACTGGAGGAACTTCACAACGGCAGCTTCCTTGGCAGGATCGTCCTGTTTTGCAGCAGCGAAGAAGGCCTGAACTGTAGTGACAACACTGTCGGAAGCGCCAAGGCCGCCTTCAATAATGGGCTTGGTTGCAACGTCGCAGTCATCAGCAAGCAGAACACCGTCAACAGCATTATCTTCTTTGTAGAGGTTGGCAATCCACCAGGGACCGTTGAGGTAGATGGCGGTATCGCGCTGCAGCCAATGCCCGTTGACGTCGGCGGCACCGGCAGAAACGGCGCCATCAAAGGTGTAGTCATACATCTTTTTCAGAATTTCAGCGGCCTGGACGAAAGCGGGATTGGAAAGACCATCGGCATAAACGTCCTCGCCTCCAATGGCTTCGACAATCAAGGAGTACCAGAGCATCGAGGACCAGCCGTTCTCACCAGCCATCTGTCCCATGGCATTGTAGCCGGCGTTCTTAGCGTCTTCGCAGAACTGGAAGAACTCATCATAATCCACCGGGAAGTGATCCCAGCCGATGTCTGCAAATATTTTGGTGTTGTAAATCGGGGTGAAAACAGCAGCCTCAAAGGGCAGAATGCTGACTTTGCCGTCGACACTCCAGGCATCAAAGACACCATCTTCAAAATCATTGCCCCAGCCCTCGTCCAGATATGGAGTCAGGTCCAGGAACTTGCCGGATTTCATGAGCGCCTGGATGTCATAGGTGGCGTCCAGAATGCAGAGGTCCGGTGCATTTCCGGTAGTGATGACGGTGCGGATTTTGTCGCGGTAAGCCTGATAGTCGGTCTGCTCCTCAACGACGACCTTGATGGAACCGGCGTTTTCGGCATTGAAGCTGTCTATCATTTCGCTCATATAAGCGGCTTTGGAGTCAGTGCCAACCCAGATGCTGGGGAAATTGATGACGATTTCGCCGGCAGCAGGGGCTTCAGCGGCAGGGGCTTCTTCAGCAGCGGCTTCGGCAGCGGGTGCTTCGGCAGCAGGAGCTGCCTGCTGAGAACCGCCACAGGCAACGAGTCCGATGCTCATAACGGCAACAAGTAACAGTGCGATCAGTTTTTTCATTCGTGTTTCTCCTTCTCTTTTAATTAACTTTGTTAATCAATAGCCGCAAAGCAAAGCCGCTTCCGGCTACGAAAACCATTATAAAGGGCGTGGCCTGGTTTGTAAAGTCTTCGCGCTTTAGAGGAAATACCGATTTTTCAAAAGATTTTTTGTGAACAATAGCCTAAAGAATTGGGGGTTTTATATAAAAAGGAACCGATAGATTTGTGCAAAACAATGAATTATTCGTTGTACCACGAGTCGATGGAAGTGTTTTCCTCCTCGGTTTGGAACTGCCGAAAGACAGGCTCAATTGTCAGGCTCATCAGCAGGCAGATTGCACCGGGCAGCAGCGGAAATATCTGTGGCAGCAGCCACACGATCAGAAGAGCCAGGGCAAGCTCTAATGCCAGAATCAGGGTCCTTCCCAAATGACGCATCATCAGCCAGCAGCAGAACTGCAGGCTTCCTTTTATGGTGTTTTCAAACCGCGAGATAAAAGCAAAAATCCACGGGAACAGGAAGCCCGGCAGCAGAAGAACAATCCTGCTGAACAGATAGAGAACACTGTCAGAACCAAAACCCATCTGTTCGATCGCATACGTGTCTGCTGCCCCGATCAGCAGATAGAGCAGAAAAAGGAGCCAGACAAGCGTTGCCTGACGGAAGTTTTGCCGGAATGACGAAAAGAAAGTGGAGCTTAACCGACCTCTGTTATGCCTGACACATTTTACGACCGCATAGTACAGCGCTGTGGAAGCAGCTCCAAGGGTAATGATCGGCAGTGAGCAAACGAGCCATAGAATACCGGCAAAGAGCAGGTCAATCAGGGCGGAAAGAACTTCAGAAATCCTGGATTTTGACTTCATTGCGATCTGAGTCTGGTCGTAAAGCGAATTAATACCGATAAACAGGGAAGTCGAACATCCGGGCGAGCGCTTCCAGGGTGGCGGCGTGACGGCCCTTGATGACAACAAAATGCGGCTCGAAGCCGTCGAGTACACTCTGCTCGACAACCTCTCTGCTGCTGGAGTCGGTTTTGACAACAATGGAGGTGCCAATGAACTGCTTCGGCTTGTCAAGCGCTTTGCCTTCCGTGATGAAGAAACGGAAGCTGCCGTCCGGCTCGCGGCCAATCCGGAAAACAGTTGCCTCGGGGAACGCTTCGCAGCCGAAGTCCATGGCGGGGCCGATCTTGCGGTTCGGATGAACACCGACCACCGCGCCGGTATCTTTCCGCGCGAGAGAACAGGCGGCAGCGCCGCAGTGCCAGAAGGTAACGGTGTTTTCCTTCTCGTCCAGAGAGACCGGATCACCGAAGAAGACGGGCTCGCCGCTCAGCTGCATGCCGATCCACATGGAGAGCGCACCATAGATATCGGCTTCACAGGCAGCGGCGACGCCCTCGTCGTTGAGGAGGCTCAGCACGGTGCAGACCGGCGTTCCGAAAGCGGTGAAGAAATCCGGCCAGCAGCGGGATGCTAAGGCGCCGATGCCATGACTGCGGACATATTCGGTATAGGCCTTGTAAAGACGGGCATGGTCGTTGCGGTTGTGCTCCGGAGTTCTGTCAAGGCCGCAGGTGGCGGAAGCGGTACGGGAGAGGTAATCTGCGCATTCCTCATCGGAATAGGCTTTGGCCATGTCGATCAGTTCACGGGCTTCAATCGCCTCCAGCTCAACGCCGAAGACACTCATCAGCTCGCTGTCGAGCGCCCGTCCGAAACCAAAGCCCTGAGGTGTATGCCCGACAGCGGACATTTTCAGGCTTCGCATTGCCTTCTTGACAGCGGCGGCAGCGGTAGAAGCGCGGAGCGCGATCTTTACGGCATCTTCCTCCGGCGCGCCAAAGCAGTAGGAGAAGGGACGGTCGTCAAAGGCGCGAAGCGCATTTGCCGCGGAGTAAGCGCCGGTCAGAGAGTTCAGGCGCAGGCGGCCGCCGTCAATAACCGGTTCACGCAGCGTCCAGAGCAGCATGGGGCAGTCAAAACGGCGAAGCACCTCAGACATATATGCCGCGTTGGCAAAGGTAAGGTTTTGAAAAACAATCAGATCCGGCTGAAGACCGTCAAGATAATTGCGGAGCTGGTCAAGGCTGAGGAGCATTTCGCTAGGGCATACATAATCCGGATGGATCGCCTTGAGGGCAGCACAGCTGCGCTCAAACTGATCCTGCGCGCTCTCCAGATGGAAAGTGGGCACGCCCACCGGGACATAAACAGGGGTAAAGCTCATATCAGAAAACCTCCTGAGGATTTTAATTAACACTGTTTAATTAATACCGTGAATTATAATACTCAGTCAAGCGGAACTTGTCAAGAAAGAAAACAGATTTTCTCGGATTTCTGTTGACAAATCGGTGCATTGGGTTTAAACTGCAAATTGCTTAAAGGTCTTAATTAAATAGGACAGATGAGCGCTGATTATCGTCTATAACAATGAAGAATCGAGGAGGAATCTACATTGAACTATGACCTGAAGGAAGTCTGCAAGGATATCCGCTGCGATATCATGACCTGCATCGGACATCTTGGAGTAGGCCACATCGGTGGCTGTCTGTCGGTGGTGGAAGCTCTTGCCGTGCTTTATTTTTCTGAGATGAACATTGATCCGGCCAACCCGAAGATGGAAGGCCGCGACCGCTTCGTCTGCTCCAAGGGGCATGCCGGTCCCGCCGTGTACGCGACCCTTGCCAACCGCGGGTATTTTGACAAGAAGGAACTGCTCACGCTGAACCAGAGCGGTACCAATCTTCCCTCTCACTGCGACATGAACCGCACCATCGGTATTGATATGACGACCGGTTCTCTCGGTCAGGGCTTCAGCTGTGCGGTCGGGGTGGCGCTCGGCTCCAAGCTGGAAAACGATCATGCCACCATCTATGCCATGATCGGCGATGGTGAGAGCCAGGAAGGCCAGGTCTGGGAAGCTGCCATGTTTGCTGCTGCCAAGAAGCTGGATAACCTTATCGCCTTTACCGACTACAACAAGCTTCAGATCGACGGAACGGTAGAAGAAGTCAACGATATCGCTCCTCTCGCGGAGAAGTGGGCCGCTTTCGGCTGGAACGTCATTGATGTGGAAGACGGCAATGATGTCGAGCAGGTTCTGGAAGCCGTACGCCATGCCAAACTCGGCCGTGACAGCGGCAAGCCCACGATGATCATTCTGAATACCCAGAAGGGCTGCGGCGTGCAGTGGATTGTGGACCTTGGCGCCGGAAACCACAACTGCCCCGTCAGTGAAGAACAGGCGGAAGCTGCAATCCGTGAAATCAGAGGGGAGGACTAAACCATGGAAATGAGAGCTGTTTATGCCGCATGCCTTGCGGAGATGATGAAAAAAGACAGACATGTGGTTCTGCTGGATGCCGACCTGGGCAAAGCCAGCGGTACCTTGGGACTGCGCAAGAATTTCCCGGACCAGATTTTCGACTGCGGCGTTGCGGAGCAGAACATGGCCTCCATCGCGGCGGGACTAGCCAGCTATGGCTTCAAGCCCTGGATTGAGAGCTTTACACCTTTTGCAACCAGACGCATCTGCGACCAGATCGCGATTTCCATCTCCTATGCCGGAAGTAATGTGAAGATCGTCGGGACCGACCCTGGCATTTCCGCGGAGCTCAACGGCGGAACCCATATGAGCATGGAGGATGTCGGCGTTTTGCGTTCCATCCCCGGTATCGTGATTTTTGAGCCGGTAGATGAGGTTCAGCTGAAGGCCGCCATGCCGGTTCTGGACGAATATGTCGGCCCGGTGTATATGCGCCTGTTCCGCAAGCAGCTTCCTGTCGTTTTCGGCGAGGACTACAAGTTCGACCTGTTTAAGGCCGACACGCTCAAGGAAGGCAAGGATCTGAGCATCTTTGTTACCGGCTTCCTCACAAAGGATGTTCTGGACGCGGCCGAGCTTCTCAAGGAGGAGGGTATCGACGCTGAGATTATCAATGTCCACACCCTGAAGCCCATTGACAAAGAGACGGTTCTGGCCTCCGCCCGCAAGACAGGCGCTGTTTTGACCGTGGAGAACCATAACGTGATCGGCGGCCTGCATTCCGCGGTGCTCGAAGCGCTGGCTCAGGAGAGAATTCCGGTTTGTGCGGTTGGCGTTCAGGATCGCTTCGGCGAAGTCGGCAAGCTTCCGTATCTGCGCCAGGCGACCGGCCTTACTGTTGAGAACATCGTAGCCACGGCGAAGAAGGCCGCGGCGCTCAAGTAAAAAAAGAAAACAGAGAGGGGTGGCGTGTACGCAGCCCCTTTCTCTATCAAATGAAGGAGATAGAATCAATGAAAATTGCAATTGGCAGCGACAAATCCGGCTTTTCCGCCAAGGAAGCCATCAAGGCCTACCTCACCGAGGCAGGCGTGGAGTTTGACGACCTCGGCACCACCGATCTGGAGCAGGTACATCCCTATTACCAGGTCGCCAGTGAGGTTGCCCCTTTGGTACAGAACGGAACCTATGACAAGGCGGTTCTGATCTGCGGCACCGGCGCCGGCATGTCGGTGGTTTCCAATAAGTATAAGGGCGTATATGCGGTTGCCTGTGAGGGCGTATACTCTGCCAAGATGAGCAGGGCGATCAACAATGCCAATATCCTCTGCATGGGCGGCTGGATTGTTGGGCCGGAAATGGCGGTCGAGATGGTCAAAACCTTCCTCGCGACCGAGTGGTGCCAGGATCTGGAAGACTGGCGTGCGGCGAACATGCATAAGTTTGCGGCGAAGGTCAATGAAATCGAGGCAGACATTTATGGGGCCTGATTTTATCTACGCGCAGCCGGTAAAGCTTTTCTTCGGGGAAGGGAAGTTCGCGAAGCTGCCGGAAATCCTTCAGGAACTTGGTGTGCGCCGTTGCGTCATCGCCTGCGGAAAGCATTTCGCTCCCACAGCACAGGCAATGCAGGCAGCGGATGACAGAATTGTTGCGGTGTTCGGCGCTGTGGAACAGAATCCGCAGCTTTCCGGCGTGAAGGAAACCGCGCGCCTTGCCCGTGAAGCCGGCGCTGATGCGGTGCTCGGTGTAGGCGGCGGGAGCGCCCTTGACACGGCGAAGTTTGCAGCGGCCATCGCGCTGGGCGATGGAGAGGCCGAGGATTACTATTATGCCAGAAAGCCCTTCCCGGCGGAGCGCCTGACGATCATCGCAGTGCCGACTACGGCAGGAACCGGCAGTGAAGTAACGCAGGTCTCTGTTGTATCCAACGGAACCGAAAAAAAGACAATCAATAACCCTGTTTTCATGCCGAAGGCGGCAGTCGTAGATCCTGTGCTGAGCAGCACGGTACCGCCGAGAACGACCATGAATACAGGCTTGGACGCGATGGCGCATGCGCTGGAAGGCTACTGGAGCAGAAATCACCAGCCGATCTCAGACCTGATGGCGATTGAGTCGGTCCGCCTGGTTCTGGAGAACCTGGAGAAAGCTTACCATGACGGCACGAACATGGAAGCGCGCGCCAATATGGCGTTTGCCTCCCTTCTCGGCGGACTGAGTTTCGCCCTGCCGAAAACGGCAGGCAGCCACGCCTGCAGTTATCCGCTGTCGGAAGACTACCATCTGCCGCATGGGGAAGCGGTTGCCTTTACGCTGGACAGCTTTGTCCGCATCAATGCGGACGAGCGCCTGGAGCTTCTGTGCAGACGGGTCGGACTTTCCGGGACCGAAGAACTTGCAGAACGCATCGCGGCGTTAAAAGAGCTCGGCGGTTTGCGTCGACGGCTTTCGGATCTGGGAGATGTCGATCTGGACAAACTGGCGCATGACTGCGCGGTACACGGCCTGATGCAGAACAACCCCATTCCCATGGATGAGGAAAAGCTGAGAGCAATGTTTGAGAAGCTGGCCTGAGCAGTTACGATGAAGGAAGATCTGAAGTATACACTCATGGTGATCGGGATGATTGTATCCTGGTCCATCTATTACGCGGTCAGCAAAATTGTTGTCAGCACGACCGGCTCTGCATTCCTCGCGGGCTTTCTGCTTCGCTGCGCGGCTCTTGTTTTTCTGACCGTCCAGCTGGTCGCCGATAAAAACTTCAGCCGGCTCTTTCATCAGGGGAAAGCCGTCCGCATTCTGGTCATGATCGGCGTGTTCGGCTTCCTGCTGGATCTGTTTGCAAATCTTGGCTATAAAACCGGTTCCCTGAGCACAGGAACGGCGCTCCTGAAGACAGACGTGCTGATGGTCAACCTTGCGACGGTCATTCTTTATCACAAGCGTCTGTATATTTCAGACTGGCTTGGGACAGCAATCATGCTCGGTGGGGTATTGTTGGTTCTGGGCGTGGATTTTGGCGCCATGACACTGCAGGTGACGGATCTCTTCTTCCTGCTCTCCGCCGCCTGCGTGAGCGTGAATGCCTTTATCATCAAGCATGCGCAGGACAGGTACCACGAAGATGCGGATATGATCTCCTATTATAACAATACGGTTGTGCTCATCCTTTTTGCTTTGAGCGCTGCCGCGCACGGAGACTTTCATATCCCTGCCGGCCTTGACGCCGGATTCTGGCTGCTGGTAGCGCTCGGCGGCCTTTCCCAGACTGGGATCTACTTCTTTTATTATCGGAACCTGAAGCACTTTGAAGTCTGGCTGGTGAAGCTGTATCTGCTTCTGATGCCGGTTCTCAGCTGCTTTATCGGGGTTTTCTTCCTGAATGAAGACCTGACGATGAAAAAGCTGCTTGGGATTCTGGTCGTTCTGGCGGGAGCAGCAGTGATTCTGCAGCGGGGACGTATTAACCACAGCGGGCGACCGGCTCGCGAGAACTAAACAGAGGAGAAATATCCCGACAGAGAGGAGGGGCCCATGCAGTACAGAGGCGACAACCTTATGAGCGTAAAGCGAACAAACCGCAGCGCGGCGATGAGAATTCTTCACCGAAGCGGCGCCATGTCGCGGAAGCGCCTGGCGGAAAACATGGGGCTCACTCCTGCGGCAATCACCAAAATAGTCGGTGAAATGATCGCGGAGGGCCTTCTCTCGGAAGGGGAGATGCTGCAGACCGGCGGGGCGGGCAGACGGGAGATTCTCATTGATCTCAATCCGGATGCCGGCATCGCGCTGGGGGTGCTCATCAATACCGGACAGGTTCTGCTGTCAGCGGTTCGTCTGGACGGACAGGTCCTTTTCTCGGAAGAGATAACGATTGCGCCGCAGGCGGATGCGGATCGGTTGCTCCCTCATATCGTATCGCGTCTGACGGAGTTAACGGAACAGAATCGGATTGATGAAGAAAAAATCATTGGACTTGGGATTGCCGTCCGGGGGATCTGCTCTGCGGACGGGGAATTGGTAGTGAACAGTTTCGGTGCCCTGCAGCAGGAGAACTACCCGCTGCGGGCGCGCCTCGAAAAGGCGACCGGTTTTCACTGCGTTATGGCCAATAATGTCCGTGCGCTCTTTGCGGCCGAGATGTTCTTCTCCCGAGAAGAGGACGGCGGTTCCCAGTTTTTCCTGCGCTGCGAATACGGTATTGGTGCCGCGCTTTCCATTGAAGGAAAAATCTGGCATGGTGTCACGGAACAATGCGCGGAGATCGGACATATCCCGGTTATCCGAAGGGGCGGAAAGCCCTGCTCCTGCGGAAAGAGCGGCTGCCTTGAGACAATTGCGTCCCCCGGAGCGATCAGAGAGGACGCGCTGGCGGTCCTGTCACCGACCGAAACGCCGAATCTCTGGAAAATCAAGGAAAAAAAGGGAAGAGAAGAACTGTCTCTTTCGGATATCTTTTCTGCGGCGCAGAACGGAGACGCCGCCGTTGGGGAAATTGTCGACCGGGCTGCGGAAGCGCTTGCTTCTGCGCTGAAGTCCGTCATTTATCTGGTGGATCCCGGAAGAATTGTGCTCTACGGACGCATGTTCGATGAACCTTATTATCTGTCGCGCCTGATTGCGGAGATGCAGGAAGGGGTGGACAGCGGACACGCGGTTGAAGTGAAAAAGAGCGCATGGAACCAGCAACTGGAGAAGAAAGCGGCCGGACTGGTCGCGGTGGAAGAATTTTTTAACCAAGGAGGAATACGCTGATGAAAAAAACAGTACAGATGCTCAGAGAAAAAAACCCCGGCCTGCCGGTCTACAGCGTGCTTGACCCGGAATTCAGCCGCTATGGCCGTGTTCTGGGAGGAAACACCGAGGAACTGGCAAAAGCGCTCGATGCGACACCGGTTCCGGCGAAAGGGAACTGCTATGTTGCCTCCGACGCAGGCCTGGAGAAGGTCAGTCTGATCCGGGATTATGAGCGCGCAGTGTTTGGAACCATGCCGGTTCAGGCAGGTTACTGCAACGGCAGAGGATTCACCATGAATGCCATGGAATACCACAAATGCAGCGAAGTCAACTTCAGCACGACAGGAGCGGTGTTGCTGCTGGCCCTGCCGGAGCAGCTGAAGGACGGCGCGCTTGACAGCGCGGATGTAGTCGCGTTCTACCTGCCTGTCGGCGTTGCGGTGGAAGTCTTTCCGCTGGTTCTGCATTTTGCTCCCTGCCGGATCGCGGAGACAGGATTCCGCTGCCTTGTCATCCTGGAGAAGGGCACCAATGAAGCCCTGGAAGCAGTGAATACTGCTGCTCCCGGAGAGGAAAAACTGCTCTGGATGCGCAACAAATGGCTGACCTGCCATCCGGATTCTCCGCAGGCGAAAGACGGCTCCTATGTCGGCATCTGTGGTGAAAACCTGACGCTGAATATTTGAACAGTTCTGGAAAGAAGACCGGATAATTCGAACAGACAGGAGGCGCTGAGATGAAAATTACCTGGAACGGACATGCCTGTTTCACGGTTGAAACAGCGGAGGGGACCGTTGTGCTGGATCCTTTTGCTGACGGCAGTGTGCCGGGCTTTGAACCGCTGAGACTGAAAGCGGATCTGGTTCTCTGCAGCCATGAGCATGGTGATCACAGCAACCGGGCGGCGGTCAGACTTTCCGGAGCCCCCTGCGGTGTGGCTGTAGAAGCAATGGAGAGCTGGCACGACGACGTAAAGGGAGCTAAGCGAGGCCCGAACACTTTCCATGTTTTGAAGGCGGAAGGAATGCGGGTTGCCCATCTGGGTGACCTTGGCTGCGACCTGACCGAAGAGCAGGTGGAAAAACTGCTCGGCGCGGATGTGCTGATGATCCCGATCGGCGGGTATTATACGATTGACTCTGCACAGGCGCTGAAAGTGGTGCAGTTGCTGAAACCACGGGTGACGCTTCCAATGCACTATCGGGACGCGGGGCACGGATTTCCTGTGATCTCCACTTCGGAGGAGTTCCGCGCGGGCTGCCTCAACCCGGTGCAGCTTCCCGGAAGGGAAATCACGGTAGACGCTGAAACGAAAGTTCAGACGGTGTTCTTTACCCTCTGAACGCCGGCGTGCTCAGTTTGCTTTTTTTCTTGACAAAGTACTATTGCGAGGATATAATACATTTACAATTGAAATATGGGCGCTGGGTTTTCCCGGCTGAGATAGGGTAATGGAGCCCTAACACCATGGAACCTGATCCGGATAATGCCGGCGTAGGAAAGCGAGAGTTCATTGACATCAGGTTCAGGTTTGAGCCTGATGTTTTCTTTTCCGTTTTCCAGAAACAAGACAGGAGGAGAAAACATGCAAAAATCCAAACTCACACTGCGCGCGCTGACGGAAGGAGCTGTATTTGTGGCTCTGGCGCAGATCCTCAGCTATCTCAAGCTGTTTGAGCTGCCGCAGGGCGGCTCCATCACGGTGGCGATGCTTCCCATCTTCATCTACTGTGCCCGATGGGGCTTTGGCCCCGGTATGCTGGCCAGCTTTGTCTACAGCCTGCTTCAGCTGTTCCTGGACGGCGCCTATGCCTGGGGCTGGCAGTCTATGCTAGGCGATTATATCGTCGCCTTTACCGCGCTTGGCGTGGCAGGCCTGTTTCACAGGATGAAGGGCGGCTTCTTCATTGGCATTTTGGCAGGCTGCCTGGCGCGGTTCCTGGTGCATTATGTTGTTGGCGCTACGGTCTGGGCGGAATACATGCCGGATTCTTTCTTTGGCATGACAATGCACAGTCCCTGGTTCTATTCCTTCCTCTACAATGGCAGCTATATGTTCATTGACATGATCCTCTGCCTGGTGATCGGTGCGCTGATCTGGAAACCGCTTAAAAAATTCATTACCGGCGAGCAGATCTCAGGACCGAGACATTAAAACCTTCGGACGTATTCCCATAGCCTTGCCAATTCGAAGAAAAGCGATTATAATGCCTCCATCATAACTTGTGATGGAGGCATTCAAGCTGTGGCGAATTTGTTGGATTACTTAACATGGCGCGGGGATATACCGTTTTCAGCGGACCCGTTTAACGAGGTGGACAATCTGGTCCTCGCGTGGCTTGCGTATTCGGACTTTGACGGAATTGTTCCTTCTGACGGGAGAAGCGTCTCTCTGGCAGAGGTGTCAGAGGCGTTTTTCAGCACACATTCAAGGGAAGAGATCCTCGAAAGTACGGTGCCGATCATGAAAGCGCCGCTGCTGCTCGACGGAATGCTGAGCGGTGCGCGCTTCCAGAACACAAAGCTCTGCCACTATATTAACGAGATCGACACGGAAAAAGACCAGCAGGTGTCCGCAGTCACATTCCTGCTGGATGACGGTACGGCATATGTGGCGTACCGGGGTACAGACCGGACGATCGTCGGATGGCGCGAGGACTTCAACTTTTCCTTTCTGACTCAGACATCCGGGCAGCAGCGCGCCGTGAAATATCTGAACGAAATAGAACCGCAGATTGACCGGCCGCTGATCATCGGCGGACATTCCAAAGGCGGCAACTTTGCGGTATATGCCGCTTCCTTCTGCTCGGTCGGAGTAAAGGATCGGATTATCAGAGTTTATTCCAATGACGGGCCCGGTTTCCGTAATGAGATTCTGCAGACAGAGGGATATCAGCAGATGCTCCCAAAGGTTGTGAGCATCGTTCCGGAAGAATCGGTAATCGGCATGCTGCTGAAGAACAGCTATTCCCATCGGGTGGTGAAGAGCTCCGAGAGCGGGATCATGCAGCATGACGCGATGAGCTGGGAGATTGAACGCAATCATTTTTGCGCTGCGGAGCTCTCGGAAGGAGCAAAGTTTATGGATAATGTGCTGGATAAATGGCTCTCCGGCATGAACGATGATACCCGCAGTTCCTTTGTCGATACCATCTTCTCGCTTTTGGAGTCAACCGGGCAGAGAACCCTCGATGATCTTACCAGACTGAAGAGAAAGAGCACAGAGACGATGCTGGTCTCACTGCTCACGCTCCCAAAGGATAAGCAGAAGGAACTGCTGCGTCTGGTCGGACAGTTGCTTCAGACGGGAGGAAAAGAGGCCATCGCCCAGATCGCGGAATCGAGGAAAGAGGCAGAGGAGCAGGACGAACCGGAGAATACTGCAGAACAGAATATATGAAGATATCCCTTGGCGAGGCCGAGGAAATGGAAATATAGAAGAATGACCTTCTGCCGGTGAAGACAGAAGGTCATTTTTACGGATAAGAAAGACCGGATGGCGAAATCAGAAGACCCGCTTTCCGTCGATCAAGACCATTTTGCAGACAGAATCCGAAACCATCGGGTCGCCGGCATAGATTGCCAGGTCAGCGTCTTTCCCGACTTCAAGGGATCCGACGCGGGCATCCACGCCGATATGTTTTGCCGGATTGATGGTGATGGCCTGCAGCGCCAGGAACGGATCCATGCCGGCTTTGACGGCAAGCCCGGCGCAGAGCGGGAGATACTCCTGCGGAATCACCGGAGAGTCGGTGATGATGGAGACCCGGCAGCCTTTGGCAGCCAGAATTCCCGGCGTGGTCCAGCTTTTATTCTGCAGTTCGAACTTGGTCGCGTGCGTCAGGCTGGGACCCACGGCGACGGGGTAATCGGCCTCCGCCAGAATATCCGCAATCAGATGCCCCTCGGTCGTATGCTCAATGGTCATGTTCACGTCAAACTCACGGGCAATACGGATTGCGGTCAGAATGTCATTTGCCTGATGCGCGTGAATCTTCAGCGGGATTTCTTTCTTCAGAACCGGGATCATCGCCTCACACTTGAAATCAAACGCCGGCTCTTTGGTGACATCGCCGCAGGCAGCTTCTTTTTTCGCCAGATACTGCCTTGCCTTGAAGAGCATATTACGGAAAACTGCCGCGGTAGACATGCGGGCGCAGTTCCCTTTCTCCCGATAGCAGCGCTTGGGGTTCTCTCCAAGCGCGCATTTCATGGCGATGGGATCTTTGATCACCATGTCATCCGCACAGATCCCCGTGGTTTTCACCGCGATCCAGGTGCCGCCGATGGCATTGGAGCTCCCCTGACCGGTCGCGACAGTTGTGACACCGGCCTGCGCTGCCTTCCTGACAGCAGGGTCCATCGGGTTGAAGCTGTCAATGGCCCGCAGCTGGGGTGTGCAGATATCACCGTATTCGTTGTAATCGGCGCCCTCAAACCCGATGCCGTAACCGTCCAGACCGAGATGGCAGTGTGCCTCTACGAAGCCGGGATAGACTTCCAGACCCTGCAGGTCGATGACATCGCCTGCGCCGGAGAGCCCGGTGCCGATCGCGAGGATTTTTCCATCCTCAATCAGAATATCAGCCTGATAGGCCTCTTCGTGGACGGCATCATGGATCAAACCGTTTTTCAGTATCATAATCAAATTCTCCCTTCAGAAATCAGTTTGCTCTTTTGCGCCGTAGTGCAGCGAATAGAGTTGAAGATAAATATACACGACGGTCAGCGCGATGCCGATCATCGCATTGTGGGATAAGAGGATGGCCGCAATGAGGTAAGCGGCAGCGACGGTCAGAAAGACGGTATAGAACCGCGTTCTGTTCTCAACCCGGAAGCTGGCATATCGTTGAGTACCGAGAAGGCAGAGGTAAAAGATCAGAATGGAGCCCGCCAGAAAAAACGTCTTCGGCAGAACCGGAATGGACGGCTTCTGCATGAATTCCATGGCGGCGGTGATGTTGTTCAGCGCCAGGATCATGACGATATGCAGCAGCATATATGCGCTCCCGCCGATCTTTGTATCCGGATTCATCAGATGGTTATAGTAGTGGCCATAGGCGGAAAAAAGACCGACCACAATGGCGAAGGCCATCAGGGAATAATACAGCGTCATCAGGCTGAACCCGTCATCAAAATACCCGGTGATCCCCAGGACCATCTCGCCGAAGGTGAAGACAATATACAGCATAACTCGCTCCGCCAGATGGGGGAAATCAACCTCGAGCCGAATTTCGGAATTGCGCATCAGGATCAGTGAAACCAGGACAAAGACCAGAGCCCACGGAGCCAGCGCGAATCCGGTTGCCTGATAGATGGGGATAGAGACGAGAACAATCAATGCCTCGATCAGCAGCATGAGCGCCTGCCTCCGGCCGTACAGACGCCGGATGTCTTCTTCCGGAAAACTCTTTGCCGTCAGAAGGAAATTCACTGCTAGATTCAGCAGAATCAATGCCCAGGCCGCGTTATAGCGAAGGTACACAGTGCCCCAGTCTGTGCGGATCCCGTCTGCCATGTGGTAGAGCAGAAACATATTGAAAAACAGCATCAGGTGTTCCCGGAGAGAGCCGTTGCCGAAATGGTTAATATACAGGGAGCTCTGGTACCAGATATGAAGGATGGCAAGGCTGGAGGCAAGGTAGCTGAAGAAATCGAGCGGCCGTATGAAGCCCTTCTCTGTGATTTCGAGAAGAGAGACATTCCTGCTTACCAGATAGACAAAGATCAGATCGTAAATCAGCTCAACATATTCAACTTTCCGTTCACCTTTTTCAAACAGTTCTCCCATGGAGAAAACCTCCGTTCCGAATTGGCCGGTAAAGAGTATAGCAAGGCTTTCGGGACTTGTCAAACCGTGCTTGCACAGGGTGAAAAAGTGTCCTTGATAATCCGAAGCTTTTGGTCTATAATAGCAGCTCGGGGCGGCACCTTGGATGCCTGCCATACGGAAAGAAGGAATTGGAGTAAAATGCTCGTACCTGTACTTTTGTTTCTTGTCGGATTCGCTTTGCTGATCAAAGGCGGCGACTGGTTTGTCGACGGCTCGGTCGGGATTGCGCGCCGTTTTCATCTGCCGGAGCTCCTGATCGGAGCTACCATCGTATCCATCGGGACAACGCTTCCCGAAGTGATGGTTTCCAGCCAGGCTGCCATGCAGGGGAACGCAGGCATCAGCTATGGCAATGCCATCGGCTCCATTATCTGTAATACAAGCCTGATCGCGGCAATTACCATCGCCGCCAGTCCCAGCAAGGTCAATCCGAAGTCTTTTGCTCTCCCGACGGCATTCTTCTTTGCCGCGGCTGTGTCCTATGCTGTGATTGCCTGGACAGCTGGCCAGTTCCAACGTTGGATGGGACTGATTTATCTGTGTGTGTTTGTTGCCTATATGGTCATTTCCACCATGCAGATGAAGAAGCATCCGGAACTTGCAGGGGAGGGCGAGGAAGCGGAAGCCGGAGAAAAAGAAAGAGCATTGGCGACGGAATTGCTGCTGCTGGTGATTGGCGCTGCCGCCATTGCCGTAGGCGCCCGTTTCCTGGTGGATAACGGTACGATCATTGCGGCGGCATTGGGTGTCCCCGACTCTGTCATTGGCTTGACCATGGTTGCGCTGGGCACCAGTCTCCCCGAACTGATCACCGCGATTACCAGCCTGATAAAGGGCCACGGCTCTCTGTCACTTGGCAATATCATCGGCGCGAATCTGTTCAATATCATTCTGGTCAGCGGTATGGCGATTACAATTTCTCCCTTTGCCATTCCCGCCGAAAAGACCATCCTGGGCGGCATCAATTCCAGCCTGGTGATCGATATCCCCCTCATGCTGGCAGTCATGGCGATCATGTGTCTGCCCGCGCTGAAAAACGGCGCGCTGAAGCGTTGGCAGGGGATCCTGCTGCTGTGTATCTACGCGGCGTTTACGGTTTATCAGTTTGTTTCCTGAACCGGGAGATATTATACATCCGTAAAAAACAGAAGAACAGAGAGATTTCGCAGCTTCCTGCAGCTTCTCTCTGCTCTTTTTTTGCTTTTCAGGCATGTTCAAAACTGCTTGAGGGAGATTTCCCATGTGATATTTCATAACGATCGCTTTAGCCCAACGCCACGTCCAATGCCATCATCAGGCTGAATCCGACGGCAAAGAACACGACGCCGATATTGGAGTGCCTGCCGGCAGACATTTCCGGAATCAGTTCCTCTACAACCACATAAAGCATGGCGCCTGCCGCAAAGGATAAGAAATACGGCATCGCGGGAACAACCAGACTCGCGATCAGGACCGTCAGTCCGCCGAATACCGGTTCAACAGCGCCGGAAAGGACACCCAGCCAGAAGGACTTTGGCTTGCTTTTTCCTTCCGCATAAAGCGGCATTGAAATGATCGCGCCTTCCGGAAAGTTCTGAATCGCAATGCCCAATGCCAGGGCGAGCGCTCCACCCGCCGTGATGCTTTCCGAGCTGGAGACCAGTCCGGCATAGACAACACCCACGGCCATGCCTTCGGGGATGTTGTGAAGTGTCACTGCCAATACCATCATGATGGTCCGGTTCAGCCGGCTCTTTGGACCTTCCGTCTGGTCTGCCTGATCGATGCTTCTGTGCAGATGCGGGATTACATGGTCCAGCAGGAGCAGGAACAGAATACCAAGCCAGAAACCGATGAACGCGGGAAGAAACGCCAGACGGCCTTTGTCGGATGACTGCTCGATTGCCGGAACGATCAGGCTCCAGATGGACGCCGCGACCATTACGCCTGCCGCAAAGCCGGTCAAAGCCCGCTGCACCCCCGCCTTGAGATCCTTCTTCAGGAAGAATACACAGGCACTTCCCGCTGCAGTGCCGATGAATGGAATCAGAAGACCCCATACTACCGCCTTCATTACCGCCCGAACAGGCCTTTCTTTTCATAGGGGGCCGATTCAATTCCCAGGCAATCATATCCGGTGGCGTCTATAGCGGCTTTCAGGCTTCCTGCATCGACCTCCTCTTCTGTCAGGAATGCAGCTTCCTTTTTGCCGCGGGAAGCCGTAACCTTCTTTGCGCTCGGAACTGCTTTTCGGATCGCGTCACATATATGTGCCTCGCACATTCCGCACATCATGCCGTCAATTTTTAATACTGTTCTGATCATAATTCTATCCTCTAATCTTCTTCTGTCCGCTGTTGCGGCGTATGCACTGCGGTTAGTTGCAACTAACGCCATTGCTATTATAGCTTACTGAGAGCAATATTTCAAGACTCTTTCATGGTTTTTTCAGGTCAGGACACAGATGTAAAAACTTCTGCCGCCCGTTCGGCCGGGAGCAGAAGTTTTACTGTTTCTTCTTTATTTTACAGAGCCTTCGTTTTCGGAAAAGGTATTTCCGTTTTGGCGCAGCAGGCGGATCACATATTCCCGGGATGTTCGCGTCACAGTTCCACAGGTACGGACCATGTGCCGTCCGGAAGGAGTTTCGTGGTATACACCGCACAGTTTCCGATATTTTTTGACCAGTACCTGCCCCGAGAATCCGGAGTAAGGTATTCCAGAATCCCCTTCATGGCAATGGCATGTGTTGAAATTAAGATGTTGGAATCCGTTATGCAGCGGTCTCGCAAGAACGCTCCTGCCCGATCGACCACGCTGTCGAGCTGCTCCATGCCTTCCGGCGCGGGATTGTGGACGAAATCACGGAAGAATGTCAGCACCTCCGGCGCCGGGTCATGAAGGTCCATTCCTTCATAAGGCCCGTAATCCATCTCAATCAGGCGGTCATCAATGACCGGATCCAGATCCGGTGCGATGATCCTGGCAGTCTGTATCGCCCTGATCAGTGGGCTTGTATAGACGGTATCGAAAGAAACTGCCTGCAGCTTCTCTGCGGCTTTCTCAGCCTGGCGGGCCCCGACTTCATTCAGAGGATGATCACTCCGCCCTTGCAGAACCTGCCGGTTATTGAGTTCTGTCTGTCCGTGACGGATAATATATATCATAGCTTCTTTCCCGGCAGATTAGCATCTTTCATGTACCGACATCCTCGCTGTCAGCTGTGACCGGAACCCACTCAAACACCATATCCTCACCGTATTCGGACTGATCTTCATGCCAGGTGAAAGTCCCATCTTCATGGAAAGTGATTGTGCCGGTGCCATCGTCATATACGGACTCCTCGCTCTTGACCTCGCCCTCATCGTCATAGACAAGATTCGCTTTGCTGGCACCGGAATAGTTGACGGTGAGCGTATCGGTATCCAACTTACCGACGATGATCCAGCGGGCCAGCTCCCACGCGCTGCCGCCCCACTTAATGGTGATCCGCGCTTCGTCAGAACCAAAGCACTCAACAGCTGCATGAGCCCGGCCGCATTGATAATCGCCGACATAGTTCATTACGGGATTCTGCCAGTCTGGATCTTCCTCAAATACAGCAATGTATTCCGCGCTTTCGTCCAGCTGAAGTGTGATCTGCGGCTCGGTTGAGAAGTCTTCTCCGTTCTTTGTCCATTTTACAAAGAGGCTGCCTGTTTCCGGTTCGGCCGCGAAAGTGTAGACGGCAGGTTCGGCCAGACCGAGATAGGCTGACTGCGCCGGATACTCAGAGTCAATCTCCGGCGTTTCCTCGCCTTCGGCATACGCGATATGGCCCCATCCCTCAATGTTAACAGTGACTGTGATCGTCGCCTCCGGCACGTCCATCGGTGTGAAGTGATAAGTCTCGCCGCCCTCAACCTCAAGCATCAGACCATCTTCATCTTCTTCGGTTATGACTACATTAAAAGGCTCTGCTTCCTCATCCCAGGCGTTCAGGTTTCCGCGAAGCGCGTTCCCTTCCTGCTGGATAATCCAGCCGATCATTTCACCGTCCAGCATCAGGGATACTGCCCAGCCCTCATAGCCTTCCGTACTGGAAAGACTGACGATCAGATGATTTCCCTTTTCGTCTTCAAAAGTGCCCTGTCGGGTCCATTCTTTGATTGCAGGCTCCTCGGGCTTTGCCGCGCCGCAGGCTGCCAATGCGATCAGCATGCAGACTGCCAGAATCATGCAAATCAGCTTCTTCATGTTTGTCCTCCGTTTCAGAATATCAAATTGTTTTTAAGCGTTATACGACCTGCGCTGCGTTATTTGAACGCAGTTACAGGCTTTTCGGGAATGGTTTTCCGAAAAGCATCCACGTTCCCACGGAATACCGGAAGCTTCCGGTTAATAACTTTTCCTATCAGGTCATTCGCCCTTGACCGTGTTAAACAGCATGCGGCGGCTTCCTCCGTGCTCATCCGTTGCTCCGCTTCGCGCAATGGCCACCAGAACCATAAACAGCAGGTCGAGATTCTTTTCCTTGGTAAAAACACGGAAGAACATGGGGTTCGGAATTTTGCTTGCAACCTGATGCTGCACAGCATCTTCCTCATGGACGAAATGGCTGGTGTTCTCTGCATAGGCAAGCTGCTCGCCGTCTTTCCTGATATCGTAACTGGGCATAATGCCTTCCGCTTTGCCAAAGCGTGAATCGATGGTGATGCCCATGGATCTCAAGTGTTCCCATACGTCCATCCCGTCCAGTGTAAAAGTGTTATGATTGTCGATCAGAATCGAATTCCAGTCCGTCTCCTCAGTATGACCGATCAGGTGATGTGTTGTTCGGTTTTTCTCATGATCAATAAAGTCAAACTCATACGCGGAAAGCAATGTAAACTTTGTCATTTTCGCTTCATAAAGCACTCTGCGGTCTTTGTCCTCTATACGGTGACCGAATTTGGGCGTGCCAAGATCGGTGATAAAGTACAGCTCACGTTCTTCTCCCTTCTCCGATGGGAGGTAATGGATTTCTCCGTAGTTTTCCTTAAGCTGATCGAGAGATTTCTTTTGCTTGACCGTTAAGAACACGATCGTCAGGAGGATGACAGCGCCAACCACCATCGCGTAGATACCGATTCCATAGCCGGATGTGATCTTATTCGGGTTGGCAGGATCGTAACGCACTTCAACGGTGCTGCCTTCTTTATAGGAAGGGCTGTAGGAATTCAATACGTTGGTGTATTCCTTGCCATCCACCGTATACCTGGCTGTAACAATATAGGAATCATCATCCGTGGATTCCAGATCCTTCTCAATGGATATAATCGTCGCCGTCGTTTTCTCATAGCCTGCTGACTGGATGAATGTCGAATAGATACCGAAGACCAGCGCAATCACCGCAATGACTGCAGCAAAAATTTTAAATCCCGGTCCTTTTAATGAAATCATGACGATACTCCTTCTTGTCTGTTTTCTTATATTATATCCCCTGTCAGGGCATAACACAAGAGTTCTGGCTGTACATAAAATCATTTCGGCACTTGCCAGGGAACAGCTCAGGGTTTCCACGAATAGTAAATCTGTGAATGGAGGAAATGACAATGGGAGGGCTTACATATGGATACATCAGAGTTTCAACAAAGGATCAAAACATAGATCGCCAGGTTGCTGCTCTGCATGAATACGGAATGAATGACAGCTTCATTTATGTAGATAAGTTATGGTAGGGAGGTGCGGACATTTTTTTAGACTGCCACACCCATCCTCCTTCTGTAGTTAATAGGGCTGAGCCCACCGAGGGATAATTTTATCCGATCTTCTCGGTACCAGTGCAAGTATTGATCGACTTCTTGAATAAATTCCTCGATGGATACATTGCCCCAGTTCGTATTATAAAACATTTCTGTCTTAAGATGTCCGAAGAATCCTTCACATGCTGCATTATCTGGGGAACAGCCTTTTTTCGACATAGAACGTATCAGTCCGGCTTCTTCTATAATTGAGATCCATTCCGGCCAACGATAATGGCATCCTCGATCTGAATGTACGATAGGCTTTTCATCCGGCTTGAGCGTTGATACAGCCATTCGCAACATACTGTTGGATAATTCCGCGTTCGGTGAAGTCCCAATGCT